>CAIWVP010000046.1 GCA_903916195.1 uncultured Verrucomicrobiota bacterium | reverse complement strand
TCGGGCACGCCTACCGGGATCTTCCCTCATACCACCTCGACGGACCGCCACTTCCGATAGCATCCCCTGTCTGGACCTTGGGCCGGGCCGTCACGGTGCGGCCGACACCGGCGCGGCCGCATGATCATGCGGGTGGCCGGCCTTCGCGGTGAGGTCGAACTGGACCTTCTTCACATCCCACGGGACGGCTTCGGCCTGTCCTTCGACGATCTTGTAGAAACGGTCGGGCTGGAGACCGGTGAAGGTCTGCCTCTTCCCGGTGGTCGGCCAGAAGACCTCGACGCCGGTGATCGCCGTCGCCTTGCCCAAGCCGATTTCTTGCCGGAACGGCGAGGAACCGAAGCTGCCGCCGGTGCTGACGGTCTTGCGGATGGACCGGGGGCCGTCGGGGGACGCGATGTCCACCTTGATCCGGGCGCCGAGGGCGGCACGGTTGGACGCGCGGCCCTCCAACTTGAGCGTGACCCAGTGGTTGCCGTGACCGGGGTTGAGGAAGAGCTGGTTGTGGGCGACGTCGCCCGCGTTGGCGCCTCCGACGACGCTGTAGATGTCCTGGTCGCCATCGTTGTCGAGGTCCGCGAAAGCGAGGCCATGGCCCTTCTGCAACTGGCCGAATCCACCGGAGGTCGTGACTTCCTGGAACCGTTTCCCGCCGTCGTTGCGGAACATCCGGTTCGGGATGAGCGTGGTCAGGTCGGGATTGCCGGTACCGGCGTAGAAATCGAGCCAACCGTCGTTGTCGAGGTCGCCGAAGTTCCAGCCCATGGCGTGGACCACCTTGAACAGGCCGACCTCCTTGGTGACGTCCCGGAAGGTGCCGTCGTGCTGGTTCCGGAAAAGGCGCATGCGCTCGCCCTCGCTCGGCAGCCCGAGGTAATCGGCCGCGACGTCGCCGACGTTCCGGATGCCGTAGCCGGAGACGACGATGTCTTCCCATCCGTCGTCGTCGTAGTCGAACACGGCGGTGGGGAAGCTGTGCGGCGGCTCGCCGACGCCGGCCTTGGTGGTGACGTTCTCGAAGCTCCAGGCGGCCCCGTGGGTGCCGCCGGCGCGCGGACCGGCGTTCCGGAAGAGCAGGTTCGGCTCGTTGAGCCGGGAGAGATAGAGGTCCGGCCGGCCGTCGTTGTCGATGTCGCCGGTGGCGACCCCCTTCACGAAGCCGACCACCGCGATGCCGCAGGCGGCGGCACACTCGGTGAAGGTACCGTCGCGGTTGTTGTGGAAGAGTTCGCAGGCATGCACGTCCTGCGGGCCCGAGGATTCGTTGCCGATGAAGACGTCGAGCCAGCCGTCGCCGTCGTAGTCGAGCCAAGCGGCGGTCTGCGTGGGGTGGAAATTGAGCAGGCCGGCGGCCTCGGTGACGTCGGTGAACGAACCGTCGCCGTTGTTGTGGAGAAGCGAGTTCGGATGGCGTCCGGCAGGCCCGAGCCAACCTCCGCGCAGGACGAACACATCGGGTCGGCCGTCGTTGTCGTAGTCGGTCTGCTGGATGTTCAGCCCGCCCGGGAACCCGGTGAGGCCGGCTTCGGCGGTGCGCTCGGCAAAGGTGCCGTCGCCGTTGTTGTGGAACAGCTTGAGCAGACCTTTGAGCTCCCAGGTCGAGGTCATCACGTCGAGGAACCCGTCGCCGTCGAAGTCCTCCAGGATCACCCCGCCCGCCAATCCCCCGCCGTCGAGCCCGAGCGGGCCCGCGACATCGGGGAAAGGCTTGATGTCGTGGTCCGAGGCGAACCGTTCCGGCGGGATGACCCATCGGGCCGGTACTTGGTCGGGCCATTGGCCGAGGGTCATGTGCGCGATGTTGAGCAGCCAGCGTGCCCGAAGGTCAGTGGGGCGCCGCTCCAGCAGCTCGTTGAACAGGCGGATCGCGCCCTGGGAACCACGCGGAAGCAGATGGACGCCGCCGCCCCGGATGGGGAACAGGCAAGATTCGGCGTTGTGGTTGGCGATGCAGTTCTCCTGTTCGCCGAGGCGGAGCATGCAGGTGGCGCGGAGCATGCGCAGGAGGTCGCGCTGCCGGGGCCCGAGGTCGATCCCGTGCTGGTCCATGTAGACCTCGAACTGCTCGAACTGGGTCTTCGCGTCCTCGCTGCGGCCCCAGTTCAACAACTGCTGACCGTACTGCGACATCAGTTGCCCGACCTCGCCCGGTTCGGTCGCCACCGCCAACTGGCGCTGGAGCAGCGCGACGTGTTCGGCGCTGGTGTAGGCCTGGCCGGCGGGATTCGCCTCGGCCTGGGCACGGATCCCCGCGAAACGCTCGATCATCCGGACCGTTCCAGGCGGCAATGGACGGGCCTTGGCGGATCCCGGGGAGGCGATGACCTTCGCGGCATCCGGCAACACCGGGGCGGACGCGGTCTGCGCGGCGGCGGTGCAGGCCAAGGCCGCGGAGAGCCCGGCGATGGCGGCTCTCACCCTCCAGCGGCGGGACGCGGGAGAGGCTGCTGTCTCAGTGGTCGGATGGCGCATGGGTCGGGACGTTCACAGATGTCGACGTCGACACCGAGAGCCACGCCGCCATTCGATATTTTCAGCGGGCCGGCCGGCCGCCGTCGGGGGCGAACTGCCGGTGGCCGCGAGGCGTGGCATCAGGTGCCGGTCCGCGAGGATCCGTGGTCCGCGGTGACCGCTTCGACCTGAAACGGTTACAGATGCGAACGAAAAAGCGTCGGACGCCCGGGCAAGAAACTCCGGGAACCGTCGACAGATGTGAACGATAGGAACTTTTTGCTGCCCGGCGCAGGTCCGGACGGGATCGTCGGGGCCTGCCGGCAGGCATCGCGCGGACCACCGCCCGATGCCCGTGGACCGGTCACTTCTTCAGGGCCTCGGCGTGGGGCGGGACGGATCCGGTCGCGAACCGCACCCGCTTCACGTCCCACGGCTTGGCCGCCGCGTCGCCCTCGCGGAAGGTGAAGAAGCGGTCGCGGTCGATGCCCGTCAGGACCTGGGTCTTGCCGGTCGCGGGCCACAGCACCTCGACCGACCGGATCGCCGCGGCGTCCCCGAGGCCTATCTCGGCGCGGAGCGGGTTGCAACCGAAGCTGCCGCCGGTGTCCACCCAGCGGAAGATGTCGCGCGGCCCGCGGGGCGTGGCGACCGAGACCTTGATGCGGGCCCCGATGGCGGAGCGGTTCGAGCGGCCCCCTTCGAGCTTGAGCGTGAGCCAGTGGTTCGTGCTGCCCGGGTTCTGGTAGAGCGTGTGGTGGTACGGGTCGCCGGTGAAGGCCCCGCCCATGTTCTCGAACACGTCCTGGTCGCCGTCGTTGTCGAGGTCGGCGAAGGCGACGGCATGGCCTTTCTGGAGGTTCCCCGTGCCCGTGGCCGTGGTGACGTCCTGGAAGAACCTGCCCTCGGCGTTCCGGAACATCCGGTTGGGCACGAGCGTCAGCAGGTCCGGGTTGCCGGTGCCGAGGTAGAAGTCGGGATAGCCGTCGTTGTCCAGGTCGCCGAAGTTGGAGCCCATCGCATGCAGCACGCGGTCGAGATGCGCGGCGCGGGAGACATCCTCGAAGGTGCCGTCGCCGCGGTTGCGATAGAGCTTGGAGCGTTCTCCGAGCGAAGGCTTGCCGAGCTGGTCCGCGACGATGTCGCCGACATTGTCGATGTTGTAGCCGCCGACGTAGAGATCGGGCCGGCCGTCCTGGTCGTAGTCGAAGAACCAGGTCGGGAAGCTCTTGTCCGGCGGCTCGACGCCGGCGGTCTTGCCCACGTTGGTGAAGCGCCAGGCCTTCGAGGCCGGGTCGCCCGGGTGGGCCGGACCGTCGTTGTGGAAGAGCAAGTTGGCCCCGTCGAGGCGCGAAAGATAGAGGTCGGGGCGGTTATCGCCGTCGTAATCCGCCACCGCGACGCCCTTCACGAACCCGATGATGCCGAAGCCGGTCTCGGCCCCGCATTCGGTGAAGGTGCCGTCCCCGTTGTTGCGGTAGAGCTCGCACCGGAGACGGTCGCCGCGCTGCGATTCGTTGCCGATGAACAGATCGAGCTTGCCGTCGCCGTTGTAGTCGAGCCACCGCGCCGCCTGGGTGGGGTTGAAGCTCAACAGGCCGGCGGCCTCGGTGACGTCCTCGAACGTGCCGTCGCCGCGGTTGCGGAGCAGGGAGTTCGGATGATGACCGGCGACACCCAACCAGGCGCCGCGCAGGACGAAGACATCGGTGAAGCCGTCGTTGTCGTAATCGGCCGACACCATGTTCAATCCGCCCCAGAGCCCCATCAATCCGGCCTCCCGGGTGCGATCGGTGAACCGGCCGTCACCGTCGTTGTGGAGATAGCGCAGCTGCCCGCGCAACGCCCACGACGAGACCATCACGTCCAAGAGACCGTCATTGTCGAGATCCTCGATCACGACGCCGCCACCCAAGCTTTCCACGGAGAGGCCGACCGCGCCGGCGATGTCAGGGAACCGCGGCATCGGATGGTCGGACTCGAAGGCGGAAGGAGGGATGACGAAGGCGGGCGGGACCTGGTCGGGCCACGTGCCCAAGGTCATGTGCGCGATGTTCAGGATCCAGCGGGCCTGCAGATCGCCCGGATCGGCGGCGAGCAGGCTCTCGATCACCGGGATGGCGCTCTTGGAGCCGCGCGGAAGCAGGTGGACGCCGCCGCCACGGATGGGGAAGAGGCAGGAATCGGCGTTGTGGTTCGCCAAGCAGTTCTCCTGCTCGCCGATGCGGAGCAGCGAGACGGCGCGGCCGGTCCGGATGAGCGTGAGGTCGGACGGTGTCGTCCCCGGGTCCAAGGTCCGCGCGTTCTGCTCGAGCCAGCGGAACTCCTCGGCCGCGGCCTCGCTCCGGCCGGCCTGCAACATCTCGATCGCCTTGGATATCCGGGCCTGGAGCTTCCCGGCCGGCGTCGTCGCGGCGAGCGCCTCCTTCTCGAACATCTCGACGCGTTGGTCGTTGAGGAAGCGGTTGAGCTTCGGGTCCGCGGAGTCGGCGAGCTGTCGGAGCCGGGCGACCATGGCGAGCGTCGCCTTCGACCGGACAGGCTCCACCGCGGTCCCCGTCTGCGCGAGCGCGAGCGCACCGGACAGCACCGCACCGGCGACGAGCACGACAAGACGCGCCCACGAGACGTCGTGGCCCCGCCTCGCGGGGCCAC
>CAIWVP010000045.1 GCA_903916195.1 uncultured Verrucomicrobiota bacterium | reverse complement strand
TGGTCTATGAAATCGACTATCGGTAGCCGTCCGTTGATTAAATTTGCGTTATGATTAAAGTAACCTAATCGCTATTTAAGAACTCTCAGGAATTCGTGATTTCCATCGGCGGAGAGAAATAAATTCGAGTATTTTTCTCCGGCTGTTGTTTTTATCGTCTTCCATTCAGTGAGATTCGTTGAGGACTGAATTTCCAAAACTAATCGCTCTTCGTTTATAAATTTATATGCAGTTAAATTTGTTTTATTATTTGACACAAATATCGCATTCGAAGGCAACAACTCATCGTCAACCAAACGGAAGACTTCAACGAATCCATCGTTGACGGAGGCAAGCATATGATTGTTAGAATTCACATCGTATTCAGACAACGAAAATCCTAACATCCGATAAACAGGATTCGTAGAATTTCCGCCTTCTGGGTAAACATTTATTATTTTTTCATCTATTGCAGCTCCATTTGAATTTACTTTTTGAATCCGAATAGATGCAGCACTACTGCTTCCAGCGAAATTATTAGAATCAATAACACCATTCACTATTTTATACCTGTTCGTATAAACAGTAAGAATTGTTAGTGCGTCGGAGAGGTATCCTTTGTTCGATAGCGTCTTCAGGAGTAAAATTCCATTTCTGCTCGTCTCGGACCTAGAATTAATTTCATCGATGTAGATTATCGTCTTGCCGCCATCCTGTTCAAACTTAAACAGGTTCGTAACGGTAGAGTTAGAAAATGAAAGCAAATTAAAATAATGATAAAAACCAGACTGAGATACGCATAGGCCTACACTGTTAAAACCCGACGCGCTAAGACTTAACAATACAGAACCATTATCCTTGTATCCAACAACTACTGGCCTGAAAAAGACATCATTTGTTGGAACTGGAATTTTAGCTACCAGTTGCAAATCGAGGGCGAGCAGATTTGTTTTTAAGCTACATTGCGAAATTATGAATGCGATTACCGAAACCCATATTTTATTACTTATGTATTTCATGTCGATGCCTTAAATATTGCAACATTGCGGCGGCTCACACCAATTCTTTCGAATAGAAGAAATGCACCTAGTCGATTACTGCTTCTGAGCAAAAGTTTCGGAGCCTGTGCACATGGCTGGAATGAACCTTGGAGACTCTAGCTAAATTTCGCACTTCATGCCTGAATGTCCAGTGCATACGGCAGCAGCAGCACCTCGATTCCGCTGGATCACCGCCAATCTGCCCGCCGCTTGCGTGAATTTCATATCACTGATTACTGCCCACTGATTACTTCCCTGCCCTTCTCCACCATCTCCGCGAGCTGGGCCGCCGTGAGGCAGGCCGTGAGGCCCATCGCCCGGCCGCGCTCCACCGCCCGGGTCATCGCGTCGCCGTCGTAGAACCCCGCCCCCTTGGCCGCCACCAGCCCGAAGTAGTTCCCCAACAACACCGCCGGCTCGGCGCCGCGGATGCGCTTGTCCATCCAGCTCTTGCGCTCGCTGGTGCCGAACTTCTCGTTGAACGGCTTGCCCGACCGCGTCGGCCGGCGGCTCCAATCCTTGAACGAGAAGGTGATGCTCGCCGTGTCCGGGTCGCCCGCTTTCCACTGCCGCACCATGCCCCGCCACCGCCCGGACGCGCTGCTGCGCGTCCGTGGAAATGCCGACGGCCCGTGTCGCGACCGGCAGGAGTATCGGCGGCGCAGCAGCGCCATCCTACCATGGGGCGGTGTCACGATGCGCCCGATGAGAGGTCGTCCGCCGACATCCAGGTCTTGCAGCGGTGTCGATGCGTTCTGCGGGATCAGCGGAGGATGAAGGGCCGGAGGCGGATCTGCGGTCCGGTTCGTGAAGAAGCGTGAGCGTCACGCGCGCCGCTTAGGGGTCGAGGGTTCGGCGAGCAGGAGAACTGAGCCGGAACGAGGCAGTAGAGGTCTGGGTGGAACAGGCCACCGGCCTGTTGTGGCGGGCGACTCGCCCGCCGCTGCGGGAGCGCCGGGGATGCACTCTTTGATGTGCGCGTTGTCGGTGCCGAAACTCGGCGGCAAGTTGCCGCCGAGAACGGCCAGGTTGGCCGTGCCACCCGGATCCATCCGCAGGGTTCCGGCTGAGAACAATCGGGGCAAAAGAGAGAGCCGGCGCGTCGGATCCGGTGCCATCCTCGTGATGCGGGTGCGCTCCGGAGACGATGCCGCCGCGTCTTTCGGTCCGGGTCCCCGTCCTCCGGGTCCCCCGATTTTAGGTCCCCCGTTTGCGGTCCCGAGGCTTGCACCGTGCGGGTGCCCTTCGCACGCTGCGCGGCGTCCATGCTGTTCGAACCCGCGAAACCGTTGTCCGCCGCCACGCGCCTGTGCGCGGTGTTCGGCGCGCCGATCCGGCACTCCGCTTCGCCGGCGATGCACAACGCGGCGATGGCCCACCTGGGGCTCGACTGGTGCTACGTCGGCTGCGAGGTCGCACCGGAACGCCTGCGCGAAGCCATCGAGGGCGCACGGCACATGGGCTTCGCCGGCCTCAACCTCACCGTGCCGCACAAGCTGCTCGCCGTCCCGCTGATGGACGCGCTGGACGCTTCGGCGATCGCTTGGGGCGCGGTCAACACGGTCGTGTTCGAAGCGGAGGACGCCGATGGGCTGTGGCAGCCGGTCGGCCGTCTGCGCGAGATCCGGGGGGCGGTCCGGGCCAAGGGCCACAACACCGACGCGGACGCCATCATCCGCGCGCTGAACGAGGACCTCGCCATCCAGCCGCGCTCCGCCCGCGTGCTGTTGCTCGGCGCCGGCGGGGCAGGGCGGGCCGCCGCGCTGCGGTTGGCGGACGAAGGCGCGAGCGAGTTGTGGCTGGTGAACCGGACGGAATCGAAAGCCGAGGAACTGGCCGCGGAGATCGGCGAGCGTTTCCCGGCGGTCGACGTCCGCGCGGGGTATCCGCCCGAGGGCACCGACATCGAGATCGTGCTCAACGCCACCTCGCTCGGGCTGAAGCCGGGCGATGTGCTGCCGCTGGACCTCTCGCGTTTTCCTCTCACCCGGGCCGACGGCGTGTACGACATGGTCTATCGTCCGGCCGAGACGCCCTTGCTCCGCACGGCCAAAGCCGCGGGATGCCGCACCGCGAACGGTCTCGGCATGCTCCTCTACCAAGGCGCCGCGGCACTGGAGCTGTGGACGGGGCTTCCGGCACCGATCGAGGTGATGCGCGAGGCGTTGGGACGCGAGATCTACGGGGAGCGACGATGAGCGACACGACGTATCTGGGCATGCCGCTGGAGTTCTGGTCCGCCGGACCGCTCGGCATCCCCTTCCATCTCTGGTCCGCCTTCGTCGGGTTGGTCGGCCTGATCGTGGGCAGCTTCCTCAACGTGGTGATCCACCGGATGCCGCTCGACCAGAGCGTGGTCTCGCCGCCGTCGCATTGCCCCAAGTGCGACTACCAGATCCCGCTGCGGCACAACATGCCGGTGCTCTCGTGGCTCATCCTGCGGGGCCAGTGCGCCAACTGCCGCGCCCCGATCTCGCCGCGCTACATCGCGGTCGAGCTCTTCACCGGCCTGGTGTTCCTGGCCACGTGGCTGACGTTCGGACGTTCCGAACCGTTGATGGCGGGCGCGCTGTGCCTGCTCTTCGCGGGCTTCATCGCGGCGACCTTCATCGACGTCGAGCACCTGATCATCCCGGACGAGATCACCATCGGCGGCATCGTCGTAGGTTTGCTGCTCTCGGCCGCGGCGCCGGCGCTGCAGGGCGCGGTGAACATCCCCGCCGCGATGAAGAGCAGCGCGCTGGGCATCTTCGTCGGCGGAGGCGTGGTGTACGGGGTGCTGAGGCTCGGGAAGCTGATGTTCGGCCGGCAGAAATTGGAGCTGGAGCCGGATTCGGTGGTCGTCTTCCACGAGGCCGGAGTGGTCCTGCCCTCGGAGACGGTGCCGTACGAGGAGCTGTTCTACCGGCGGTCGGACGCCGTGACCTTCCAGGCGAAGCGGCTCGAACTGTCCGACCGGTGCTTCGTGGACCAGCCCGTGCGGTTGGAACTCCGCCGCGAACCGCCGGTGCTGCGCGTGGGCGGCGAGACCTTCGAGGCGGAGCACGAGCCATGGATGTCGGCCGTGATCGACCGCATCGTGTTGCCGCGCGAAGCGATGGGCTTCGGCGACGTGAAGTTCATGGCGGCGATCGGCGCGTTCCTCGGCTGGCCGGCGACGGTCTTCGCGCTGATGGCCAGCTCGGTCCTCGGCGCGGTCGTCGCTTTGGCGCTCATCGCGACCGGCCGGCAGAACTGGTCCGGCCGCCTCGGCTTCGGACCTTATCTGGCCGCGGCAGCGATGATCTGGGTCTTCGGCGGCCAGACCTTCGTCCGGCACTGGCTCGGCTACTGAGCCGTGCGCGGCGTCACTGGACCCGCACCCGGATGAACCTGGTCTGCCCGGTCAGGTCGACCGCGAAACCGGTCCGTCCGGAAGACCCGCCTCTCGAATCCTCCATCCAGGTCCCGGACGCCGCATCGTCCCGTGTCTCGATGACGTACGTGACCCCCGTGACCGCGGTGAAGGCCACTTGCAACTTCCCGTCCGCGCCGAGGGTCGCCGTCAGGCTCGGAGCGGTCGCCGGAGCGTCGATGGTCCAGTTGGAGGCGGTGTTGCCGTAGGCCGCTGGGTCGAGGCGCACCAAGGCGACGCCGGTGCCGTCCGCGGCGACCGGCCACGGAGCGGACGGCAGATAATCGATCTTCTCGACCAGGATGTACGGCACGTAGCCGGCGTCCGGATGCGGCGGCTCCTGCGGGGGATCCGGCTTGAAGAGCTGGAGCGAATCGCCCGCGTTGTCGAGGACGTTGGTGTAAGGGCCGAAGACCTGGACATCGGCCGGGACCGCGTGACGCGCGCGGAAGGACGCCGGGGCGATGGGCACGATGAGGGCCTTGGCTCCGGCTGCGAGCTGTGAGCCGGACGGGAAATCGAAGTCGATCGCCTTGCGGAGGCGCCACGTGTTGGTCGGATGGAGCGGGTCCGAAAGCGGGACGTCGGAGGCGGAGATGTTGAGCACCTCGACGAACTCGTCGGCGTTCGTCAGCGGATGATACAGGATCCGGCTGAAGACGATCGGCCCGACCTTGGGCAGCGCGTTCGACGCACCGGTGCCGAGGCGGAACCCGGAGAGGAACTGCGGAGGAGACGTCGCGTCGATCGCCGACCCGAAGGTCGGATGCGACATCGCCACCAGCGGGCCGGTGAAATCGGGGAAGCGGCCGAAGCTCACGCCGTTCTCCGCCGGATCGAAGCTCACGGAATCGACCCAGTAGCGGACCACGCCGGCCGCATCGGCCTTCACCAGCACGGCTTCGTCGCCTTGCGCGGAGTTGAAGGTGAACTCCGGGGTCCGCCCGGTGCCGAAGGAGTTGAACCCGGCGGGGCTGCCGGTGCCGCGCTGCTCGTAGAAGACCTTGAAGGTGCGCGGCGGGATCACGGTCCCGGCCGGGACGCGGAACTTCTTCGGTTCGGCGCGGTTGTTGGACAGGTACCAGCCGCCGATGTCGACGTTGGTGGAGGTCGTGTTGAAGAGCTCGATGGCGTCCTCCAGCGGGGGATCGGTGTGGGTGAGCACCTCGTTGATGACGATGGGGCGCCACGGCCCGATGCCGGCGACACCGGGGGATCCGCCGTATTCGGTGCTGCTGCGCCAGTTGGCCGGGGCATCGAGGTCGCCCGCCGGATCGATGCATTCGAGCGAGCTGCCGAGGCCGTTGGCTCGGGAGGGCCAAGCGCCCTTGGTGCCGTAGGTGAACTTCAGGAGCAGCTTCCCGCCGGCATCGACGAGGGAGAGCGTGTCGCCGTCGTCGCTGAGCTTTCCGTCGAACGATCCCGCGAGGCGCGACCCGATGTCGCCGTGGCGCTCGGCGAACTTGGCCTTGCTGTTGCAGACCACGATCCGTCCGCCGGACGGGACCACCGTGCCGGCCTTGAACGGATAGACCACGCCGTTGGTGAACCGGGCCCCGCTCAGGTCGAACGGCGTCGGGCCGAGGTTCACGAGCTCGATGAACTCGTGGTCGGAACCCCCGATCGGATTGTAATCGACCTCGCTGACGGAGATCTGCCGGGCCGCCCGGAGCGGCAGGACGGCGAGCGCGAGCAGCGCGAAGAAGCTCAGGAACGGTTTCATGGACGAAGGCAACGTGGCCGAAGGGGATGGTTACGAAAGTGAAACTTTCCACGCCGAGGTGGACGTCCCGGCGTGTCCGGAGCCGGCCGGTCGGTGAGGCCCATGGATCGGGCCGCTAAAGCCGCGTGAGCTTGCCGTCGTGGCCGACCCGGTAGGCCACGCCTCGCCATACGACCTGGTCGCCGAAGAACGCGGCAGCCCAGATGGCTAGGCCGAGCAGGTCCTTCAAGAAGACCGCGCCGACCCGGGACCCGGTGGCCGGGATCCCGATCCGCGCCTGGAGCACCACCGCCGTGGCCGCGCGGACGGCGAAGCCGGCCGCGAAGACCCAAGGCCCCCAAGGCCTCCCGAGCGCGATGGCGAAAGCCGAGACCCAGACCGTCTGGTCGCTGAGGATGCTCGCGGCGAACGGCATCGGCTGGCACACGCGGATCGTCCGCGCCCAGCGCAGCTGATGCGCCCAGACCTTGTGCCATCCCATCGGCGCATCCCAGCATTCCACCACGACCGGACAGAGTTCGATGCGATATCCCAGCCGGGCGATCCGGTTTCCCAATTGGTAGTCGTCCGCGAGGTGGTCCGCCAACCCGCGGAGGCCGCCGATGTCCGCGAGCCGCGCCTTGGGCACCGCCATCGCCGCGCCGAGGGCGAAATCCTGCGCCTGGAGCGTCCGCGCCTGGAGCACCTGGCTCCAGAAATCGGCGTTGATGGCGACGGCTTCCCAACGCATCGCGGCCGTCGTCGGGTTCGCCAGCCGGTAGAAGCAGTTCACCAAGCCGACCTGCGGGTCCTGCAGCGGCGCCAAGATCTGCGCGAGCAGGTCCGCGGGCACCTTGACGTCGGCATCGCTGATGACGACGAGGTCGTGCGTGATGAAGTTCTCGAGATGGGCGAGCTTGGAGACCTTGGCGTTCGCGCCGACCAGACGGGGCACGACCTCGAGCCGCACATCGGCCGTGGGAAATTCCATGGCCAGCTCGCGCACGATCGCGCAGACCGGGTCGGACGCATCCTGGACGGCGAAGAGCAGCTGGACCGGGCCGGCATGGTCCTGGGTGAACCAGCTGCGAAGGCAATCGCGTGTGTGCGCGTCGCAGCCCTTGAGCGACTTGAGCAGCGTCACGCCCGGCGCCGGCACGGCCGGCGGCACCCGCCGATGGAGAGGGAAGCGCAGCGCGGCGACGAACTGCCATCCGCCGATGAAGACGGTGAGCAGCGCGAAGCCTCCGAGGATCCAACAGAGCGTCACGGGCGGAGGGTCACCGGTCCGGCGGGTCCGGGGCAAGCGGGGCAAGCGGGCGGATGACGGAAGTCGTCCCGCTTCCCCGGGCATCCGCCGCTCTCGTCACGCCGCCGTCCCGGGCCTAGAACTCGGTGCCCAGCTTGAACCGGATCTCGACGCGTTCGCGGTCGTTGAGATGCAGTCCGCCGGTGCCGGTCTTGTCCGGCCATCCCCAGATCTGCGGCAGCACCGCGAGCGTGGCGAAGAACTTTTCGCCGGAATAGTGCAGCGTCGGGCCGGCAGAGAAGGTGACGAACTTGCTGTCGCCCAGGTCGGCGTCCCTGAACTGGGTGTCGAGCCGGGTCTCCGCGCCGATCCACCAGTGCCGGGCGAACTTCCAGGAAAGACCGGCGGTCCATTCCATGGCGAGATCGGTCTCCCAATCGTCGCCCGGCTCCTTCTCGAACTCGGGTTCGAGGGTGTAGTTGAACAAGGCGATGAGGCGGTTCTCGAAGAAGTTCTTCTGCACGATCAGCTTCATCTCCAGCTCGATCTCGTCCTCCTTCTCGCCGCTCACCTGACCGCTGCTCCGGTAGCCGGGCTCGAAGTAGAGCGCGAGGCCGAAGGAATCCTTGAACGGGTCCAGCAACTGGTACTTGAGCTCGATGGTCCCGCCGGTCACCGCGAAGCGGTTGCGGTCGTCGAAGGTCTTGGAGCTGCCGACGGAGTCCTTGGCGAGCAGGTAGTCGCTGACCACGTAGCCGGCCACCGTGAAGCGGTCGGTCACGCCGTATTCGAGTTCGGTGGCGAGGTCGAGACCGAGGTAGCGGCCGGATTCCTTGCCGATGCGGGCGGTGCTCCACTGGACGAGCTCCCATTCACCTTTGGCCTCGGTCTGCGCGCCGCGCAGATAGCCGAAGGGTTCATCATGGGCGAGGAGCGCCGAGGTGGTGGCGGCGGCGAGCGCGAGGCCGCCGACGAAGCGTTTGATTTCCATGCGGCGGCGACGATGCCCGACCGTCTGGAGTCCTGCTAACGACGAATTGTCATTTTTTGGCGACGCGTTGCGCCGCCGGCACCCGCGTCATCTCGCGCCCTGTCCGACCCATCTCTTCAAGAGATCGAGCTGCTTCGGCGGCAGCTTGTGCTTTTCGGGGAGCGGCAGGTCCTCGTCGAGTCCGGCGACGATGGTGACGAGCGGCGACTTCGCAGGATCGCCCGGCGTCACCGCCTTGCCATAGGTCTTGCCGCCTTTGGTCACGGACTCTGCCGAACCGACGCCGAAGCCGCCTTTCGGGTCCGCGCCCGAATGGCAGGCGGCGCACGCCGCCGCCAAGAGCGGCCCGATATCGGCGGCGAAGGTGACCGGCTTCACGACCTCCGCGATCGGGCCGTCGGGCCAGACGGCACCTTGGTCGATCCAGGCGCGCAAGACGCCGACCTGCGCGTCGGTGAGCTTCTCCGATTGGCCCGGCTTGTCGCTCGGCGGCGGCATGAGCATCTCGTCGATGAGCCCGCAGACCATGTGGACGAGCGAGCTCTTCTCGCTGTGGCCCGGGACGATGGTGGGACCGTGGTCGGTGTCCTTGAAGGCGCCGTCCTTGGTGTCGCAGCGATATTTGCCCTTCTGCTTCTGCGCGCCGTGGCAGGAGAAGCAGGATTCCTTGAGCATCGGATACACCTCCTGCGTGAAGTCGACCTTGCGCGGCACGGGCAAGGGGATCTTCGAGACATCGACCGGTTTGGCCGGTTCCGCAGCGGTCAGCGCGGACGACGACAAGAAGATCAGCGTCAGGATGCGGGCGTGTTTCATGGAGACGCGGCGACCCTAGCAGATCGGGCGACGAAGCCAAGCCGCGGGCTGCGCGGGCTGCCCGAAGAGGGGCGGTGAGAAAGCCCGGGTCGGCAGCCGGGTCGAGGGTGAGGGATCCGCGGACTGGGAAGGCAGGTGGCGGATCCTTCGCCGGACCGCGGATCGGCTTCGCGCAAATCCCCCTCGTCCAACTTCCCGCGCGCTGCTATCGGTTCTGCCGTCGTATGAAGATGACCGCTGTGCTGCGCCGGTTCCTCCCGTCCGGGCTGGTCCTTTCCTTGTCGCTGCTGGTCGCGTCGGCCGCGGAGCCGCCTCCGTTGCCGCCGCCGCCGGTCGCACCGCAAGGGGGCCCGGCGACTCCTCGCATCGTCAGCCGCCCGATCCGGCTCCGCACCAACCAGGTCGCCGGCACCGCCTCCGTCCAGGGTGCCGCCGGGCTGCCGCAGTCCGCGCCGACGCTCGCCATCACGCCGAAGGTCAACAATCCCGACGCCCTCGCCTGGGACTCCAAGCTCAAGGAATACGCGGCGAAGGCCGGCGAGACGGAGGCGAAGTTCATCTTCGCTCTGACCAACGTCTCCAAGGAGACGGTCACGATCCACAACGTCCACACCAGTTGTGGCTGCACCGCGGCGAAGCTGCCCCAGCAACCGTGGGTCATCGCCCCCGGCGAGCACGGCGAGATCGGTGTGACCGTCGACCTGCGCAACAAGTACGGGACCATCACCAAGACCGCGACGATCAACTCGTCCGTGGGCCCGGTCCCGTTGACCGTCCGTTGCATCATCCCGGCACCTGATCTGGACGCGGCCCGCACCGGCGACCGCACCCGCAACATGCAGATCGCCGCGGCCGATCGGCAATCCGTGTTCCGCGGTGATTGTGCGACCTGTCACGTGGCGCCGACGTTGGGCAAGACCGGCAAGGCCTTGTACGAGACCGCCTGCGGCATCTGCCACGAAGGCGAGCACCGGGCGTCCATGGTGCCGTCGCTCCGCGCGCCCAACAAACCGACTGATCGCGCCTATTGGACGCAGTGGATCACTAGCGGTCGCGAAGGTTCTCTCATGCCCGCCTTCTCGCTGAAGCAGGGCGGCATCCTCAGCGACGACCAGGTCGGCTCGTTGGTCGGGTACTTGGGCGGCGAGTTCGCCTTGGAGGTCAAGCTGCCCGGCGGCGGCGCGGTCCCGGATGCCGGCACCAAGGCGAAGGCGCCTCCTTTGGCCCCGTGAGCGTCGGCATGGCAAGTGGCCTCTTCATCACGTTCGAAGGCGGAGAAGCGTGCGGGAAAAGCACGCAGGTCCGCCTGCTCGCCGAGTCCCTGCGGGCGGGCGGCCATGTCGTGCGCGAGCTCCGCGAACCCGGCGGCACCCCGCTCGGGGAGAAGCTTCGCCATCTGCTCAAGCATGATCCCGACGGCCACGGCATGGCCCCGGAGACCGAACTGCTGCTGATGAACGCCAGCCGCGCCGAACTGGTGCGCCGGGTGGTCCGGCCAGCGCTGGGAAACGGGGAGATCGTGCTCTGCGACCGGTTCTACGATTCCACGACCGCGTACCAAGCGGGCGGGCGCGGCCTCGACGCCGAGGCCGTCCGCGCGGTCATCGAGCTCGCCGTGGCCGGCACGCGACCGGACCTGACGTTGCTCATCCGCGTCCCGAGGCAGGAAGCGCTGGATCGATTGGCCGCACGGAACCTGGCGACCGCACCGTTGCCCGACCGGTTCGAGGCCGAGCAGGACGCTTTTTTCCGCCGGGTCGACGCCGCGTACGAAAAGCTCGCGGCGGCCTGGCCCGGACGTGTCCGCGTGATCGATGGCACCGGATCGCCGCACGAGATCGCGCTCCGCGTCCGGAGCGAGGTCGAGGCGCTGATGGGCCGGTCCGCGGTGGCTTGATGGCTCCGGGCATCGTCGTCCGCGTGCGGAGGATTGCGGACGGCTTGGATTGACTCTGCCCGGTGGATGCCAACCTTCGGCGCGTGTCTGTACCTGTCCTGACTTTCCCGGCCTCGCGCTCCGGCGCTTTGGCGCGGTGGGAAGCGTTCCAACCCCTCGTCCCGGCTTACGGCGCCAAGCGCAATCTCGTCGCCCCGGGGCATCCCCATGTCTCGCGGCTCTCACCGGCCATCCGCAGCCGCTTGGTCACGGAGGACGAGATCACCGCCAGTCTGCTCGCGAAACATCCGGCCTCGGTCGCACAGAAATTCCTCCAGGAGATCTTCTGGCGCCGCTATTGGAAGGGCTGGCTCGAGACAAGGCCCGCCGTCTGGCGCGACTACGCGGACCGGTTGGAGGCACTGAAAGGGACGCTGCACGAGGTCGTCCGCCAGCGAGCGGACGAGGTGATGGCCGGCCGGAGCGGCGTGGCGATCATGGACCGCTTCGCGCGCGAACTGGTCGAGACCGGATACCTTCACAACCACGCCCGCATGTGGTGGGCGAGCTTCTGGATCCATGTCGAACGCCTTCCCTGGGAGGTCGGTGCCGATTTCTTCCTCCGCCATCTGCTCGATGCCGATGCGGCCAGCAACACCTTGAACTGGCGCTGGGTCGCCGGTTTGCAGACCAAGGACAAGCCGTATCTCGTGAGCCGCGCGAACCTCGAGCAATGCTGCGCGCCCGAACTGCTGGCCGACACGACCGGCCTCGAACGCCTCGACGAGAAGAAGGTCCGGGCGACGGTCTTCGACCTCGTCGGACCCGATGCGCCCACGCCGACCCCGGAAGCCAGCCGGTTCGCCACCTATCCCACCAAGCCCGCCCAACTCGCGGAACGCTCCGGGCTCTGGATCCACGAAGAGGACCTGACACCCGAGATCGGCGAGCTCCACGAGGCTGCCTTCGTCGCCGCCGCGGCCTTCACCAGCGCGGCAGAAGACGGCACGGCCTCGCTCGGCGCGCCGCGACGCCGTCATCGCGACGCGTCGTTCGCCGATGCGGTCGAGCGCGCCGGCGAGCACTTCGGCTGCACCGCGGAGATGCTTCCGGCGCCGACCCTGGCCGAAGGTCTGGCCGCATGGGCGGTGAAGGAGCGTCTCGCTGCCGTGGTCGCCTACGCGCCGGCCGTGGGGCCGTTGAACGACCGGTTGGAAGCGGTCCGTGCCGCGCTCACGGCGGCGGGTGTCGAATTGGTGCTGTGTCGCCGGCCCACCGACTTCCAGCTGTGGCCGTACGCTCGGGGCGGTTATTTCGGGTTCATGGGGCAGGCCGAGAAATGGCTGAAGGCGCAGACCAAGGCCCAGGCCAAGGTTCGCGCCGCCACGGCGGGTTGAAGCCCGCCCCCCCGGGGGGTGGCGGGCGCCCGGCTTCTTGCCACCAGCGCCCGATACCTCGCCTGGCGTCCGATCGCAGGTCGGCGCGGACGGCCCGGTCCAGGGAGACCGTGCCGCGATCGCGCGTTGGATACACCCGACGCCGGTCCGCGGGTCCCGACGGTGGCTCTTCCTCTAGAGGGTCCCGGTCGAGGTCGGCGCCTTGATGAGCGCGGGTGTGATCGGAAGTGGCGGGCCTATGTGACGCAGACCCGTGGCGCAGGTTAGCAACCTGCTGTATCGCCGGGTTGCACTCGGCAGGGCGTCGGCAAGGCCTGTGACGCGCTCACAGGCATCAGCGCCTGCGGATCCCGGATCCGCGCTATCGCAGAGAGTCCCCCTGCGGAACCTCCGCCTCCGCGCCCGACACTTCTGATCGCACCCGTTGCGCGCGGTACGGATGGCGGTGGATCGGTCGGAGCGCACGATGACCGACCTCGCGCCTGCCATCAGGGGGCCGGGTGACGTGCCATCGGCGACGCTCGTCCGGGTTGGTCATTCTTTGGCACCCGAAAATCCGGGCAGCGTGCGGCAAGTGCCCGTCGATACGGCGTTCCACTGACTTGGGACCCGCGTCGGTCACGTCACGGCGTCGCAGCCGGATTTCTGCCCCTTTGGCTATAAATCGCCACCGGACGTCCCCGTTGCGCCGATAGTCGCGGAGAATTCGATCGTGGGCCGCCATGCGCCACGCGCTCGGGGTTCCTTGGTGAGGCCTCCATCACGACGTGCGCCTCGCATCCTGAAAATGGATCATCATTCTGATGGATCTAATTCACGCATACGGAACCGCCATCATCGATGGTTGGCCGACCAGTAGCTAGGGTGTGCATGGAAGCTGACGGCACCCGTCTCGTCCAGGCGAGCTGTGTTGCGCGGTATCAGGCCGCTGCCATGGGGATATGGGGCCGGAAGACTTCCAAAACAACATACTCACATCATCCCTCGATAATGAAGAATCCTTCGATCCGTCAACTGCGCCGTGGCACCTCGTGCACTCCGCTTGGACTCGCGCTCGGCGTCGCTCTCGCTCATCTCTCCGGCCTTGGCGTGCTGTCCGCCTCCGCCCAAGATGCGAAGCTCGACAAGATCGCGCAGGAGAATCTCGACCTCCGCAGCCGCCTCGAGGTGCTGGAAGGCGTCGCCAAGAAGGAAGGCATCCTCCCCTCCGGTGATTCCAAGACCAAGCTGGTGACGGCGATGTCC
>CAIWVP010000044.1 GCA_903916195.1 uncultured Verrucomicrobiota bacterium | reverse complement strand
GTTCCCTTCACCATCGGTGACGTGGACACTGCCCTGAGCTTGCTCACGGTCACTGCGTCCTCGAGCAATGGGAAGCTGGTCCCGAATACCGGGATTGTGCTCAGCGGCACGGGTGCGAAACGTACAGCGGCGATTTTCCCGAAGGGGATTTTGCCGGGCGATACGGATATCACTTTGACGGTCAGCGATGGTTCGTTGTCCGCGTCCACGACCTTCCCGTTCAACGTCGACATTCCGTCGGTTTCTCTCTTCGAGAACGCCGCTCAGATCTCGGTCAATTCCGACAAACCGACCGCGACAGCCTATCCCTCCACTCTGACCGTCTCCGGTTTGGTGGGTAAAATCACCAAGGTGGAAGTCGCTCTGTTGGGCATCACCTATCCGATTCCGCAAGATTTGGATATCGTCTTGGTGGGTCCTGGAGTTGCGCCTACCAAAGTCGTTCTCATGAGCGACGTCGGAGGTTCGACGGCTCTCGCAGGCACCACACTGTATTTCGATGACTTGGCGTCGACCTCGTTGAATACCGGAGCCATCAGTTCTGGACGCTACCAGCCCTCTGATTTGGAGACCCCTGAAAACCTTCCGACCCCGGCTCCCGCTGGTCCGTATGCGACCACACTCAGCGCGTTTAACAACAGCGCTCCGAACGGAACTTGGTCCCTCTACGTGGCTGATGACAATTCAAGTCCAGCTCAACGCGGCGGGGTGTTCTTCGACGGCTGGAAGCTGAGCATCCAGACGTCTCCGAAGATTGTGACCGTTGCTGACCAAGTCACCGACGAAGATATTGCGAAGCGCGTCACCGTGACACTCGGCGACAATCAACCGGGCGTGAGTCTCAACTTCACGGCCAGCGTGACTGCCGGGACGAGCATCGACAACGCCTCCATCGTCGTCAGCGGAACGGGTTCATCCCGCACCTTGGTCATCACCCCGAAGAGCAACCTTTCCGGCACCAACACGGTGTCCCTCTCGGTGAACGATGGTCTCGGAAACACCGATACTTCTTCGTTCCAGTTCATCGTCACCCCGGTGAACGATCTACCGACCATCAGCGCCTTGTCGAACAAATCGACCCAAGCTGCGATTGAAACCGGTTCGATTCCGTTCACCGTGAACGATGTCGAGACGGCTGCCGCCAGTTTGATTGTCACGGCGACGTCCTCCAACAATGACTTGGTGCCTGCGGCCAACCTGAACTTGGTCAATGTCGGTGGTGGTTCCTGGACGCTGAACGTCCTCCCCGCCGGCATCAACACCGGTACGGCGACCATCACCGTCACGGTTCAAGAACCCACCGCCGGTGGTTCCCAGAAGGTCTCCAGTTCCTTCGACTTGACCGTCGTGCCGAACTTGGTGTTCGCCAATTCGGCCGCGATCGCCATCAACGATAACATCAGTCTCAAAGGCACTCCGGCGAATCCGTTCCCCTCTCTGATCAACGTGAGCCGTGTCGACGGCTTGGTCAGCAAGGTGACGGTGGTGCTCTCCGGATTCCGCCACGACTTCCCGGCCGACGTGGATATCCTCCTCGTCTCTCCCGATGGGAAGAAGTCGATTGTGATGTCCGATGCCGGTGGTGGCACTTCGGTCAGCAACGTCCGTTTGACCTTCAGCTCGACGGCCAGCACGGATGTCCCGAGCTCGACGTTCACCAGTGGGACGTATAAGCCGTTCAATTACCTCGACTCCGCCGAGATCGGCGAACTGGGTCTGCCGCTGCCGGCTCCTGCGGGCCCTTACAGCGCTGATCTGACTGTGTTCAATGGCGTCAACCCGAACGGTGATTGGAAACTGTTCGTCGGTGACGACACCGGCACCCTGGCTGGCGCGATTGACGGCGGATGGATCTTGATCTTCGAGACCAGTCCGACCATCAGCGCGATCGCAGCGCAAACGACTCTGGAAGACGTCGCGTTGGTCGTGCCGTTCACGGTGAACGACTCGGACACCGTCTCCACCAACTTGGTTGTGACGGCCACGGCCACGCTGCAGGATCCTTCGGGTCTCGTGTTGTCCGGTAACTTGGTGATCAGCACCAACACCTCGAACAACCGCACGCTCACCATCACCCCGAGCGCGAACTTGTCCGGCACCAACGTGATCAATCTCCAGGTCACGGACGGCACGACCTCTGCCACTTCAAGCTTCTTCCTCAAGGTGGTTGCCGTGAACGACGCTCCGACGGTTTCGACCTCCACCAACCGTGTCATCACCTTGGAGGACACCGCGACAGCCATCGTCTTCAACGTCGCCGATATCGATTCCACCCTGTCGGTTACGAACATCGTGGTGACCTCGTCCGACAAGACCTTGGTTCCTAACGGAACCAACATCGTGGTCGGCTCGATCGTCTCCGGTGCGGTGACCGTCAATGTCTACCCGACGGCCAACAACTTCGGTTCGACCGTCCTGACCTTCAGCATCAAGGACGAGCTCACGACCGTGTCCACCAACGTGACCCTTCAGGTGACCGCGGTGAATGACCAGCCCACCATCAGTGCGATTGGTTCTCAGGCCATCCAGATTGGTGGGTCGAGCACGAACATCCTCTTCACCGTGGGTGACGTGGAGACCGCGGTCCGCAACTTGGTTGTGACCGCCTCGTCCGACAACCAAGCCATCATCCCCAACGCCAACATCGTGTTGGGTGGTTCTGCAGAGAGCCGTTCAATCCAAGTGACCAGCGTCGGTAGCACGGCTGGGACGCTGAATATCTCGGTGGTGGTGGATGACGGAACCGCCAAGACGACCAACACGTTCGCAGTCAGCGTGTCATCGCCTGGGACCTTGTTCGCCAACACGGGTGAGATTGTCATCCGTGACAACAACACGGCGACGACCTATCCCTCCAAAATCACCGTCGGCGGGTTGGTTGGGACGGCCTACACCGTCAAAGTGACGCTGGATGGCTTCACGCACACGGCCCCAGATGATGTCGACATCCTGCTTGTCGGCCCGACGGGCAAGAAAGTGACGCTGCTGTCGGATGCCGGTGGTCGCAATCCGGTCAGCAATCTCCGCCTCCGCTTCACGGACGATGACCGTGGTCTTTCGGACGAAGCCCCGATTGTTTCCGGTAACTATGCTCCGAGCAATTACGAGGGCGCTGATGCCTTCCCGAGTCCGGCGCCTGCCGGTCCGTATGCTTCGGCCCTTGCCGAGTTCAAAGGCACGAATCCTAACGGGGAATGGTCCTTGTACGTGGTCGACGATACTGCCACCGACTCCGGCAAGATCGCGTTCGGCTGGTCGATTGAAATCGCCACCAACCCGACCATCTCCGGTGGTTCGTTGATCACGGTCAACGAAGATGCAGGCTCCACGCCGTTCTCGTTCACCATTGGTGATCCGAAGGGAGTGACAGACCTCGTCCTCACTGTGTCCTCTGACAACAAGTCGTTGCTCCCCAACGAGAACGTCACGTTCAACCGGACGGGTGTGACGGCGATCACGGGTAACTTCGTCACCGCGACCAATGCGTTCGGGACGAACAACCTGACCATCACCGCGACCCGTCCTTCGGATGGTGCGTCCTTGAGCACCGTGTTCCCGATGTTGGTCAGCGGCGTCAACGACGCCACGGTCATCTCACGCTTGAACAATCAAGTCACCGACGAAGGCGTTCCTTTGACCTTCGAGGTGCTCTTCTCCGACGTGGACTCGGCGTCGACCAATCTGGTGGTCACGGCGACGTCGAGCAATACGACGTTGATCTCGGACGTGAACGCGCAGTTCGGCAAGACCAACCGCTTGGTCGAGTTGCCGTCCGGACCGGTGCAATTCACACTCAAGCCCAGCGCGGCTCAGAATGGTAGTGCGACCATCACCGTCACCGTCAAAGACAACGGGCCGAGCCCGGTCGCTGATGTGGTGAGCAGCTTCACGCTCACGGTCAACTCATTCAACGACGCCCCGGTCCTCTCGGCTATCGCTTCTACGGCGATTTCTGCTGGAACCTCGACCACGAACATCGTGTTCACGGTCACCGATCCCGACAGCGGCACCGTCACGTTGGTCGCCAAATCCTCGGATCAGAGCCTAGTCAAGGATGCCAACATCACCATCGTCCGCGGTGCGGCCCTTCCGGGTATCCAAACCAACACGGTGAGCATCAAATCCGAGTCCGGTGTCGAGGGTTCTGCGGTCATCACCTTGACTGCTACGGACAATGGAACGCCCGCCAAGAGCTCTAGCACGGACTTCAAGTTGAATGTCCGCCCGAGCCGCGAGCGTATCTTCTCCAACAACCGTCCCATCACCATCAACGACAATGCCGCTGCCAGCGACTATCCGTCGTTGATCAACGTGTCGGGTCTGGTCGGGAAAGTGAGCAAGGTCACGCTGAAGCTCAACGGCTTCAACCACCTCTTCCCGGATGACGTCGACATGGTGTTGGTCAGCCCCCTCGGAACGAACAGCATCGTCATGAGCGATGCCGGCGGTGGTGTGTCGGTGACGGCGGCCAACAGCATCAACCTGAGCTTCGACCAGACCGCGGCTAGCGCCATCCCCGATGCCGGTTCAGGTCTGGTGGCTGGTACGTTCAGTCCGTTCAACTATGAGTCCGCGACGGATACATTCCCGTCGCCCGGCCCTGTCGGTCCCCACGGGAACTCGTTCGATCTGTTCAAGGGTAACACGCCCAACGGCAACTGGTCGTTGTTCATCGTCGACGACACGCCGTCGGACGCCGGTTCCATCACAAACGGCTGGTCCATCGGAATCACCACTGAGCCCTCCATCTCCGGTCTGGCCGACATGGTGTTGGATGAGGACAACTCTGGACGCCAGAACTTCACCATCAACGAGGAAGCTACCGCCTCCACGGAGTTCACGTTCAGTATCACCTCGACCAACAGTGTCCTGGTGCCCTCCGCGAACGTCGTGGTGTCGGGTTCGGGTCTCTCCCGCACTCTGACGGTCACTCCGCTGCCGAACGCGTTCGGTGAGACGGACATCACCGTGCAATTGACGAACCTCGATGGCCAGGTGGTCAGCTCGAAGTTCCACGTCAAGGTCAACGCGGTGCCGGATGCGCCTGTCATCACATCGGTCAGCAGCCTGACCCTCACCGCCGGTAGCGTGAGTTCGCTCATCGCCTTCGATTATTCGGATGTCGAGACAGCCAAGAAGGACCTCACGCTCACCATCGAGTCCAGCGACCCGACGTTGATCCCGGTAAGCAACATCATCCTCATCGGATCTGAACTGCGGATTGTCGCCGCGGGTCCTGCCACGGGCCGGTCGACCATCAAACTGACGGTCAGCGATGGTGTCCTGTCCGCTTCGACGAGCTTCGTCGTCGGTGTCTTGGCCCCGCTGAACCCGGTGTTCGCCAATGTCGCTCCGATCACCATCAACGACAACGCCAAGGCGTCGCCGTATGCCTCCACCATCAATGTGGCTGGTTTGAATGGAACCATCCGCAAGGTCTCGGTGACCCTGAATGGCCTGAACCACGACTATCCGGATGACATCGACATGATGCTCGTCGGGCCGAAGGGCCAGACGGTGTATCTGATGAGCGATGCCGGTGCCGGTGGTACCGAAGCCAGCAAGCTCAAGAACGTCCGCATCACGTTTGACGACACCGCGACCAACGCTGTGCCCGACAATGCGCCGATCCAGAACTTGGCGACCTACAAGCCGTCCAATTACGAAGGTAGCGATACCTTCCCCGCGCCGGCGCCCGCTGGTCCTTATGGAACCACGCTGAGTGTCTTCAACGACACCGATCCGAATGGTGCCTGGTCGCTCTATGTGGTGGATGATGCGTCTCCGGATGCAGGTTCCATCGTCGGAGGTTGGCAGCTCGATATCGTCACCACGGCCCCGGCCGTAGCTTCGATCGCTGATCAGACCACTGCCGAGGAGACGCCGTTGACCGTCAACTTCAAGGTTGATGGCGGTATCACCGCTGCGACGAACCTGGTGGTCCGTGCGGTGGTCGGTGATGCTCGTCTGGCCACGGTCGCCCTTGGCGGAAGTGGAACCGATCGTTCGCTGGTCCTCACGCCTGCGCTCAATGCGACCGGCGAGACGACGGTGACCATCAACGTCAGCCAGAGCGACAGCAGCACGCCGGTGTCCAGCACCTTCAAGCTGACTGTCACTCCGGTGAACGACGCGCCGATCATCACTGGCCTGGCTGACTTCACGTCGCCGGCCAACAAAGCCAAGTCGATCGAGTTCAACGTTGTCGACGTCGAGACGGCTTCCGCCAACCTCGTCGTTGCCGCCACGATCTCCGACGCAACGGCCGGAACGGTGGCTGTGACGGGTACGGGTGGTGTCCGCAACCTGGTGTTCACGCCGAGCGGACTCGTTCCTTCCAAGGCGACCCTCGGTGTCACGGTGAGCGACGGCGTCATCACGGTGACCAACAACATCCTCGCCACCGTCGTCGCCCCGATCGGGCCGAAGGTCAACGTGATCGCCGCCCAATCGGCGGATGAAGACACGGCCGCCACGGTCGCCTTCAGTGTGGTTCCGACCGAATCCACCAATCTCAAGCTGACCGCCACGGCGGCCAACCCGAGCTTGGTGTCCCGAGTCGTCATCATCCCGAAAGGACTGAGCGGAACGGAGTTCTTCGCCAACATCACGCTCGTGCCGAATGCCTTCGGGACGAGCGCGGTGACCATCACGGCCACGGATGACTTCGGCTTCGACAGCCAGTCGTTCAACCTCACGGTCCGGAACGTCAATGACGCCCCGGTCATCGACCCGATCGTGGATCAAACCACGGCGGAAGATACCTCCCGTGACGTTGTCATCACTGTGACGGACATCGACTCGCCGACCTCGGCGCTGTCCTACTCGGCCTCGTCCTCGAATCCCGCGCTTGTCGCTGGTGTCACACTGACGAAGACCGATACCGGTGCTGTCGCTCGTATCGCTGTGGTCCCGAATGCGAACGGGACATCCTCTGTCACCATCTCGGTGACGGATGGCACGGCCTCGACCTCCCGCTCCTTCGCTCTGACGGTTTCGTCGAACGATGATGCGCCGGTCTTGGGTGCGATTGCTGATCAGGTCACCAGCGAAGACGCCGGTGTCACCATCCCGTTGGTTGTCTCCGACATCGATACGGCCATCAAGGACCTCACGTTCAGCGCAACCAGCACCGACGCCAAACTGGTGAGTGGTGTGACGTTCGCAAACGACGGGACCAAGGTGGTCGCCATCGTTCGCTTGGTGGCGGATGCCAACGGCCACGCTGATGTGACCATCACTGCCAAAGATAGCTTGAACAGTGTCTCCCGCACGTTCGGCCTCACGGTCAACCCGGTCGAAGACGGACCTGTCCTGTCTGCGATCGAGGATCAAGTCACCGATGAGGACCAGGATGCGAAGGTTGCATTGGAAGTGTCGGATATCGATACCGCCACCAAGAACCTGACCTTTGTCGGGACGAGCTCCAATCCAGCTCTCGTCAGCGGAGTGAGCTTCACGAACGACGGCACCAATGTGGTGGCCATCGTCAAGCTGGTGTCGGGTGCAAACGGGGTGGCGACTATCACCATCACGGCGAGCGACGACACGTTCGACTCGGAACAGACGTTCAACCTGACCGTCAACTCCGTCGACAACGCGCCGGTGCTGGCCCCGATTGCCAATCAGACCACCCGGGAAGACACCGGATTGACCCTCATCCTCGACGTCAAGGACAGCGACACCTTGCTCAAGGACCTCAAGTTCTCGGGCAGCAGCACCGATACGTCGGTGGTTGCTGGAGTCGACTTCACCAACGACGGCAAGTTGGTCATCGCACGCGTCCGGTTGGTCAAGAATGCCTTCGGTAGGGCCGCCGTGACCATCTCGGCCAGCGACACGGCCTCCACCGTCGCCCGCACGTTCGTGCTCGACGTCACCGCGGTGCCTGATGCCCCGGAAATCGGCGCCATCGCCGCTCAATCGACCACCGTCAGCAAGGCGCTGGTGATCAAGCTCCCGATCACGGATGTCGATACCGCCATCAAGGACCTCATCGTCACCGCCAGTTCGTCCAACCCTGGGTTGGTCAGCGGCATCACCATCGTCAATGATGGTGTGAACATCACCGCTACGGTGAACCTGGTCGGTAACAAGACCGGTTCTGCTGAGATCGCGTACACTGTCGAGGACGACGTGTTCACGGTGGACGGTTCGTTCACCTTGGACGTGTCCGGAGCGGTGACGACCCCGGTGGTCAAGTCGACCATCTCTGGTGGCAAGTTGACGCTCGGTGTGACGGGTACGCCGGGTAACAAGTTCGTGGTCGAATCGACCTCCGACTTCGTCACCTGGACAGTTGCCGGTACTCTGACGGTCGGTGCGGATGGTACGGCTGAGTTCGTCCCTGTCACGGGTGCGACCTCCGGTCTGTACTTCCGCCTGCGCAGCGAATGATAAGACCGACCTGAAAAGGTCAGCATGCCGCCTGCTGGTTCATCCAGCAGGCGGTTTTTGTTTATCGGGACCGAACTTCCTGAAGCTTTGGTTCTTGTAGACGGGTTGGATTCTCTGCCCAATCGAATCATCGAATCGTGAAGAGTATCAAATCTTCGTCGGCCGTGCTTCGTTATCGCGTTGGCTTGTGCTTGGCCATGGTGCCCGCCTGCTGCCTGCTGGGCGCGGCGGAGATCCCGAGGCTGGACGAGTTCTCTTTGGCTCCCGGTCCACAGAACCAACTAGGAAGCTTCAACATCGTCTTGAACGCGGGCAGCGGATTATCAGGGAACCCAGCCGCATTGGCCGCATTCAGCAGGGCGGCCAACCAATGGGTCTCCTACTTCAGCGATCCGATCAGCATCCATATCGACGCCAACTTGGCGTCTCTCGGGTCCGGGATCATAGGCTCGACGGGTTCTGTCCTTTTGCAGGTGAACTTCGACACGGTCAGGAATGCCTTGGTGACCGATGCCGCCGATGAGACGAGCAACGGTATCGTCGGATTGCTGCCGACCGCGGCGCAGTTCTCGACGCTCCTGCCCTCAGGGTTTTCCTACGACGGGAACATCGTGGCGACCAAAGCCAATCTGAAGGCTTTGGGCTTTGGTGGCCTGGATACCACGTTTGGTAGCAGCGATGCCTCGATCACCTTCAACAGCGGCTTCAGCTTCGACTACGACAACAGCGACGGAGTCGGTGCAGGGCTCGTTGATTTCGAAACCGTCGCCACCCACGAGATCGGTCATGCACTGGGCTTCGTTTCGCGAGTGGATGCGATCGACGGGGTCGCATCAGGTGCCGTGGGTGTCTCCATCTTGGATCTGTTCCGCTTCGATGGCACAGCGGGGAACAATCCATCCTCAAGTGCCGATTTCACCTCGAAGCCACGCGACCTGCGTCCGGGTGGCAGCCCGATCTTCGATGATCTCAGCGGGCCCGAGTATCCGTTCTCCACCGGGCTCACCCAAGGCGACGGCCGCCAAGGGAGCCATTGGAAGGACAACCTAGGACTCGGTGTGATGGATCCGACACTCGCGACACAGGAGATCGTGGCGATATCACTCCTCGATCTCCGAGCGTTCGACTTGATCGGTTATGATCTGGCGCCCGTGCCTGAACCGTCGACGTGGGCTGGCATCCTCGGGATCAGCGTTGTGGGTGCCTTCGAATGGGTGCGCCGTCGTAGGGCATCGGGCCAAAGATAGTCCGTCCGGGCGGTCTCTGGAGAGTCAGGCACCGATGGTTGTCGTCGGAAGGCGTTTACTGCGTTGCTCGTGAGCGTTTGACAACCAATCCGCTGCCTCTCGCCCGCCTTGGTTCAGGTCGCGAAACAGCCTTGCACGCCGCAGCCACCGGTCGCCGCCTCCCAGTCGATCATCGTGCCGCCGACACAGACGCCCGGATGGTTCCTGGGCATCAGACCTTCATCCACCTCGTGCTAGAGGATGCCGCCGACCGAGCCGATTGCTTCCGGCACCGGTCGAGGCTCGGAGAGATGAACGTGGGGCCTTTCCTATCGCTGTTGTCACTCTTTTTGAGCCCAAGTCCTCTTCCTCCACCACCAGGCCAATCCATCAGGGTGTCAAAACTTTTGCGGCAACAGGCGGGAAGTTTCCTCGTGACCTGCTCCGCCCTGACCCATCGAAACGTGTCTTCCCCGTCGGGTCCAAGATCGTCGATGGTCCGGAATCAGCCGGGTTTTTGCCGCGCGACAATAGTGGTCCTGGGGGAATTCTTGGCGGTGTGGGTGCCGGTTTTTGGGACGGCGGGATGCATGAACTCCGTCTGGCTGCGTCGAAGCTTCGCGCCGGCTGGAACCGGCGGGATCTGGTAAGTTCCGTCCGGTCGGAGGATACGCGCCTTCACGTTGTCGGCGAGTTGCCGTCCGAGCACCTCTTCGGTGATCCGGTCCCGGAGGTTGCCGTCCTCGACCGGGAAGAACACTTCGATGCGACGGAACAGGTTCCTGGGCATCCAGTCGGCGCTGCCGACGAAGACCTCGGGTTGGCGACCGTTCTCGAACCACCAGACCCGCGTGTGCTCGAGATAGCGGTCCACGATGCTGCGCACGGTGATGGTCTCGCTGAGCCCGGGCACCCCTGGGCGGAGACAACAGATGCCGCGGATGATGAGGTCGATGTGGACCCCGGCTTGGGACGCGCGGTAGAGCGCTTCGATGATCTGCTCGTCCACCAGCGCGTTCATCTTCACGACGATGCGCGCCGGCAAACCCGCCTGCGCGTGCCCCGCCTCGCGGGCGATGAGTTCCAGGATGCGGTCGTGCATCTGGAAGTGGGCGACGATGAGTTTGCGCGTGCCTTGGAATTGGCAGATCCCGGTCAGAAGGTTGAACAGGTTCGTGGCGTCCTCGCCGAAATCGGGTCGGCAAGTGAGCAGGCTCAGGTCGGTGTAGAGCTTGGCGGTGCTCGGGTTGTAGTTGCCCGTCCCGAGGTGGACGTAGCGGCGGATCCCGTCGTCGTCGGCGCGCACCACGAGCGCGATCTTGCAGTGGATCTTGTAGCCGACGAGGCCGTACACCACATGGACGCCGGCTTCTTCCAGGGCCCGGGCCCAGCGGATGTTGTTGGCTTCGTCGAAGCGGGCCTTCAGTTCGACGACCGCGGTGACCTGTTTGCCGTTGGTCACCGCGTTCATCAACGCGCCGACGATCCGGCGGTCACCGCCTGTGCGGTAGAGCGTCTGTTTGATGGCCAGGACCTTTGGGTCCGCGGCGGCCTGTTCGAGGAACTCGACGACGCTGTTGAAGCTCTCGTAGGGATGGTGGAGCAGATGGTCCCGCTTGCGGATGGCGGCGAAGAGATCCGGCTCGTCGCGGAGGCTTGCCGCGACCGGCCCGGTGAAACGGGGGTCGAGCAGCTCGGGCGCGTGCTCACCTTCGAGGATGGTCATCAAGCGCGTCGGGTTCAATGGCCCGTCGATGACGTAGAGGTCGTCCTCGGTCAGGGCCAGAGTCGTGAGCAGCTCGGTGCGGATCTCAACCGGGCAATCGGCAGCGACCTCGAGCCGCACGGCTTCGCCTTTGCGGCGGTTGTGCAGCTCGTCCTCGACCGCCTTGAGCAGGTCGGGGACGTCTTCTTCGTCGATGTAGAGCTCGCTGTTCCGGGTGACGCGGAAGGTCCACCAACCTTCGATCTGGGTGCCGGGGAACAGGTCGGCGAGATGGGCGCCGATAAGATGGCCCAGAAACACGTAGCTGTGTTCGCGCGCGTCCGGGCGCGGCAGCCGGATCAACCGGGGCAGCACGCGCGGGACCTGCACGACCGCGAGCCGTCGGCGGACCTCCCCGGTGTGGGTGGCCGTGAGGCGGACGATGAGGTTGAGCGACTTGTTGAGCAGCTGCGGGAACGGGTGCGACGGGTCGAGCGCGAGCGGCGTCAGCACGGGATGGACCTTCGCGCGATAATAGTCTTGCAGCCAGGCGTTGTCCTGCGTCGAAAGGCCGCCGACCGGATGGAAGCAGATCCCGTTCTTCGCCAGCGCGGGGAGCAGCTGCTCGCGCCAGCAGCGGTAGGCGTCGTCGACGAGGGTGCGGACGCGGGCCGTCACCGCGCGGAGGGTCTTGGCCGGAGTGAGACCGTCAGGCGTCCGCTCCGTCGAGCCGTCCTCGATCGCCTGTTTGAGGCTGGCGACGCGGACCTCGAAGAACTCGTCGAGGTTCGAGGCGGTGATGCAGAAGAACTTCACCCGCTCCAACAGCGGCGTGCCGGGATCGAGCGCTTCGTCGAGCACGCGCTGGTCGAACTCCAACCACGATAGCTCCCGGTTGATGAAGCGGGGCCCGGAAGGCTTCGTGGGGGGCGTCGGTTTGGCTTTCCGCATAGCGATGGTGGAAGCTCGTCCGCTCGCCGAGAGGATGGCCAGCGACAATTTGTGACATCTCGCCATCGGCCTGCCTGCCGCGTCGGATCACTCGAACTTCGCGCCGGCCTGGATCCATCGGGCGACCGCGACGATCTCCGCGGGGGTCAGCGGCTCCTTGCCCTTGGGCGGCATCGCGTCGTCGTGGTCCCGGGGCAGGAGCAGCGGGTACATCAGCCGGCTCTTCTGGATATCTCCCGGGGTCACGGCGATCTCTCCGCTGCCGCCGCCTTTGAGCAACGCCTCGCGCTGGTCGAGGCGGAACTTGCCCTTCTGCTTCTCGGTGCCGTGGCAGGAGTAGCATTTCCCCTCGAAGGCCGGGCGGACCACCGACGCGTACAGGCTGACGCGGGTTGCACCGGTCGCGATCGGAGTCTTGGTGGTTCCCTTAGCGATGAGGTCGCGGACGAACCGAGGTGCGTTGAGCGTGAGAAAGCCTTCTCCATGGGTGAGGCTGCCACCGAAGTGGCCGGCGATGACGAGGCAGGCCAATGCGGCCCCGAGCGATCCGCGATATCCGAACCGGTGGGCCGCGCTGGCGATGCGATCACCGCTGATCCGGTGCAGGAGACAGGCGCCGACCGCGAGCACCGCGACGGCGATACCGGTCCAGCGATGCAAGGCGAGCAACTCCGGATCGAACCCGCCTTCGCCGCCGCGGAGCCATCCCAAGGCCGCCGTGGCCACCGAAGCCGCGGCGGTGAGCGGAAGCACCAACGCCAAGGCTTGGCGGCCCGGCCCGGCCGGCCGGAACGTCGCCCACAACTCCAAGAGCGCCGCGAGGGTGAGGAACCCGATCGGGTAGTGCAGCACCACCATGTGGAACGGGCCGAAGAACGCCGTCCAACGGAAGGCCTCCTCGGCTTTCACCGCCACCGCGGCATCCACGGGCAACGCCGCGATGATCGGGGCCGCGGTCAGCAAGCCCGCGCGGAGCAGGCGGGCGGCCAAGGAGCGGTGGGTCGGTGTGTCCATCGAGGTGTGGGGAAGGACGAGCGGATCGCAGACCTTCATCAATCCAATTTTGCCCGCATGCCGGGTGCGTCGGACCGCGGGACCCGATGTCGCTACCCGGCCCAAGGCAGCGCGGCCTGCAGCGCGCCGGGGACCCGGAGCCCTTCCTCTGTGTCCATCCTGCACCGTCTGTGGTGAGATCGGCGTGCGCCGCATATGACCGCCGAGATCCTCTCCACCCACACGCCCGCGCTGTTCGCTGCCGCCGCCGGACGAGCGGCGGCGTTGCTGCGCGCCGGCGAGGTCGTCGCGCTGCCCACCGAGACCGTCTACGGGCTCGCCGGCAACGCGTTCGATGCAGCGGTCGTGGCGAAGATCTATTCCGCCAAAGGACGTCCGGCCCACAACCCCGTCATCGTCCACGTCGACTCCCGCGCGATGGCCGCGGCGTGCGCCTCCTTGTGGCCGGCGATGGCCGATCGCCTGGCCGATGCCTTCTGGCCCGGGCCGCTCACCTTGGTCGTGCCGCGCGCGGCGCACATCCCGGACATCGTCACCGCCGGTGGCCCGACCGTCGCCGTCCGCTGGCCTCTCCATCCGCTCATGCCGGCGGTCATCCGTGCCTGCGGATTCCCGCTCGCCGCGCCGAGCGCCAACCTTTCCGACCAGCTCTCGCCCACCAACGCCGCGCACGTGGCGAAACAGCTCGGCGACCGCATCCCGCTCATCGTGGACGGCGGTGATTGCAACGTCGGCATCGAGAGCACCGTCGTGGATGTCACCGGCCCGGAACCCCGCGTGCTGCGCCCGGGGATGATCTCGGCCGAAGCCATCGCCGCCGCTTGCGGCGGGATGCGGGATGCGGAACGTGGGATGCGGAAAGAAGACGGCGCGCTCCGGAGTCCGGGGATGCTGGCGAAGCACTACTCGCCCCGGGCCAAGCTCGTCGTCCTGGAATGGCGCGACGAGGCCGACCTGCTCGCTCGGCTCGGCGCCATGGGCCGAGGGCTCGCGGATGTCCATGTGTTGGCCCACACGCAGATCCCGTTGGGCGGGAAGTTCAGCCATGTGAGCGTGATCCCGTACGACGCCGAGGCCTTCGCCCGGGCGTTCTACGGCGAGCTGCATCGCTGCGATGACGAGGGTGCCGCCCTGATCGTGGTCGAAGCGCTGCCCGACCACCCGGACTGGGCGGGCATCACCGACCGACTCCGTCGCGCCGCCGCCTGAAGACGGTCTTCAGACGCGGGCGATCGGGTCGCGGAGCGCTTGCGGAAGGGCGACGATCCTTCCCCATGCCGGCCCCCGACCTCGTGGCCGGAGCGTTGATGGCCGCGAGCTTTTGGTTGCCAGCGGGCCGCGGGTCCCGCATATCAACCGGGCGTTCAACGCGACCCGGTGCCGGTGTGGCGAAATGGCAGACGCGATAGACTCAAAATCTGTTTCTCGAAAGGGAGTGGGGGTTCGAGTCCCTCCACCGGTACCAACTTCAAAAACCGCGAGAAATCGCGGTTTTTCATTTTTAAGGCCTGAAGGCGGAGACGCTGGGCAGCAACGTGGCCCCGGCTTCCACCGGTATCGTCCGATGACGTCCACGCCGGATAGAACCGCCCCGCGGATTCACGAAGCACGATCGGGGCTGTCGTCACCGGCATCCTCCCGCGCCGACCAGACCACCCCGCCGATCACCGCGGTCGCACCGGCCAGACCGACGGCGGAAAGCTGCTCGCCCCAGACGTGATAGGCGGCGACCACGGCAACCACCGGTTCCAGTGTGGCGATGGTCGCGGCCCGGGAGGGCCCGAGGCGCTGGAGACCGCCGGCATAGGCGAAGTATGCGCCGTAGGTGCAGACCACGGCGAGGAAAGCCGTCGCGGCCCAGGCTCGTCCGGGCATCGACACGACGGAGACGAAAGGGAACAGGGCGACGGCCCCGATCGTCAGTGCCCAAGCGAGCACGCGCGCCGGTGAGTTGCGCGCGAACAACCGGCGCCCCAGCAGGTAGTAAAGTGAATAGGAGAGCCCCGAGACCAGCCCCCAACCGAGCGCCGTCCCGGAGATCCGCACCGACTGCGGGCCGCCTCCGGAAGCCATCGCCACGGTGACCACGCCCGCGAGGGTCGATCCAAGCGGGAGTGATCCGCGGAATCCTGGCCGTTCCTTCCAGAAGATCCAGGCCCCCACCGCGACCCACAACGGCGCGGAATAGAGCAGGATGGCGGCGAGCGCGGCGCCGCCCTGTTGGACGCAATTCAGGTAGGCGAGATACATCAACGCGACACCGCCGAATCCCAGACCGGCCGTGGCGGCGCGGTCCTCGGCCCGCAGAGGGCCGGCACCGACCCATCGGGCGTGCGCGGCGAACAGGAGCGCCCCCAGGGCCGCGCGCCAGAACGCCACGGTCAGCGGCGGGACCGATCCGGCCATCGCGACACGTCCCGCGACGCCGATCATCCCCCATTGGAGCGCGGCGAGCACCATCAGACCGGTGCCGATCCGGATGGAGCGCACCCGGTTCACGGATTCCATTGCCGGACCGTCTCCCAGGCGATCCGGCGGAGATACGCCGCATCGGCCTCGCGGAGCTCCGCGGGGACATAGCGGAGGGGGCGCGGATCGTTTCCGGAGAGGGTCGCGTACACCACGCTCGTGGCCAGATAGGTGCCGAGGGGGCTAGGGTGTTCCCGGTCGGGGGCGAACAGGTCGAGGTCGGGACGCTGCTGCAGGCTGGTCCGCCACGCCAGGGCCACCGGGGCGACGTCGATGCCCAGTTCTTTCGCCAGCTTCCGGTGTTCTTCGGCGATCGCGTCGGTCCCGATCCAATCCAGCCGCGCGTAGGGCCAGGCCATGAGCAGGACCGGCCGCGCCTTCACCTTGCGGATCTCGCCCACGAAATTGCGGGCATGCTCGCGGAAATAGGAGACGTTGATCTCCGGCAGGTCCTCTTGGACGACGACCTCGGTCCATCCGCCCTGCGCGATCATGGCCCTGGGTTCCGGGCGTTCCCAATGCGTTTTCAGCGTCGCCCCGCCTTTCACACATTTGTCGGCGTGGATCAGCATCGGCGTCTCACCGGAAGCCGCGAGACGTTCGAGGTGGAGATAGATGCCCTGTTGCCAGTAGGTGAGGCTGTTGCCGATGAAGAGGACGCGTCGGACGGCCGTATTGGTGGATCGCGCGTGGATGGCCGGAACTTCGGACCCGACGGGTCGGAGAGGTTCGGCGGCGGTGATCGGCATCAGCCAGGTCCAAACGCAGACCCAGAGCAGGGATGCCCGGCCTGGCGGCCGTTTCGAAACGGGGTCCATGAAGTTGGGGGCGTGGGTGAGGAAACGCATCCGTGGTCGTGTCGCAGGCGGATTGAACCGGCACGGACCGCTTGCTGGCAATTCTCGCTTCCAGATCTCTTGTCGAACGGATGACGGATGCGGGCCGGGGCCGGACGTGGGGTGAAGGCCGCCTTCCAAGGACCCATGGCGACGATCCGCTTCCGGGACGAGGAGGCTGCCGGTCCCGGGATGGCGGACGCCCCGAGCTTCTGGACGTCGCACTTCGCGCTTCGCACTTCTGCCGCCGCTGCCTAGCGTGTCGGCCACGGCATGATCCGCTCCTTCGCTTTCACCAACCAGGGCCGGCTCCACACGCAGGACATCGACCTGTTCCTGATGCCGACGCTGCTGGCCGACACGAACCTGTTCCTCTGGGTCGACCTGGAGGCCGCCTCGCCCGTGGAGACCCGTCAGATCCTGGAGGGCGTCTTCCACTTCCATCCGCTGAGCGTCGAGGACTGCATCCACGAGAGCCAATCGCCCAAGGTGGAGAGCTACGAGCCCAAGGAGGACGACAAGTTCTCGCCCTACCTGTTCATGGTCATCCACGCGGTGGACTACAACCGCAAGGACGGCCTGTTCGCGACGAGCGAGCTGGATTTCTTCCTCGGGAAGAACTTCCTCGTGACCTACCACAGCGTCCCGTTGCGCAGCATCACCCACACCGAGGAGCTGTGCCTCAAGAGCACCGTCCACGTCGCCCGCGCGCCGGACAAGGTGGCCCACGCGTTGCTCGATTCCCTGGTGGAGAACTACAAGCCGGCGCTCGAGGAGCTCAGCCTCGAGATCGCTGCGCTGGAGGACGAGGTGCTGACCGCCGCGACGCCGGCGACGCTCCAGAAGATCCAGCGGGTGAAGAAGGAGGTGCTGCACCTCCGCCAGATCATCGGGCCGCAGCGCGAGGTGTTCCTCCGGTTCGCCCGGGGCGAGTTCAAGCTCATCCGGCCCCATCTGGTCCCCTACTACCGCAACGTGTACGACGGCCTGTTCCACATCGGCGAGCTGGCCCAGACCTACATGGATTCGCTGTCGGGCATCCTGCAGATCTACCTGAACATGGCGGCGATGCAGCAGGGCGAGGTGGTCAAGATCCTCACCTTGTTCACGGTGGTGACCACGCCGCTGATGATCGTGGGCACCTGGTACGGCATGAACTTCGAGAGCATGCCCGAGCTGAAATGGAAGCACGGCTACCTCTACGCCTTCGGGCTCACGGCGGTCAGCACCGCCGTCACCGTGTCCTACTTCAAGCGCAAGAAGTGGCTGTGACCTCCGCCTCCCAGAACGCGGTCCGCCGCGCACCCGGTCCCGTCCTCCGATGAAACCCGGGTCCAAATCCAGCTTCCTCGACAAGGTCCTCGGCCGCATCGGCCGGCTCGACGCGCAGGGGCTCCAGACCGTCGTCCAGCGGCTCGCCCAGGAGCGGACCTTCCTCGAGACGCTCTTCAACACCATCGAGGACGGTGTCCTGGTCGTCGACGAATCCGGGAAGATCGTCTACCTCAACCAGCCGGTCACCCGCCTGCTCGGGCTGCGGCCGGAGGACGTCGAAGGCCAGCCGATCACGCGCTATCTGCCGCACCTCGACTGGGACCATCTCGCCAAGCTCGATCGCCGCGGCGGGGAGGGCGTGGTGCGGCACGAGTTCGAGGTCACCTATCCGCAGCCGCGTTTCCTGAGGCTCTATGCCGCCCCGCTCGACGGGCGTGCCGCGGGCAGCAGCGGCGTGGCGTTGATCCTGCACGACGCCACCGAGGCGCGGCAGCAGACGTCCGAAGCGGTCGAGACCGAGCGCGTCCACGCCCTCACGCTGCTCGCGGCGAGCGTCGCGCATGAGTTGGGCAACCCGCTGAACGCGCTCCACATCCATCTCCAGCTGATGGAACGCGAGCTGAAGAAGCTCCGGCGTGCCGCGACCGAGGACCCGGGCGAGGTCGCGGCGAGGGCCGACAAGCTGGACGAGTTCCTCGGCGTCGCGCGCGGTGAGATCACCCGGCTCGACTACATCATCACCGAGTTCCTTTCGGCGATGCGGCCCACGCCGCCGCGGTTCCAGCAGGCCTCGCTCAACGACGTCGTCCGCGAAGCGCTCGCGCTGCTCCAGCCCGAGCTCGACAACCGCAAGCTCGTCGTCAAGGAGCGCCTCGCCCGCGACCTGCCGCAGGCGCGGATCGATCCGGCGCAGATGAAGCAGGTGCTGCTCAACCTGTTGAAGAACGCCATGCAGGCCACGGCGAAGGGCGGCTCGGTCAGTTTGGCCACCGGAGCCACGCCGGACGACGTGTGGATCAGCGTCGCCGACAGCGGCAGCGGTATCCCGGCCGACGAGCTGAACCGTATCTTCGAGCCGTTCTACACCACCAAGCAGAAAGGCACCGGGCTCGGCCTGATGATCGTCCAGCGCATCCTCCGTGCCCATGGCGGCCGCGTGGAGCTGGAGAGCCGCGTCGGCAAAGGCACGACCTTCCGCCTCTGGCTGCCGCTGCGCGAACGGCAGCCCCGGTTGCTCACGGTGCCGTCGGCCTGAGTACCGGAAGCGGCCGAAGGAGAGCAGGCTTCCGGCCTGTCCCTGCTGGGATCGGTTCCCCGTCCGGCGATCCCGCAGCCTGGAAGGCCGCGGGATCGTCAGGCAGGCAGGCAGCTTGTCCTCTCGGGCTCAGCGCGTCTTGAGTGTCACGTCGCCGGCGTAGCGACGCCACGCGAACCCGACCCGTTCGAGCACCACCACACCGAGCTCGACCTCTCCGCCGCGGGCCTTCGAGTGGACCAGTTTCGCCACCGCCACCAGGTCGTCGGTCCGCTGGCCGTCGATCGAGGTGACGAGGTGCCCGGGTTGGAGCTTCGCCGCGGCGGCGGGACCGTTGCGGTCCACCGATTCGATCTGGAACCCGCCCTGGGCGGGACGCAGCGTGAGTCCTAGCCGGCGGCGGATCAGGTCGCTGGTGAAGAACGCGCGTTCGTCGACGAGTTGGAGCGCGAGGCCGCGCGTCTCGCCGCCGCGCCGGACGGAGAGCTTCATCTCGTGGCTGTCGCCGGCGGCGGCCAAGGCGCGGTTGAAGTCGATCACGCTTCCCGGCGGTCTCCCGTCGACGCCCAGGATGGCGTCCTCGGCGCGCAGGCCCGCGTTCGCCGCCGGGCTGCCGGGCTGGACGCTCTGCACCGTGAGCGGACGCAGGCCGGGCTTGAGCCGCGCTCCGAACCAGAAGCGGCCGATCGATTCGCCGGTGAGCGTCTCGGCCAGGGCCTGGTTCACGCGTTTGATCGGGATGGCGAAGCCGATTCCTTGCGCGCCGATGTCGGGACGGAGCACGGCGACGTTGAGGCCGATGAGCTCGCCGCGGAGGTTGACGAGCGGGCCGCCGGAGTTGCCGGGGTTGATCGCCGCGTCGGTCTGCAACCAATCGGCGATGTCGAGCCGTTCGCCGGTCGCGCCCGGTTCCGGGGCCCGGCGCGATTTCGAGCTGAGGATGCCCTTGGACACGGATCCGCCGAGGTTGAAGGGGTTGCCCAGGGCGATGACCGTCTCGCCGAGCAGCAGGTCGTCGTCCTTGGCGAACTTCACCGCGCGGAACTTGTGCGGCGTCTTCGGCTTCAGCTTCAGCAGGGCGATGTCCTTGTCCTCGTTCAGCGCGATGCGCTCGGCCTGGATCTCCTCGGCGTCGTCGTTGAACTTCACCCACACGTCGTCCGCTCCCTGCACGACGTGGACGTTGGTGAGCACGTAGCCGTCCTCGCTGATGACCACGCCCGAACCGCGGCTGTACCGCGCCTCCGGCTCCTTGCGATAGCCGTAGAACTCGCGCAGCCGGCGCTCGTACGGCGTCTCCGCGCTCACCCAGGTGCGCGAGGCGATGTTGACGACGCTGGGCATCACGCGCTCGACGGCGGCCACGGTGGCGTCGCGGCGGATGTCGAGCGGCGCGCCGGGCGCGGCGTCCGGCTCGACGGCCCGGACGGACACGGCCAGGGCCAGGGCAAGGACCGCAGCGAGAGAAAGCGCGGCGGCGGATGGGCGGAAAAAATCGGCTCTCATGTCTTGGGCATGGGCACTGACAACGGCCGCGGACGGGATGTTCATGTAGATCGCGGGGGGGCTGCTGCTGCGCAGGGTAAGTCCCGAGGGGGTGGACAGGGAAGCGGGCGATCGAAGGGCGGACCGGAGGACACGCCGCGAAATGATATCCTGCGAGGCCCGTCCGGCATACTGCCTCTTGACATCGAGCAGGGCCGTCCCGAAATCCATCCACGTCCCATGCCAACGTTGCCGCCCGATTTCTATGCCTGCCGGCGCGCGGAAGCCCGTCCTCCGGCGGTGCTCCGCGAAGGCGACCTGCCTCCTGAACGCTGGCTCCAGCAGATCTGGCGGCATCAGCGCATCCGCCGCGGCGACCTTCGTTCTCTCGACGGACAACCGGTGCGCGTCCTGCATCCGGGTTTTTGGAACCACGAGCCCGGGCCTGATTTCAAGGGCGCCGTGATCCAGATCGGCACCGGGCCGGCGAAGACCGGCGACGTGGAGATCGACTTGGCCGTCAGCGGCTGGCGCAGCCACCGGCACGAAGGCAACCCGGCCTACGCCGGTGTCATCCTCCACGTGGTCTGGGAAGCCGTCCCGCGCGAGCTCGTGCCGCCGGTGCTGGCCATCCGTTCGTTCCTCGACGCGCCGGTCGCCGAACTGGGTGCGTGGCTCGAAGACGAGGCCGCGGGCACGCTCCCGCCGGAAGTCCTCGGACGCTGCTGCGCCCCGCTGCGCGATGTGCCGGCGGATGCCTTGGCCGGGTTGCTCGGACAAGCGGCGCAAGTCCGCCTCCGGCGCAAGGCCGGCGAGTTCGCGGCACGGGCGCGCCACGTCGGCTGGGACGGCGCCCTCTGGGAAGGGCTCTTCGCCGCGCTCGGCTACAAGCACAACGTCTGGCCGATGCGCCGCCTCGCGGAACTCGTCGCCGGGACCGGCCGCGCCGACGAGGCGGTCACGCTCGAGGCGCGCCTGCTCGGGCTCTCCGGATTGCTGCCGGCCCAACTGCCCCGCGGCGCCGACGCGGGCCACATCCGGACGCTCTGGGACATCTGGTGGCGCGAACGCGACCGTTGGAGCGACCTCGTCCTGCCCGTGTCGCTGTGGCGGCTCGCGGGGATCCGTCCAGCGAACCATCCGCAACGCCGTCTTGCGCTCGCCGCGCGCTGGCTCGCCTCCGGCGACCTGGTTCCGCGCCTCGAAGCGTGGCTCACCGCCGGCCCCGACTTGACGACCGCGCCGGCACGGCTGATGGCGTTGCTCGCGCCGGTCGTGGAACCGGACGCTTTCTGGTCGCGGCACTGGACGTTGCGTTCGGCCGCGCTCGCCGCGCCGCAGCCGCTGCTGGGCGCCGCGCGGACCACCGACATCGCCGTCAACGTGGTGCTCCCGTGGTTCTTCGCCCGGGCCGAGATCGGACGCGACCCGGCGCTGCCCTCTATCATCGCGCGTGGATACGAGACCTGGCCGGCGAGCGAGGACAACGCGGTGCTCCGGTTCGCGCGCCAACGTCTCTTCGGCGGGGTCGCCCGGCGGATGCCGCGGACCGCCGCGGCCCAGCAGGGCCTGTTGCAGGTCTCGCGGGATTTCTGCGGACCGGCCGGCGCGCTGTGCGAAGGCTGCCGCTTCCCCGACATCGTCCGCGCCATGCCGCGTTAGCATCTCCGGCGGACCGGAAAGGGGCGCGCGCGATCCGAAGTGGTGGACCGTCGAGGTGGTATGAGGGAAGATCCCCGTAGGCGTGCCCGAGGAGGTCGGCGGCTACTTCCTACCCATGGAGGTCGCTGGCAGGACAGATGGGGTCGCGCGGCAGCGCGGACCCTACCCACGATTGCAGGGACGGG
>CAIWVP010000043.1 GCA_903916195.1 uncultured Verrucomicrobiota bacterium | reverse complement strand
TCGGCTTCGTGGTCGGCGCCGTCCCGCACTGCGTGAAGGTGCTCCAGCAGGTGCCGACCAGCTGCTGAACGCGACGCCGCGACGCCGCGACGGCGCGACGCCGCGACGCCGCGACGGCGCGACGGCGTCGGCGGCTCCACCGACGACCGACATGCCGTCCGTCAATAATCGTAGAGCCCGCCGTCCTTGGAATAGCCGCCACCTCCTCCTCCGCCGCCCGGACCACCATCGTCGCCCATCGCGCCGCCGAGCACATCGCCCATGTCTTCCTCGATCTTGTCCGGGTCCTCGCCGGCCTCGAGGCGCTTGATGGCGACATCCATCTCCTTGGGCATCGTGCCGTCGGGCATGATATCCTTCATCTTCCGGAGCATGTGCGCCATGTGCTTCGGGTCGTTCTCGTCGAGATGGGCCATGTCGCGCTCCATGTCGGCCATCGCCCGCTCGACGCGCGGATCGTCGAGGTCGGGCATGGGGGGACCGCCGGCATCGTCGCCGGCCGGTTGCGACGCGGGTTCGGCGACGCCCTTGGGCATGGCGAAGACGCTCATCTCCTTTGTGAGCTTCTTGCTGCCGCACTTCGGGCAGGCCGGGATATGGGACGGGCGGACGCGCTGTGAGAGGAAGCTGTAGACACGTCGGCATCGCGGACACGCGAACTCGTAGATCGGCATGCGCGCAGTGTCGGAGCCGCGAGCGGAGCGTCAAGCATCGCGGCCCCTCGGTGACCGCCGTTTGCTGACAGTTTTGATGACACCCCGCTTCGTTCGTTCGGATGGGCCGGGAAAGCATGGTTTGATGCAACGACGGCGGGAAAGAATGGGGAGTCCAGAGGCCGACGCCTCTGGCGCGAGGGCTTGGGAGCGGCGCGAGTTCCCGAACGGGAAAAGGGGCTGGACCGCTGAGGTCCAGCCGCCGGGTCTGGTCTGGCTCACGGGCAGAAGTCGCCATCGGAGCGGAGGGAAGTGAAGTTTCCGTGGCCGACGATGTCGTGGTCGAGGAGTTCCAGCTTTAGGAGCTGGCCAGCACGGATACGAAGCGGGGATGGCCGCTTGTGAATGATTCCGCCAAGCGCCGGCTGACCGTTTTCTGGGGTGGAGCAGTCCGCATGGATGAGTCAGCCCAACTCTGGGGTGAGGTCGGCGACATGATGGCCGGGGAAGGCCTCCGTGAAGCCTGTGAGCCAGCTGGCGACGTTCCGGGCGTAGACCGGCGAGAAGCGGGCCCGACCGCGGGCTTTGGGTGGGTCTTCCCGAGCGAGGAGGAATCCGGCGACGGCCTCCCGGATGCCCCTCGGCTTCACGTGCGAGAGGGTGCGGGCGAAGGTGCGGACGGCCTCGACCGGCGCGAGGTCGGCGGGCAAGAGCCGGGCGGCGGCGAGGAACCCGGTCACCGCCTCGACCGCCGAGACCCGCCGGCCGGTCTCCATCTGGAGATCGGCCAAGAGGTCGCGGATGGCGAGGGCGTCCTGCGCCTGCTTCGGGCTGAGGAAGGGGACCTGCGAACCCTGGGTCAGTTCCGCGGCGAGATTTTCGGCGAACTCACGGGCACCGCCTATGCCGGCGAAGCGGGGGAACGAGCGCATCTGCCGCCGGCCTGCGGCGGGCCAAGCGACGCGGTAAGATCCACGGCCCTCGCAAGGCGGATGGACTCGGGCGCGGACGGGGCCGTTCTAGCGATGGCGTACCTTGAAGGGCCATCTCACCTCAGCAGGGGGAACCAAGGGCCGATCCGGTGTCGAGATTGTGTCGGAGATACCCGAAACCTCGAATTTATCGGGAAAAAATGGCTCCAGAGGTAGGACTTGAACCTACAACCCCACGGTTAACAGCCGCGTGCTCTACCATTGAGCTACTCTGGAACTCGGCAACGGGGGCGCAACGTAGCGGTGCGTTTTCGGTACCGTCAAAAGGTTTTTTGTTTTTCTCGGTGCTCAGGCTTCACGCCATCGCTGCGCGATCGGGACGCGACGCCCGACACCGAACGCTTTCGTCGTCACCTTGAGCCCGGGAGCGGCCTGACGGCGCTTGTATTCCGAGCCGTCGATGAGACGGACCACACGCCGCACGGCGGCCTCGCCGTGGCCGTCCGCGATGAGCTGCGCGGCGGAACGCGACCGCACGACGTAGCCTTCCAGGATCGCGTCGAGCACCTCGTAGGGAGGCAGGCTGTCCTGATCGGTCTGGTCCGGCCGCAGCTCCGCGCTGGGCGCCTTGGTGATGCTGGCCGAAGGGATGACCTCGCGGTCGCGGTTGATCCAGCGCGCGAGCCGGTAGACCATCGTCTTGGGCACGTCGCTGATGACGGCAAGGCCTCCGCACATGTCGCCGTAGAGCGTGCAGTAGCCGACGGCCAGCTCGCTCTTGTTGCCGGTGGTCAGGAGCAGCGAGCCGAACTTGTTCGACATGGCCATCAGCAGCACGCCGCGGAGACGGGCCTGGAGGTTCTCTTCGGTGGTGTCCTCCGCGCGGCCGGCGAAGAGCGGTGCGAGCTGCTGCTTGACGGCAGCGAAGGGCTCCTGGATGGGGACGACATCGTAGGAGATGCCCAAGTTGACGGCGAGGGCCCGGGCATCGTCGAGGCTGCCTTGCGAGCTGAAGCCGGAGGGAAGCGCGAGGCCGCGCACGTTCTCCTTGCCCAACGCCTCCGTCGCGAGCACCGCGACCACGGCGGAATCGATGCCTCCGCTGAGGCCGAGCACCGCGGAGTTGAACCCGCATTTGTGCAGGTAATCGCGGGTGCCGAGAACGAGCGCGTGAAAGAGCAGTTCCTCGTCGGCGTAGCTCCGCAGGGTGGCGCCGCCGCGCAGGTCGGTCTCGATGACGCGGAAGTCTTCCGTGAACGCCTCGGCCTGTGCGATCAGGCGTCCTTCGGCGTCGACCACCAGGCTCTGCCCGTCGAAGACCAGTTCATCGTTCCCGCCGACGAGGTTGCAGTAGACCACCGGTCGCCCGATCTTCGCGGCCAAGCTGCAAAGCATCGCATGGCGGGTCTTCTCCTTGCCGAGATGCCATGGCGACGCGGAGAGATTGAGGATGACCTCGGCCCCGGCTCCGGCGAGAGCGACGGCGGGGTTCGGCCGGTAACGTCGTTCCGGCCAGAAATCTTCGTCGTTCCAGACGTCCTCGCAGATGGTGATGCCCAGCTGGCGTCCGCGGAACGCGACCGGCGTGTTGTCCGTCGCGGGCTCGAACCAGCGGTCCTCGTCGAAGACGTCGTAGGTCGGGAGCAACGTCTTGTCGCGCGTGGCGACGACCTGGCCGTCGGCAAGCAGCGCGGCGGAGTTGGTGAGGCCCCGACCGGGTCGGCGGGCGCTCTCCCCGACGAAACCAACGAGCAGACCTACCTCGCCGGTGGCCGCCGCGACGCGCCGTAGCGCCGCCAGGTTGGCCTCGACGAAGGCCGGCTTGAGCAGGAGGTCCCGCGGCGGATATCCGACCAGGGAGAGCTCGGGGCAAAGGACGAGATCGGCGCGGGCTTCGACACCGCGGCGGTAGGCGGCCAGGATCTTGGCCTCGTTGCCGGCCAGGTCGCCGACGACGGTATCGATCTGCGCGAGGGCGATGCGCATGGGGTCTCGTGGGTTCAGCGCAGCACGGCCTTGGCGCCGAAGACGTCCCGGAGCGAGCCGCCTTCGGCGCGGATCAGGGTTCCCGGCCCGACGCCATGGCGGGTGAACCAATCCGGTGCCGTCTCCAGCACGAACTGGATGTCGGCGGAAGCGGAGGGCACCGGCGTGACCTCTTGTTTCTTGAGCTGCACGATCTCCTTCACCACGCCCTCGGTGTCGATGTAGGCCGCGGCGATGTCAAAGCTCACGTTCTTCATGTAGAACGACCGCCGGTCGCCGCCGCCAAAGACGAAGAGCATCGCTTCTTCCGGCCCGACTCCCTCGCGGTGCATCATCCCGGTCGCCACCTGCGCCAACGTGGTGCAGACGTAGGCACGGACCTCGGTGGGGCCGATGTAGAGCGTGCGGGTCGGCTCCTTGGGCAACGCATGGTCGAGGTGGTAGACCGGTTCCGCGCCGGCGGAGGCGGGGGCGGCGCCGGCCGGCGTGGCCGGAGCGTCAGCAGGACGGCTCGCCGCCGCGGGGGAAGGGGACGAGAGGCCGGTCGAAGCCGTCTTCTCGCAGCCGGCGGCGAACACCGCGCCGAGAAGCAACCCAAGGGACCAAAGCGGACGCATGGGTCGAGCGTGCGAGACGGAGCCGGGGAAGGCAACTGTGCGCCTTCTTGAGCGCCTTCTTGCGATGGCCTCGGAGCGAACAGAAGTGGCGGACAGTCGAGTTGGTGTGAGGGAAGATTCCAGTAGGCGTGGGCGTGCCCGAGGAGGTCGGCGCGGGCGACGCGGGACAGATGGGGCCGCGCGGCAGCGCGG
>CAIWVP010000042.1 GCA_903916195.1 uncultured Verrucomicrobiota bacterium | reverse complement strand
TTGATGGTGTAATGTCCCGCAGGCAGGAACCACGTCCGGCTCGCCGTGTGCGCGGTCGAGTTGTCGAGGTGGTCGAGGTAGGTCACGTCCTCCGCCCACGCGATGTCGCCGCGGTTGTTGAACGTGTGGTCCTGGTCCAGCGTCGTCCCATCGGCGTTGGTCGTGGCACCCGCGTCGGTGTCCCAGCCCCGGTAGAGCGTGAACGACGGGAAGAGGTTTGTTCCCGCACGCCGCGCAGGGTCTTCCGCGCTGGGCCATGGAACCCCGGCGAGCGACTCCAACGTGAGCGTGAGCGCCGCCGGTTCCGTGAGGTCGAACTTCACCCAGCTGGAGGTGTGCGTCCATCCGCGCGCGGTGTCCGGGAAACCGTCCTCGTCCCAGCTCCACGCGCCGACGTGGTCCGCCGCGATCTCGGTCTCCTCATGGCTGTCGAGCTCGATGCCCCAACCGTAGGGGATGCCGACGGGGCTGTACTCGATCGGCTCGGCTTCGTGCGCAAAGGCGCGGGAGGCGGACAGCGCTCCCGCGAGTCCCAGGACCGCCAGCAGGCGGCGCAGCGGGTTTGTGGTTTGCATCATGGTCATTGCTTTCGTGTCGGTCGTTTCAGTGGCAGAAAAGATCATCGGCCGGACGCCCTACCACACGCGGCGAAGCCGGAATTGTTGAGCAGGCTCCGGGAAACCGGCCGGTGGAATGCGGCGGATCGCCGCACCCTTCTCGCGCGGGCGGAGGTCCGGCAGCCATGGGCCGGTCGGACCGGGGGCGGATTCCAGCAGCCAATCCAACGTGCCCACGGGCCACGCCAGATCTAATCCCTCGCGTGACGCGGCGAACGTCAGCGTCGGCGCCGGCTCATCGCCGTCCGGCACACCGTCGCCGTCCCGATCGCCTCCCCGACGCGGGCCGTCGCCCGGCAGGACGCCGAGGAACGTCAGCGCATCATCGGCTCCGAGCGCGGCCAGCAGCCCGGCGCGTGTCATCGGCGCCTCGGCGGCGCGGTCGGGCCGATACCGCTGCGTCGCGGCGTCGTAGCGGAACTGCCGCGCGCTTCCTCCTACCCTCCCGTGCGCCACGAGGTCGCAGGTGTTCGTGCCCCGCGCCTGCGCTTCGAGCACCGTGAGCTCCGCATCGAGCGCGGCAGATGCCTTGGTGGCGGCGGACACCGTCCGGTTCCAGCCGACCGCCGGCGCGGTGCCGGTGTCGAAGCTCCGCACGTACGCCGTCACGTCGGCGAAATCCTGCCCTCCCAATTCGTCCAGCTCGTAGAAGTGGGCCGTGGGCAGCGACCGGGTCCCTCCCGTGCCATCATGCAGGAGCCCGAAGCCCGCGACGTTCACCGCGCCCGCCCTCGTGTCGAGCACCGCGCGCTGATACGTGGTCTGCAACGACGGCGTCTTCATCGGCTGCCGCCCACCGAAATTGCGCAGGTCGTCGACGTTGTTGTCGGAGCCGCTCGCGCCCGTGTGGCAGACGGCGCAGTGGTTGATATGGACGTTGAATCGCGAGCGTCCGCGCCGGGCGTCGCCGCCGTCGGAGGAGACCGGCAGCGAGTTGTCGAGGCCGCGGTCCGGGTTCGGATGATGCCGCAGCGTGGCGAGGTAGGTCTTCAACGCGTCCATGTCGGCATCGGGCAGGAGCGCTCCGCCCATCAAGTCGCGGAAGGTGGGGTTGAAGTCGCGCAACGTCGCCCGGTCGCCACGCCAGTGGAAAAGGTTCGTCGGCCCGATGCCGCGCAGGGTCTGCGTCACCATCGGCCCCTTCATCGGGTGCATGGCCCGCGCCTGCGGACGTGTGTCGTGGGACGCGAGGTCAGCTCCGATGACCGTCGTCATCGTGCCGCCGGGGTCGCCCAGGTCCCACGCCAGTCCGTCCCGGTCGGCGTCCAGATGGCACGTCGCGCACGAGGCGGTGCCGTTCCCGGAGAGACGCGCATCGAAGAGGAAACCACGCCCGGCCTTCACGGCCGCCGGGGTCGGGTCAAAGCTGCCGGCGGGGACCTCGCCAAGCAGCACGGCCCGGTCCGTGGCGATGATGCTGATGGTGTTCGCCAGCTTGTTCAGCACGTAGAGCCGACGGTGCGCCTCGTTCAGGGCGATTCCACGCGGACCGCGCATCCCGCGCGAGCCGTCGGCGAGCGCAGGACGGACATCCACGCGGGCCGTGATGCGGCCGTCGGCAGGATCGAGTCGCGCCACGCGGTCGGAACCGAACGCCGCGACCCACGCGGCGGAACCGTCGGCAGAGAAGGCGATGGCCGTGGGCTGTGCCAACGCGCCGGCCTGCGCGGCGGGGTTCGGCAACAGCGCGTGGTCGATGCCGGCATCCAGGTCAAACGGCACCGCGCCACCGGAGGAAAGGTCCAGCCGCGTGACCCGGTTGTCGGCGAGATGGCCGCGCAGGTCCGGCTCGAAGCGCGTGAGGTTGCGCGCGTCGGTGTTGGCCACCCACAACTCATCGGTGCCCGGGCGCACCGCGAGGTCGAAGAGGCTGGTGCCCGCATCGGAGAAGTAACCGAGCACGCGCAGTCCCTCGACCGAGACCTCCGCCACGTCGTGGTCGAGCACGGTGTAGGGCACCCGAACGTCGCTGGCGGACACGATGAGCGCGGTCCGCGGCGGTGCGGGCAGGTCCGGATTCGTCGGCGCGGGCGGTGCCGGAGCCTTGTCCGCCGGCAGCACGGTGGTCCGGTTGCCCGACAACTGGAACGCGACAAAGACCCGCGTGCCCGCCGCGTCCGTCGCGAGCGAGCGCGGATACAGACCGTTCAGAGGGATCGTTGCCACCTCCGCCCGGGTCGCGGTGTCGAACACGCGAAGGAGGCCGTTCCGCGCGCAGCTGACGAAGGCCTTGCCTTGCGCGAACACCACGTCCGCCGGCTCATCGGGACACGGCAGTGTCGCCACCACCGTCCCGAGTTGGAGCGACACCACCGACACGCTGTCGGAGACCTCGTTGACGACCCACACCTCGTCGTCCGTCCGGGCCCGGAGCGATACCGGCTCCAGCCCCACCGGGATCTCCGCGACGAGCACCGGCTCGACGTCCACCGGGGAGGTCACGTCGAACACCGACAACCGGCCATCCGGTGAATTGAGCGCCAACAATCGCCCGCCGCTAGGCGTCAGCCCGATGGGATGCGTCTGCCGCGCCTCGAACTGAGCGAAAGCTGGTTGCGCCAAAGCGCGCCCGCAGAGGCCGCAGCAGACCAAAGCCAACAAGCTTCGGACCACATCGGCATCGGCACGGGCAATGAGATGGATGAAGTGCAACGGAACGACGGGCGGGTTTGGAGAGGTGGAGACGATCGCAGCGGATCGCATGCATCAGATCCACCGGTGGGTGCGGATCGCGGTCTGGACCGCGGTCCTTCGGAGGGGCGGACAGGGCAGGAACGGTCCGCCGGATGTCCGATGAGGTCTTGCCGATCTCGACGCCTAGAGCGCCCACAAGGGGATCCGGCCAAGGGCAGGATCCCATGCCACGGACACGCGGCAGGACGGCGAAGACAAAGGATGGAAGCCGGACGGAAGGCAGGAACCGGCCCGGAGGCCGTGCTTCCGTCCGACTAAGCGCGACGTGGCGGCGGCAACGGCGGTGCATCAGCACCACGCGAGGCGGTCATCACGGGCTGGGCCGCGAGTGCGGGGACCCGCGGCGGAAAAAGGAAGATGACGGAACGCGAGAGCGGGGAAACGTCCAGTTTGGGCGTCTTGACGACCGTGTCGGACTCGCGTTCGGACTGTTTGCCGGCAGCGACCACCCGGCAGATCTTGCAGGGATTCTGGCCGTCGAAGGTCGTCTTCAACGCGTCGACGAACGAGCCGCTTTGCGTGCGCTCGATCAGCATCGTCGTCCACGCCACCGATTGCAGCACGGTCCAATGCAGCCCGATGGTCAGGCACAACAGGACGGCTGTGGCGATGGTGAGGAACCGCTTCAACATGGACACGGTGCCATCATCCGACCTTCCGAGTCAAACTTCTGACCGGAGCGATCCGGGGCGGCACGCCGTCCGACAAGCGGAGAGCCAGGGAGGAGACCGCCGGCGGAAGCATCCCGAGGCACGCAACGGAATCGGTTGCCCGCGGAGCCCGCCCACAGCGGCGGACTTCCCACTGGGATGCCATCGGCGGACGGCCTCCCGTTTGAAGGTGGCGTCGAACCACCGGCGGGTCCTGGCGGCGATGCTTTGCGGATGGATCCCATGGCGCCCGATCCCCCCTTCCTCTCCGTCCGGGAGACCGAAGCAACCTCACTTCCTTTCCTTGTCGGACGGACACTTGCAGAGCCATTCGGCGTTCTTGCACGCGGAACAGAGGGTGGCGTCATAGGTCAGGCGGGCCGTGACCGGCCGGGCGGACGGCGAATCCCGGAACTGGAAGATGGTGAGGAACTCGTCGCCCTTCTGCATCGGCACGACGAACTTCCCGTCCTTCTTCTCGACCACGAGCTTCTCGGGCTTCTTCCGGTCACCGGTGGTTGCCGTGAGCGTCTGGTCCTTCAGCTCGACGGGTTTCATCTTCGTGTCGAGCAGCGCGATATGGAAAAAGCCGTCCTTGGCGGTGACCTCGCCGTGGACCGTCTCGTTCTTGCTCAGCTCCAAGATGCGGCCGCCGTTCGGGCCGAGTTGGACGCCGCCGTGGCCGAGGGCAGGGGTGACGCCGAGCAGGAGCACGGCAGCGAGGGCGAGGAGTGATGTCTTCATGTGTCAGTGTTCGTTTGTTTTGTATCGGCAGAAGCCGCCGCCACGGCGGCAAAATGTTCAATGGGACGCACCGGCTCCGTTCTGGATGGCCTTGGCCGCGGCTTTCCGGCCGAAGGTGTAGAACACCGTCGGCGTGACCCCGAGGCCCAACAACGTGGAGGTGACGAGCCCGCCGACGATGACGACCGCGACCGGGTGGAGGATCTCCTTGCCCGGCTGGTCGGCGGCGAGCACGAGCGGGATCAAGCCGATGCCGGCGCTCAGCGCCGTCATGAGCACGGGCACAAGCCTTTCCTTCGTCCCGCGGATGACCATCGCCTTGGTGAAGCCTTCGCCCTCGTGCTGCATGAGGTGCAGGTAGTGGGAGATCAACATGATGCTGTTGCGCGCGGCCACGCCGGCCACGGCGATGAAGCCCACCAACGTGGCGATGCTGATGTTGTCCAGCATGATCCATGTCAGGACGAGCCCGCCCACCAGCGCCAGCGGGATGTCGAACAGCACCTGGAAGGCGAAGAACGGCGTCCGGAAATGGCCATAGAGCAGGAACGCGATGATGACGACGACCACCGCGCTCAGCAGGGCGATGCGCCGCGAGGCCTCGCGCTGCGCCACGAACTCGCCCTCGAACGAAACGAAGTAGCCTTCGGGCAGCTTCACCTGGGCGGCGACCGCCTGCTGAAGCTTCGGCACGAGCGACGAGACGTCACGCACCGTGGGTTTGATGGCGAGGGCGAAGCGCCGCTGGCTGTTCTCGCGGAAGATGACGTTCGGTCCCTTCGCCGCGCGGACATCAGCGACCAGCGACAGCGGGATCCGACGGGTCGTGGCTTCGCCGTCATGCACCTCGATGGGCAGTTGGGCGATGCGCTCCGGTGAATCGCGCCATTCCTTCGGCAGGCGGATGACCAGATCCACGGCGCGCTGGCCGTCGCGCAGTTCCGCCACGGTCTTGCCGCCGACGAGCATGGAGAGCGTCTCATTGAGCTTGCCGGGCGTGACGCCGTAGGCCGCGGCGCGATCGCGGTCGGCCTCGATGCGGAGCTGCGGGATGGTGGCCTGCTGGTCGAGCTTGCAGTCTTGGAAGCCCGGGATCGTCTTCGCCACGGCTTGGATCTGGATGCCGAGCTCGCGGAGCTGGTCGAGGTCGGGACCGAAGACCTTGATCGCCACCGGCGCGGACACGCCGCTCAGCATGTGGCCGATGCGGTCGGCCAGCGGACCGGTCACCACGCTGAACGTGCCGGGCACCGCGCGGATCTTCTGGCGGATGGCCTCCAAGATCTCCGCCCGCGAGCGCGCGTCCTTCCCGCCACCGGTCTCGCGGAAATCCACGTCGAACTCGGCGGTCGAGACCGGCACGACGTGGTCGCCGCGTTCGGCCCGGCCCAACCGCCGGCCCACCTTGCGGACCTCCGGGATGCCCAGCAGCTCTCGCTCGATCACGTCGGAGATCTGGTTCATCTCGTCGAGCGAGGTGCCGGGCGCGGACGTGGTGGAGATGAGCGCGGTCTCCTCGCGGAAGGCCGGCAGGAAATCTTTCCCCATCCGCGGATACAGCGAGATCGCGCCCACCACCGCGAGCGCCACCAGCCCCAGCAGCAGATACGGCTGGTTCAGCCCGAAGCGCAGGAGCGTGTGTCCGAGCAACCACTTGGCGCCCCGGACCAACCGACCGTCCTCGTGCCCGCGGCCTTCCTCGGGCCGCAGCAGCAACGAGCACAGCACCGGGATCGCGGTCAGCGAGACGACGAACGACGCGACCATGCTGATGATCGTGGCGATGGCGATGGGCGAGAAGAGGCGGCCTTCGACGCCGCTCAACCCCAGCAGCGGCAGGAAGACGAGGATGATGAGCAGCGTGGCGTACAGGATCGAGTTCCGCACTTCGCCGGAAGCGCGGGCGACGACCTCCAGACGCGGATGCGGCTTCGGCGAGGCGGCGTTCTCCCGCAGCCGCCGGAAGACGTTCTCCACATCCACGATGGCGTCGTCCACCACCATGCCGATGGCCACGGCGAGGCCTCCGAGCGTCATCGAGTTCACCGAGACGCCGAACCAGCGGAAGGTCAGCAACGTTATGGCGAACGACAGCGGCATCGCCATCAGCGTGATGAACGTGGCACGGAAGTTCAGGAGGAAGAGGAAGAGGACCATCGCGACCATCACGGCGCCCTCGACGATGGCGCTCTTGAGGTTGCCGATGGCGTTGGTGATGAAATCGGCCTGCCGGAAGAGCACCACCGTCTCGACGCCCTGGGGCAGCGTCGGCTGCAGCTCCGCGAGCGCTGTCTCGATCTGCCTCGTCAACGAGAGCGTGTCGAAGCCGGGGGATTTGGTGATGCTCATGATCACGCCGCGCACCCCGTTCACGCTGCCGTCGCCGCGCATCGGTTCGATGCCCCACCCGACCTCGGCCACGTCGGCGATGCGGATGGCGCGGTCGCCGGCCCGCCGGACCACGGTGCGCGCGATGTCTTCGAGCCGCACGGTCATGGCCAGGTTGCGGACCATGATCTCCGTCGGACCGGAGTCGATGAACCCGCCGGTGGTGTTGCCCGCGGACTCCTTCGCGGCGCTCTCCAGCTCCTCGTAGGTGACGCCATGGGCCTGCATCTTCAGCGGGTCGGGCTGCACCTGCACCTGCTTGATGCCGCCGCCCATGTTCAGGACCTCGGCGAGACCGGGGATGCTCTGGAGACGCGGGCGCACCACCCAGTCGGCGAGGCTTCGGACCTCGCGAGGCGGAACCGCGGCGTTGGTGCTGCGGAGTCCGACGAGCAGGATCTCACCCATGAGCGAGGCCACCGGCGTGAGGAACGGCTCGACTCCTGCCGGGAGCGTTCCGCGCACGCCTTGCAGGCGTTCCTGCACGAACTGCCGCGCACGATAGATGTCCGTGCCCCAGCCGAACTCGGCATAGACCAGCGACAGGCTCACGTCGGAGTTCGAGCGCAGCCGGGTGAGCCCGGCCACACCCATGAGGGCTCGCTCGATGGGCAACGTGACATTGGCTTCGACTTCCTCGGGCGCGAGGCCGGGCGATTCAGTCAGGACGATGACGGTCGGCTTGGTCAGGTCGGGCAGCACTTCGACGGGCAGCTCCCGCACGGTCTGCGCGCCGAGCAGCAGCAGGAGCAGCGAAAGCCCGAGCACGATGGCCCGGTTGTCCAGCGCGTGGCGGATCAGCCTATCGAGCATGGTCGGTTCCTCCCGTGGTCGGCTTTTCAACCGGAGCGCCGGGCTTGTCATCGGCCGCCGGTCCGCGACGCGAGGCGACCACCAGCAAAACGAGCAGCACGCCGTTCCCGATGAGGGAGAACAGCGTCAGGCCCGAGAGCTTGCCGCCGCCGGAAACGCCGTGGTCGTGCCCGTCGTCCTCGGCATGGCCGACCGCCTTCTGGTCCTTGCTGAGTTCGCTGCCGTCCTCGTTGTGCTCATGCCCGTGCGCGGCATCGAGCGCCTCTTTGAGCGACAGGCTGCCCTTGCCCGCGAAAGCCAGCGAATACGCACCGGTCGTCACCACCCTGTCGCCAGGCAGCAGGCCCTGCGTGATCTCGACCGAACGGTCGTTCATCGCGCCCACCACCACCCGCACCTTGACGAAGGCGTGGGGGATGCTGTCGTCGGCCACGTAGAGGAAGCGGCTCGCGCCGTCGCCCTGCACGGCTTCACGGGGAACCGCCATCACGTCGGCGCGCTTTTTGGTGACGAGGTTGAACTCGGCCCGCATCCCGGGTCTCAGCCAAGTGCCCACGTTGTCGACATGGCAGGCCACCTCCAGCGTGCCGGAGGCGGGGTCGGCAAACGCGCCCAGATGCTCGACCTGCGTCTCCCAGCTCTCGCCCGGCCAGCCCGGTGAAGTGACGCGCACCGGTTGTCCACGGAGCAACCGGTCGGCGAGATGTTCGGGCACCCTCGCGAGCGCATAGACCGTGGACAAGTCAACGATCGCGAGCAGCGGCTTGTCGGGGCTGACGGGATTGCCTGGCGCGACGGCCAGCTCGACGACCAGACCGTCCATCGGTGCGACCAACGTGATCTGCGGAGGCGGTTCGCCCGGCTGACGGCTCTCGATGACCACCAGGGGATCGCCCGCCTTCACCGCATGGTCCGGGCGGGCGTAGACCTTCACCGCTCGACCGGAGATGCGGCTGCTGAGCACGGCGCGTTTCCCGGGCAGCACCTCGATGCGCCCGAGCGCGAAGATGGTCTCTTCGAAGGTCTGCTCCTCCGCTTCGACGGTCTGGAGCCGGAGGTTTTTGACGCCGATCTCGTCGAGGAAGACGGTGTCGGCGAACTTCGAGGCTTTGCCGGGATCGGCGGCATGCGCTGTGCCGACCGCGCCGGCGAGCAGGAGACACAGGATGGCACGAGAGATCATGGGAAGAGATTTCAGAGCCGGCCGGGACTGCCCGCCGCACTTGAAGAGCGACGCCGGCAGCAGGAAGAGCGGCGACGTCGGCAGCACCGACCCGCACGTGCCGAAGGCGTGCCGGCCGCTGAGCGCCGTGTCGCGCGTCTCGGCGGAGAGCCCCGCGGACGCGACCGGCGACATCAGGGGCAGCGGATCGACGAGGCTCGCGAGCATGTCGTCGCGCATCGCGAACTCCGGGACGTCGACCATCACAAGCCCGTTGAGGAGCGCCTGGTTCATGGCGTCTTCGGGTTGGGGACGATGGATCCCGTGGCGATGTCCAGCCCCACGCGGGCCCGATGGAAGTCGCGCACGGCATCCAGCCGCATGGATTCGAGCTGCAACCGGCGTTCGCGGGCACGGAGCACGTCGGCCAACGAGGCCTGGCCTTCGGCGCGCAGCTTGGCGAGGCGTTCCTCCAACTGCGCCGCCTTGGGCAGCAGCGTGGCCGTGACCTCACCCGCGAGCCTGGCAGCGACCGCCATCTGCCGCTCGGCGGCATCCACCTCGGCGCGGATGCGGAAGGCCAAGGCTTCGGACTCCTTCACCCGTCGTTGCGCGGTGGCCGTCGCCTCCTGGACACGGCCCTGGTTGCGTTTCCAGAAGGGCAAAGGCAGCGACAGGCGCAGGCCGACGAAGTGGTCCTGTCGGATGCCGGCAGGAGCATCTTCCACCCGCTCCACCTCGCCGAGCAGGCCGACGCCCAGATCCTGCCAACGGTCGGCGCGGGCCAACGCGAGCGCACGTTCGGCGGTCTCGCGGCGGGCAAGCGCGGCCTGATGGTCGGCACGTCGCGACAGAGCGACGGCTCCGGTGCCCACGACAGCGACTTCGGGCAGCGTGCCGGTGATCTCGATCGGCTCCGGCGCAGGCACGCCGAGCAACGGGCGAAGCTCACCGAGGAGCGCTGCGCAACCGGTGTCCAGTTGGAGCAATTGCGTCACAAGCTGCTGCGCCTCGAGGTCGAACTGCGCGGCTTCCAAGGCCGAACCTTCGCCCGCTCCGGCGGCTCGGTCGGCGGCTTCGACCAATTCACGGCTGTTCGCAAGCTGCCGTTCTTTGAGCGCCCGTTGCGTGCCGAGCGCGAGCCAGTCCACCGCCGCCAGCGCGACCTCGGCGGCCAACCGGCGTTCGGCGTCGCGCACCTCGGCTTCGGCGACCGTCAGTTCGGCGCGTGACACGGCCTTCTCCAACCCCAGCCGCGCCGTCAGCGGAAACCGCTGCGTCAGCCCGAAGCCCAGCACGCCTTGGCGCCCGCGGACGTCCGGCTTGAGCTCGGATTCCAACTCAGGATCCACCAACCGCCCGGCCTTTGCCAACCGTCCGCGTGCCTCCTCGACGGTCAAGCGCGCGGCGGCGAGGTCGGCGTTGTTGGCCAACGCGTGGCGCACGGCGCTTTCAGACGTGAATGCCGCCGCCGCGGCGCGTGGCGCGCCGTCGGCCAGAAGGGCGAAAAGCAGGACGAGACGAGGGAGTTTCATGGACGGACTTCGGACGGGAGCTGGCTGGATTCCCAACGACGGACGGACTCAGCGGACGCGATGCGTCCGTGGGCACGGGATCCCCTCCGGCGAGGGGCCGTTCACGAAGCGAGGGAAGGAGCGCGCACGGGGAGCGACGTGCGCGAGGTCAGCAGACAGGCGTGGGGAAGGACGAAGTCCGATGCGGGAGGCGAAAAGGTGCGTGGCGGCGATTCGATCAGCGCAGACCGATGAACGCTCAGCGGTGGCCATGGTGACAAAACGGCAAGGAATGCCGGCCTGAGGTCGCCTATCTTGACGCCGAGATGCAGGCTGACCTTGGCGGACTGGCACAAGGAGCAATCGTCGCAGCTGGTGTCGCCCACATCCGATCCGTGGTCCGCGTCGGCGTGATGGCAAAGCTCCGCCTCGAACAGCCTCTCGATATCGCAATGCGCGGCCATCGGCACCCAGAGGAGCGCGAGGACAACGGACAAAACCAGACGCCAGACGGTCACCGTGCGGTGTGGATAGCCACCACCGCCTTCCCGTTCAAACAGATTCTCGGCGTCCCCTCAGCGCCGGCCGGTCCGGATCGACCTCTGTGCGAAAGCTTGCGGTACCAGCCCCTCGGTTGGTGGATGTCCCATGGGCGGATGGCTGCCTTTGGACCGCTTCCAGGGCTTTGACGGACGCCACGATATCCGGGTGAGATCGCGGACCAAGGACGGCCACGAGGCCGTCGCATCCACAGGCGAGGATCCCATGGCGCGGACGACTGAGATCACCGTGAAATCCGATGCCGAAGGAGCATCGGACTTCACCCGCCCGGTGGTCCGTTTCGGACTCGGCGACCGGTTCTCCTCCCGGACCGGGTCCCGTGGACCGGGCCGCCACCGCGGCAAGTTCCGACGTGGGCGCTTGACCGGGAAACGCCGGTTGACCCGCCCCCGTGAAACAATAGTGTTTCACGCACATGAACACGGGCACCGCCACGGCCAGCATCCGCGAGCTCCGCACCGATTTCCGCGCGGTGAAGCGCAAGATCGAGGAATTCGGCCGGGTCACCATCACCGACAACGGCGAACCGGCCTATGTGATGGAGCCGGTCGCTCCGTCGGCCAAGAAGCAGACCCCGCTGCCGGACTACCATGCGCGCGTCTTGCGCCGGCAGCCAAGGGCCATGACCCGGGAGGAGACCCAGCGTTTCCACGAGGAGAACCGCGGTGACTGCTGAGGAGGTCTATGTCGAGCCGAGCGCGCTGTGCCGGTTGTATCTGAACCAGCCGGGCATCCGCGAGTTGTCGGCGTGGCGCCGCCGCGTCGGGGGGGCGCTGCCTGTCACCCATCACGGCCGCAGCGAGATCACCAACGCAATCTGTCTGGCGGCCTTTCGCGGCGAGCTCTCCAAGGCCGGCTGGGAAGAGTCGCTGTCGGACCTAGAAGAGGACTTCGCGGAAGGTCGTCTGCATCAGGCCGACCTGCTCTGGCGGGCAGCGCTCGCCCGGTCGGTGGAACTGAGCCGCCGCCACACGCCCAAGCTGGGCACGCGCGCCGCGGACGTCCTGCATGTCGCCTGCGCCCTGGAACTGAAGCTGAAGCATTTCCTGACCTTCGACGAGCGGCAGGAGAAGCTCGCGTCCGCCTGCGGATTGAAGCTCGTGAAGCTCGTGAAGCTCTGACGCCCTGCGGTCCGTCGGATCGCAGGGCCACAGGGTCGGTCGCACGCCTGCCGGGTCGACTTGCCGGACCGCCTTGACTGCTCCTGCGTGATCCACGACGCCCGCGATCCGGGATCGGCTCGGAGCGGGCAGCGGCCGCCGATCACGGAACACTGGTTCACTGACGACCGTTTACTGCTTACTGTCCCCGTCATGCGCTACATCGAACCCCACGGCCACATGGTCAGCCGCACGACGGACGACTACATCGACATGGTCACCGCCGGCTGTGCCGCCGTCTGCGAACCCGCTTTCTGGGCCGGATTCGACCGCTCCTCGGTCGACGGCTTCCGCGACTATTTCCGTCAGCTCACCGAATTCGAGCCCGCCCGCGCCGCACGCCACGGATTGCCGCACTTCTGCTGGCTCTGCATCAATCCGAAGGAATCGGAGGACGTCGCGCTCGCCACGGACGTCATCGGCATCATCCCCGAGTTCCTCGACCGCCCGAACGTGCTCGGGATCGGCGAGATCGGCCTGAACAAGAACTCGCGGAACGAGATCGCCGTGCTCGAGATGCACGTGGACCTCGCCGCGCGCACCGGCCAGCTCATCCTCGTGCACACGCCGCACCTCGAGGACAAGCTCAAGGGCACCCGCCTCATCCTCGACGTCATCAAGAACGACGCCCGTATCCGGCCCGAGCGCGTGCTGATCGACCACGTGGAGGAGCACACGGTGAAGACCGTGCTCGAACACGGCCACTGGGCCGGCATGACGCTCTATCCCATCTCGAAGTGCACGCCGGCCCGCGCGGTGGACATCATCGACCTGCACGGCAGCGACCGGCTGTGGATGAACTCGGCCTGCGACTGGGGCGAGAGCGTCCCCTTGGCCATCCCCAAGACCGCGCTGGAGATGCGGCGCCGAGGCTGGAGCGCCGAGGCGATCGACCGGGTCATCTACCAGAACCCGGTCCGGTTCCTCAGCCAGTCGCCCAAGTTCCACCTGCCCTGAACGGTCCCGCGGTCCGCCGCGACCCCGGCCCGCGTCGCGCCGGCGCGGCCGTTCAGCGACGGAGCATCTCGGCGAGGAGCGGTTCCATCGCATCGGCCCAGATGGCGTAGCCCTTCTCGGAAAGGTGCAGCGCGTCGGGCATGACGTCCTTGGGCAACGTGCCATCGGCCGAGAGGAACTTCTCGCCGATGTCGAGGAACCGGACCGTCTTGCCGTCGTCGAGCTTGGCGATCTGCGGGTTGATCGCCGCGATGGCCTTGCGGAACTTCGTCCCCGGCTGCTCGTCCCGCGGGAAGACGGCCAGCAGCAGCACCTTCGTGCCCGGCGACCGTCGGTGGATGGAGCGCACGATGGCGCCGACGCCTTTGGCCACGTCGTCCGGCGAGTCGTCGTGGATGCCGAGGTTGTTCGTGCCGATGAGCAGCACCACGACCTTGGGATCGATGCCGATAAGCGCGCCGTTCTCGATCCGCCAGAGGACATTTTGGGTGGTGTCCCCGCCGATGCCGAAATTCGCCGGCTTGCGCGGGACGTAGCGCTGCTTCCACACCGCGTTGTCCGCCCAACCCTGCGTGATGGAATCGCCGAGGAAGAGCACGTCCACATCGCCTTGGAGCGCCCGACGTAGCATCGCATCGTGCATCAAGTTCCAGTCCTCGTAGGACATCCACGGGAAGCTCCGGACCCGGGGCTTCGGTTCCCACGCCTTTTCCTGGGCAGAGACGGAGACCGTGAAGGCGGCGAGCAGCAACGACAGCGAAGCGAGCAGGGATCTCATGTCCCCGCCGATGCCAGAGCAGCGCCGGCGGGTCAACCTTCCGTCGCGCGGGCCGCGCCGCACGTCACGTCTCCACGATGCGCGACCAAGCGCCTTTCACGCGGCCGTCTTCGGGTCTGTTTCCCTCTGCCGGACACCACGCCGTCCTCACGGCACGCCGAGCCAGTCGAGCACGCGCGGTCCGGTGAAGGCAACCAGCGCCACGCCGCCCAGCATCAATACCAAGCCCGGCACCAGCAGGTCTTTCGTTCTCAGGCCGCCTTCGCCGAAGGCCATCGCGTTCGGCGGCGTGCTGATGGCGAACGGGACGCCCATCGAAGCCGCCAGCGCCACCAGCACCGGCGCCGCCGGCGACGGGCTCAACGTCACCGCGAGCGGGATCAGCAGCGCGGCGGTCGCGGTGTTGCTCATCAGGCTGGAGAGCAGCGCGCTCGCCCCGCACAACGCCGCCAACCGCAGCCCGGCCGGCAAGCTGTCGGGCAACGCGACCGCCGCGAGCAGCGTCACCACCCCGGCCTGCTCCAACAACCGCCCCAGCACGATGCCTCCCGCCACCAGCAACAAAGTCGACCAATCGATGCGCAGCCAATCCGCCGGTCGCAAGAACCCTCCCGCCAACAGCACCGCGGTGCTCCCGAGCGCCACCTTCCAGGCGGCGGATCCGTGCAGCGATTCCGTCAACCACAGCGCGATGGTGACGCCGAAGAGCGCGATCAAGGCCCGGCCCCGACCGCTGGGCGAGACCGACCCGTCGCGGTGCCCGGCCAGCGTCCCTCCGACCCGGAACCGCCACGCCACCGCCGCGAGCGCCGCCATCGTCATCAGCACCGCCAGCGGCAGCGCGAAGGACATCCAGTGCAGGAAGCTGATGGGATGCCGCTCCTCCAGCGCCGCGATGGCCAGGCCGTTCGGACCCGTGCCGATGGGAGTCGCGATGCCGCCGAAATTCGCGCCCATCGCCACCGCCATCAACAGCCCGCGCCGCACGGGCGCATCGGCCGGCCATCGCACGAGGATCGGCCGCACCACCGCGAACATCATCGCCGCCGCCGCCACGTTCGACATCCACATCGACAGCACCGCCGTCGCGCCGCCGGTGAGGAAGAGCAACCGCAGGACGGAGCCGCCTGCCCACCGCACCGCGAGCTGGCCCACGAGTTGGTCCAACCCCGCCCGGCCCGCCGCCACCCCCATCGCGAAACCGCCAAGGAACAGCGCCAGCACCGGTTCCGCCAGCCACCGCAGGACCGGTCGCCAGCCCAGGCCCGGGTCCAGCGGACCGAGCAAGGTCGGGATCACCGCCAGCAACAGCACCGTCGGCACCCATGGCCGGACGCTCTCGCCCAACCACAGCGCCAGACAGAACACCGCCACCGCCGATGCCCGCGCCGCCACCGGCGAGGCGAGGCCGGCCCAGCAGACCGCTGCGGCCATGCTCCCGATGAGCAACGCCGACGCCAGTCGTCGATGCGAAGGCTTGGCCCCCAGCACCCAGGCGATAAAGGCCGGTCGGGAAGTCACGCTGGAAGCCTACGTCGCCATTGCCCGACAAGCGAGCCGGGCCGGTCCGGGTGTGATCAGAAGTGGCGGTCAGGTTGGCGGATGGAGCGCAGCCCGGCCGGGTGTGCGGTCTAGGTGCCTGAAGGCGGATCTCCCGACGACGCGGGAAGAATCCACGGACGGGCGGCAGCCCATCCCTACCCTCGTGGGTAGGGTCCGCGCTGCCGCGCGACCCCATCTGTCTTGCCAGCGACCTCCATAGGTAGGAAGTAGCCGCCGACCTCCTCAGGCACGCCTACCAGGGATCTTCCCTCATACCACCTCGACGGACCGCCACTTCTTATCGCGCCCGGTCCGGTCCGGATCACGGAGATTTTCCCGCCCAAGGCCAGTCGTCCTGCTCCGACCCGACCGCGTGGATCACAAGGCCGGACTCTGGGCCGCTGAACTGGCCGGCTGCCGCCGTGAAGTGGGGATGGTCAGCTCCTACGCAGGCTGAGATCCGCGCCGCTCATGGTCACCCGCCTGTGCCTCGCAGCAGCTACGCGCGGCCTGTGGCCGCTACTTCTTCTTCATCCCCACGCTGCTCGCGCGCTTCGCGATCTTCCGGCTGGTGGTGACCTTGGTCACGGTGCCGGTCGCGAGATACTTCTGTTTCACGGTGTCGAGGATGGCGTCGCGGTGGTCATAGAGGCGCTTGAGCTTGCGCGGCTTCACCCGGGCCGTGACGTAGGCGGTCAGCAACGGCAACGCGATGGTGCTATCGGTGTAGCACACCACGGAATCGGGCAGCTTGTCGGGGTCGACCTTGCCCCAGCTCACGGCTTCGGCGGGCGTGGCGCCGCTCAGGCCGCCGGTGTCGGGCCGCGCGTCGGTGACCTGGAGGAAGTAGTCGTGGCCCTTCTCCTGGATGCCCATGACCTCCTGGATCTGCGGCTCGGTCTGGAGCATGAAGTTCTTCGGGCTGCCGCCGCCGAGGATGAACACGCTGCTGGTGTGGCCGGAGCTCTTGGCGTGGTAGACGATGCCGGCGGTCTGGTTCACGTCGCGGTTCACGTCGGGCATCAGCTTCGAGCCGCGCATGGCCATCGCGGCGACGTTCATGCCGATGCTGGAATCGCCCGGGCTGCTGGTGAAGATGGGGATGCCGCACTCGTACGCGGTGGCGAGCACCGAGCTGTCCTTGATGCCGAGCTTCTTCTGGCGCGCGGCGACGTACTTGCCGAGCAGGTAGTGGAACTCGTCGGTGCCCATGACGCGCTGGAACTCCGGCCCTTGGATCACCTCGCGCACGAAGGCGTCGGTGTCGAGCAGCACGTTGTAGTCGAAGAGCACGTCGTAGATGCGGATCACCCCTTCCTCGTGCAGCTCCACGTCGTCGAGGAACGGCGTGCCGCTGTGCAGCTGCATGTCCAGGCCGAAGTGGAGGTCATGGTACAGGTTGGCGCCGGTGGAGATGATCCAGTCCACGTAGCCGCCCTTCATCAGCGGGATGAGGCAGCTCTTGCCGAGGCCGGCCGGCGTGAGCGCGCCGGTGAGCGACATGCCGATGTAGCCGTCGTCGGGCAGCATCTTCTTGGCGAGCAGTTGCGCGGCCTCGCGGAGCCGGCCGCCGTTGTAGGCGAGCATCGACTGGTCGATGAGGTCGGCGGCGGAGATGTCCTTGCCGACGCCGAACGGGTTGAGGCGCGGATAGGCGGCGAACTTCTTGGAAAGCGGTTTGCTCATGTGCCGCGGAGGATGCTCACGCCGCCGAAAGGAAAAAGGCAAAAGGAGCCGCGGACGCGGACGCCGGCCAGCCGGGGCTTCACTTCGCCACCGGCGCGGCGATGGTGAACCGGGCCTGGATCGCTTCGGAAAGGACGATGCCCGCTTCGATCCGCTCGCCGGCGACGACGCCTTCGAGCCAGAAGCGGACGATCATGGTGATCCCGTCGGCGCCTGAGCCGGTGGTCGTCCCGCCCGTGTCCGCCTTGACGTACGAACCGTCCGGTCGCCGGACGCGCGGCAGGATCCGCGCAAGACGGTGGGTCGAGACCGAGAGAAGGCCCCGGGCTGCCACCGGCCCCTTCAGCACGAGCCAGAGGGCCGGTTGGTTGCCGTCCCAGTCCACTTGCCACGGCGGCCCCGGACGGAATGAAACACCGCCGCCGTTGCTCACCGGACTGTATAGGCGACCGCATCGCCGAGGTAAACCTCGGTCTCTGCATGACGAGGATGCCACCACGACCGGCCTGCGAGCCCTTCGAAGTCCGCGATGGGCAACCGCCCGTCGCCATGGTTCAAATGGACGCATGGACCTCCGTCGCCGCTTCGCCTGGCTCCTCTTCGTGCTGGGCGTCCCAGCCTTCGCCCAACCGCTGCCCGGCACCCGGCTGCTCACCGGCACCAACGACCTCGCGGCCGACATGGTCACCGGCATCAGCCGCTACCTGGACCGCGAGACGGCGGCGAGCGTCACGAACCGGGCCAAGCTCTGGCAGTGGACGGCCACCCACTTCACGCCCGCTGATTTCATCCACCGCTTCGACGCCAACCGCGCGCGCTTCCGCCAGGTGCTCGGCCTCGCCGATCCGCGCGATACGCGCGGTCCGGTCACGTTGCGCCACATCGCTCCCATCGGCACGAAGGCGCCGGCCGGCTCGGTCGAAGTCGCCCGCGGCGCGGGTTTCCGCGTGTTCGCCGTCGCGTGGAACGTGCTCCGCGGCGTCGAGGGCGAAGGCTTGTTGCTCCTCCCCGATGGCGAACCAAAGGGCGACGTCATCGCGCTACCGGATTGCGACTGGACGCCCGAGCAACTCGTCGGCCTCGCGCCCGGGCTGGCCCCGTCGGAGCAGTACGCGCGGCTCTGCGCGGAGCAGGGATGCCGCGTGATCGTGCCCTCGCTGATCGACCGTGGCAGCGAGTTCGCCGGCAACCCCGGCGTGCGCCCGATGAAGCACAGCCAACGCGAGACGCTTTGGCGCGCCAGCTACGAGATGGGCCGCACGCCCATCGGTTACGAGCTGGAAAAGGTCTTCGCTGCCGCGGATTGGATGGAGCAGACGCGGCGCCCCGGCACCATCGAATGGAACTTGGACGCGACGCTCGTCGCGCAGCAGAAGGCGGCGACGAACCGGCAGTTCCTCGGGGTCATCGGCCACGGTGAAGGCGGATTGCTCGCCTACTATGCCGCGGCCTGCGACACGCGTTTCGCCGCGAGCTACGTGAGCGGCTACTTCGGTCCGCGCGAACGGTTGTGGGAAGAGCCGATCTACCGGAACGTGTTCGGGTTGCTGCGCGGGTTCGGCGACGCGGAGATCGGCGCGTTGGTCGCGCCGCGCTGGCTGTGGCTGGAGACCGGCCGCTATCCGGAGGTGGTCCACACCGATGCCGACGGCGGTGCTCCGGGACGGATCGGGAGGCCGGAAGACAACGCGGTCACCCGTGAATTCGAGCGGCTGCAGCGCCTCACCGGCCCGGTCCCGATCGGCCACGGCAACAACCGGCCCGACCGCTTCGGCGACTCTGTGGGCCGTTTCCTTTTCTCGCTCACGGGCATCAATCCCGGCGTGGACATGCAACCCGGGGCGACGCCGACGATCGCCACCGCGTTGCCCGACGCGAAGGCCCGCACGCTCCGGCAGTACCGCCAGATCCTCGAGGACACCCAGTGGCTCATGCGCGAGGGCGAAAGATCAGTCCAAATTTCTGAAGCTGCATCAAATTGAGGCTATTCGCTCCGGAGTAATTGTTGCTCCGAACCAAAGTGCCAAGCATCTTCGTCGCAATTTAATGCATGCAAGTCCCGAAAAGCGGATTGCGCCGTCCCTAGCGCGCAGTGTTGAGCGGCAGGTGCGCAAGTTCAGGGGCAAGCTGACAGATGCTAAGTTGGAGGGAATTGCTGTCGATGATTCATATGGTTCACTTGTTGCGCTGGTTGACGCCAAATGGTTTACGACATTGCT
>CAIWVP010000041.1 GCA_903916195.1 uncultured Verrucomicrobiota bacterium | reverse complement strand
CCGGGGCCGCGCGGGTCTCTTCGTTTCGGGGCCGCTCTTCGCAGGCGGCCGGCCGTCATCGACCGAACGTTTGCCGCAGATACTCGCGGCTCCGGGTCGCGATCGCTTCCGGGCCTTCCTCGAACTTGAACACCTCGACCGACACCGTGCCGTCGTATCCGACCTCGTCCAACGCGGCGGCGATGGGCACGAAATCCACGTCGCCGAAGCCGGGTCCCTTGAGGTTGCGGTCGTTCGCGTGGAAATAGGCGAACTCGCCGGCCGATTCGCGGATGACCTGGGGGATGGGCTTCGCCTCCGAGCACATCGCCTTCACGTCGAGCATGACCTTGAGCGCCGGCGACCCGAGCCGGCGGGCCAAGGCGATGGTCTCCTCGGCGGTGTTGAGGAAGTTCGTCTCGGACGGCGCCAACGGTTCGAGACAGATCGTCACGCCGCGTTCCATGCCGCGCGCCGCCGCGGCGGTGAAGGTCGACAACGTCCAGTCCTCGGCCTGCGCGCGCGTCACGCCGGGCAGGAGGTCCCGGCGCTTCGGCGAGCCGAAGATCATCGAGACGCCGCCGAGGTCCGCGCACAGGTCGACCGCCGCCACGAGGTAATCGCTCGCGCGCCGCCGGGAATCGGCGTCGGGATGGTTCACGTGCATGCCCTCGGTGAAGGCGAGCACCCAGTGGACGCCCGAGATGGCGATGCCGGCCCGTTCCGCGATGCCGCGCAACTCCGAGCGCCGCGCCGCGGAGATATCGGTGACCAACGGCGCGAAGGTGAACGGCGCCACCTCCATCGCGTCGTAGCCGGCCTGGCGGGAGAATTCGCAGGCCCGCTCGAACGGCCAGTCCTTGAAGATCTCGTTGCAGATGGCGAAGCGCATGGCCGGAAGCTATCCGGGACCGCTCCGCGTCACAACGCCCGCAACGATCCGACCAGGCTCCCGCCCAACGCCCGCCGCGTGGCGAGCCAGGTCCAGAGCCCGCCGTTCAGCAGCACCGCGAGCAGCGTGACCGCGAGCGACGCCCAAGGGACCTGCGCTCCCGGCGACAGCAGAGCCGGCAGCACCGCGACGACCGCCGCGAGCGTGCCGACGCCGAGGCCCAGCACCAGCAGCGCCGCGTGCTCGACCAGCACGAACCGCTGCAACGCCGACCGCTCGAAGCCGACCGCCTGCATCACCGCCAGTTCACCGCGCCGCTCGAAGACGTTCCGCAGCACCACCACGCCGAGCCCGACGCTCCCGAGCAGCAGCCCGAGCCCGCCCAGCATCTGGAAGGTATCGAGATACGTGTTCTGCACCGCGTTGAACATCGCGAGGCGCTTCGGGGTGGAGGTGATCTCGAGCCCGGTGTCCTGCAACGCTCGGGTGAGATCGGCCGAGAGCGTCGTCGCCGATCCGGCCGGCGCATCGATGAGGAACGCGCGGGATCCGCTCTCGCTCGGGAAGCGTCTCACGAACTCCGCCTCGTCGATGACCAAGCTCCCTTGCAGCACCGAGTTGGCCACCGCGCCGACCAGCCGCACCTTGAACGGCCGGCCCCGTTCGTCCATGTAGTCGAGCGTGTCGCCGAGCTGCATCTGGAGCGCCCACTGGATCGAGTTCGCGTCCGCGATGGCCGGGATGACCGGCACCTCGGATCCCGGAGCGGAGGGCTTGGCGCGGATCGCGTCCCAGCCGTTGGTGACCCCGGCGTCCTTGGCGAGCCCGGTGAAGGTGAACGCCCCGCGCCGGGCGAGTCGTTCCGGCTTCACGCCGAGCAGGCGCGGACGTTGGGCGCGGTTGAGGTTGAGGCAGCTGGCATCGTCGCCGTCGCGCACCTTGAACGGCACGAACGAGACGCCGGCCAGCTTCTTCGGATCGAGGCCGTAGAACTCCTGGCCTTTGCGCGTGTCGAGGTCCTGGATGACGGGCAGCGAGCTCTCGGCCCACAGCGCGAATCCGCCGGTGCCGGAGTCGCGCTTCGTCGCATCGCGGTTCGCGTCGAGCTTGTTCGCGCCGACGGCGATGATGAGGAACGCGGCGCTGGCCAAGAGCGCCGCGGTCCCGAGGGAGCGCGACGGCCGCCGCTTGAGCCCGCGGAACGCGAGCGCGGTCAGTCCGACCGGAGCGCGGGCGGCCCGTCCGCTCGCCGATCCGTTCCGCGCGGTCGCCCCGATCGCGCCGCGCAGCCAGGCCCGCACCCAGAGCAATCCCGCGATGAGCAAGAGGGCGCCGGCGCCGAAGAACATCCCGGGATCGCTCGAGCGCGCCGCCCCGGCGGCCGCGGTCATCCCGAACGCCGCGATGCTGGCGCCCACCGCGAGGCGCATCGGCCAGCGCGCCCCGGGATCGGCGCCGACAGGACTGGGCTCGGCCGCCCCCTCCGACAACAGTTCCCTCGTGGGACGCTTCGCTTGCTGGCGCAGCACCAGCCACAGCGTGGCCGCGGCCACGAAGAGGCTGGACCCGACGCCCGTCGCCAACGTCGCGGCGGTGATGTGGAATCCGAGGCCGGCGCCGTTCACCGCATCGCGCCAGAGCGTCGACAATCCCCAGAGCACGCCCTTCGCGTAGAGGATGCCGCCGGCCACCCCGAGCGCCGTGCCGAGCGTCGCCACCATGAAGCCTTCACGGAAGAGCAGCGACCGGACGCGCCGCGGTTCCCATCCGATGGCGAGCAGGATGCCGGTCTCCGACGCGCGTTGCCCGAGCGAGAAGCTGAAGAGCATCGCCGTGAGCAGCAGCGCGGACGTGATGAGGAAGAAGCTGAACCCGATCATCAGCCCGCCGAACTCCTTGCCGGTGCCGCCCTCGGCCGCCGCCAGCGCCGGTGTGCGGACGTCGGTGAACCGCAACCCGACATCGGCCGGATCCAGGTTCGCGCGGATCTTGGCGGCGACCCCGTCGCGAAGCGCGGCGACTTGGTTCGTGCCCGCGAACCATCGGATCGCCGTCAGGTCGCCGAAGCGGTTCGCCCATATCTTCTGGCCCGCGGCGAGGGTGATGAAGGCCTTGGGCGTGCCGCGCCATTGCTTCCAATACGCTTCGTCCGCGTCGCGGATGGGATGCACGAGGTCGAACCCGGCATCCCAATCGCGCGTGCTCTCGGCCTTGGTGAGGCCGGGGAACTCGGGCATCAGCGAACGGTCGGCGTGCAGGCCGCGCATCGGGACGATGCTATGGACGCGGAAGTTGTTGGTCCGCTCGACGAGCTGCGTCCCGGCATCGACGCGATAATAGCCGAGCGCCACGGTATCACCGGGTTTCACCCCGAGGTCCTTGGCGAGCCATTCGTTCACCACGATCTCGTCGTCGCCCATGCCGGCCGGCGTGTAGGGAGCGCCGGCAGCGGTGACCATCGAGTACGGCGCCAATTCGTCGCCATGCGAGAGCGTGTTGACGAGGTAGGTCAGGATGGGGACGGGGGAGGGCGTGGTCGAATCTGCGCCCTTGCTCTGGCCGGCGGCGGCAGAGACTGGATCCACGGCCGGGGTGGAACCCGGCCCTCCCGAAGTCGTGGCATTGGTGAGCGCGGCGGTGCCGACGGCGGGTTCGAGGAAGATGCGGCGGGTGGTGAGCTCGGCGAAGGCGGGCGCGGGTTCGCCGCCGGTGAGCTTGGGGTCGGGGGCGACGGCGCGGACGGAGAGTTCGGCGTCGGCGAGGTTCCAAGACCGCGCAAGGCTTTCGTTGAGGAAGGTCGTGGCCAGCGAAGCAGGCACTTCAGGACCGCTAGGCAGGAACACCCTTCCAAAAGGATACCGATACCATTCGTGTCGAAACATCCATTCGCCGGCCTTGTACCGGATGGAATTGGTGTCGCCAACGAAGCTTGGCGTTTGTGCGAGGACAAGGTTGGCGCGTCCGGCGAGCCCCGCTGCGTCAGCAAGTCCGGGCAGGGAGACGAAGACATTCAGAGGCGAGGTCTGGCCCGCCAGCAAACTGAGGTTGCCTCCATAGCTGCCCGGCATGACACCTCCCACGGTCAGCCGCATCGCCACCGAAGTTTCGTCACGCGGAGAGATGACCGCGTCCCGGGAGAGCGCGCTGGGCTTGTGGATCCGGATGACCACCTCATCGCCGCGCTTGGCAGAAAGATGCCCGGCGAGCGCCTCGTTGAGCCAAACTTGGCCATTGGTGAAATCGAGGAACGGCAGTCGAGGATGATTTATCCACGCACCGATCGTCTCACCAGGGTTGACCCCGATCACTTGGATGTGGTTCGCCCGTGCGGCCCCGTCTTGGCGCGTGATGGTCCCCGATAGCAGGAGAGCATTCGCCGCCTTGGCCATATCATACTGGCGGCGACTTAGGTATAGGTGACCATCCCGCCACGGGCGTTCGTTGGGTGGCTCGCCGAGATCCCGATCCGGAGCGATGAGCTCAGCCATCCTTGGCGTGAAGAACCGGTCTCCTGTGCTCAGGACGCTGACGACCCCGTTGGCCAAACGTTCCCCAGCCCTCTCCTTCAGGCTCTCCCGCACCGAATCCCCCACGGCCAGGGCTCCGATGAGCACCGTGGCGGCGAGCGCGGCACCCGCGAGCACGCCGAGATGGGCGCGGAAATAGTAGCGCAACGAACGGCCGGCGAGGAGGCGGAGGGTCATCGGAAGTGACGGGTGACAGTGGACGAGCGGCACGGCGTTGAGAGCGCGGATCGTAGCGCAGAGTTGCACTCTGCTGTATCGCCGACTTGCAGTCGGCTGGCGCTGACCGCCCCGAGGTTCCCGGCGGATCCGACGGCCTGCCGGCTGCAAGCCGGCGACACAGCCGATTGAAAATCGGCGCTACCTCGGCCGGAAATTGGCCGCGAGCTCATCATCGCAGCGGTCGTGTTGACCAAGCTCTTGACGTGGGGAGACATCTTTTCAGGTGGCACTCGCGGCTCGGAGCGCCGTGCTCCCGGCGAACTTGCCGTCGCGCAGCTCCACGATGCGGCCCATGAGCCCGGCGAGCTCCGGGCTGTGGGTCACGACGACCAAGGTGACCCCCTCCTCGCGGTTCAATTCCACCAGCAGCCGGCCGATCCCGGTCGCGCTCACGCGGTCGAGAGCGCCGGTCGGTTCGTCGGCCAGCAGGAGCGCGGGCTGGTTGATCAGGGCGCGGACCACCGCGACGCGCTGCCGTTCGCCGCCGCTCAGCTTGCCGGGCAGATGGTCCATCCGCGCGCCGAGACCGACGCGATCGAATAGCTTCTTGGCGCGGACCTCGGCATCGGCCGGCGCGCGGCTGACATCGGCGAGGGTCGGCAGGAGCACGTTTTCCAGCGCGGTGCACTGCGGGAGCAGATGATGGTTCTGGAAGATGAAGCCGATCTGCCGGTTGCGGAACGCGGCGAGCTCCTTCGCCGAGACCATGGTGAGGTCGCGTCCCTCGAAGGTGATGCTGCCCTGGTCGGGCAGGTCGAGCGTGCCGAGCAGGTTCAGCACGGTGCTCTTGCCGCAGCCGCTCGGGCCGATGATGGCGACGCTCTCGCCGCGGGCGACCGCCAGCGAGGCCCCGCTCAGGATGGGTACCGGCACGGGACCGGGATAACTCTTGGTGACCTCACGGAGTTCGAGCAGCGCAGCAGCGGACATGACGCGATGGTAGCTTCTCCCCGACGGTTGTCAGCGCACAGTTGCCTCCGAGGTGCGATCCGAAGTGGCGGACCGTCGAGGTGGTATGAGGGAAGATCCCCGTAGGCGTGCCCGAGGAGGTCGGCGGCTACTTCCTACCCATGGAGGTCGCTGGCAGGACAGATGGGGTCGCGCGGCAGCGCGGACCCTACCCACGATTGCAGGGACGGG
>CAIWVP010000040.1 GCA_903916195.1 uncultured Verrucomicrobiota bacterium | reverse complement strand
GACTCATGGATAAATGACACCGGAGGAGGCGGAGCAGGCAGGGGTGGTTGACCCGTGTGTTGCGTTGTCTTTGGCGACTCTACCGTGGCTGTCAATCCGTCCGGGTGGGGGCACGCCCTGCTGGCGGTGGAGCGGAGCCGGCGCGCGGGCGGGTCCCGGAATCCCTTCGCCTCGCATCCGCCCCGCGCTAGGCTCCGGCGCGATGACCGCCGTCGCCCCGCCGATCCCGAAGCCTCCCGCCATCGCCGGACGTCTGCCGTTCTACTATGGCTGGGTCAATCTGCTGGTCGCGGCGCTCGCGATGGTCGCGACCCTTCCCGGCCGGACCCAAGGTCTCGGTCTCATCACCGAACCGCTGCTCGCCGATCTCGGCCTCGACCGCATCGCCTTCGCCCGGATCAATCTCTGGGCCACGCTCATCGGCGCCGCCGCGTGCATCGGATTCGGTCGTCTGATCGATCGTCTCGGCGCGCGGATCGTGCTCACGGCGCTCGCCATCGGCCTCGGCGGGGTCGTGCTCGGCATGGGCCGGGTCACCTCGGTCGCTTGGCTTGCGGTCGCCGTCACCCTGACCCGCGCGCTCGGGCAGAGCGCGTTGTCGGTCGCGAGCCTGAGTATCGTGCCGCAGTGGTTCACGCGACGCCTGCCGACGGCGATGGCGCTCTACACGGTCGCGCTGAGCATCGGTTTCATGGCGGCGTTCCCGCTCGTGGGCGAGGTCGTCGTCCGCCAAGGATGGCGCGTCGCCTGGAACGGCATCGGCTGGGCGCTCCTGCTCGGCATGGCGCCGATCGCCTGGCTCTTCGTCCGCCGCAGCCCGGAGTCCTGCGGTCTCGAAGCGGATGTCGTCCCCCGGCCCGTCCGCGGCGGGACCGGCGGAGCGGAGGGATCTCCTGACTCCGATGCGCCATCCGCCACCCTCTCCGAAGCGCTGCGGACGCCGGCGTTCTGGGTGTTCGGAATCGGGTCCGCGCTCTACGGCCTGGTCGCCTCGGGGATCGGTCTGTTCAACGAATCCATCCTTGCCGAGCGCGGCTTCGACGCCTCGGCCTACCACCTCACGCTCGTCGTCACGGCGATGTCCGCTCTCGCCGGCAACTTCCTCGGCGGATGGCTGGCTGGACGTTGGCCGCTCGGACGCCTGATGGCCGTCGCTCTCGCACTGCTCGCGACCGGTCTGGTCACCTTGCCCCACCTGCGCACGATGGCCGGGCTGATGGCCCAGGCGGTCGTGATGGGTTTGGCGGGCGGGTTCGTCACGGTGCTGTTCTTCACCGTCTGGGCCCGTGTCTATGGCCGCGAGCACCTCGGTCTCATCCAAGGCGCGGCGCAGACGCTCACCGTGACCGCCTCTGCCGTGGGACCGTTGTTGCTGGCCCAGGTCGTCGCGACGACCGGCTCCTACGCGACGGCTTTCCGTGTCCTCGCGGTGGTGGTGGCCGCCGTCGCCACGTGGGCGGTGTTGCTGCGGATGCCTCCCGCTCGGACGGCTTCGACGTAGGCCGGTGTCGTCGTCACGTGATCCAGACCGATCGGTGGCGTCGATCCTTACGTCCCGGGCGGTGTCGAGGGGTAGGGCGTGCGCTGCCGCGCCGCCGATACTTTGGATGGAACGAGCCAAGCGAGGTTCCAGCCATCCGGACCGGTACCTCGTGGTCGACGGGTTGACTGCCATAGGTGGGCCCGGCCATCCTCCTACCATGAGCACGGTCTTGGAGCTTGAGTCGGCGATCCTCGAACTGCCCGCAGACGAGTTCTGGAAACTGGCCGACTGGTTTGATGCGGCCAAGGATGAAGCATGGTCGAAGCAGATGCAGGCCGATGCCGAAGCGGGCCGGCTGGATTTCCTATTTGCTGAGGTCGCGGCCACCCAGGCGGTAGGGGGTTGGCAAGAAATGGCCGGCCCAAGCGTGAATTCCACCGCCACGCCAAGATTTTGGCAGAGGCTTCACGAGATGCCGGAGGAGGTCCAGGCACTGGCATCGAAGAACTAACAGCTCTGGTTGGCGAACCCCCAGCATCCTTCGCTGAACTACAAGCGGTTGGCCGGCGCCGGCCACCGGTTTTCAGTGCGGGTGGGAAACCACTACCGGGCCATCGCTTGGAAGCGGGACGACGGTGGTGTGCAGTGGGTGTGGATCGGCACCCATGCGGAGTACGATAGGCTGCTGGGGCAGCGTTGAGACTCGGGCAGCGAAACGGGCCTGGATACTTTCGCCCGGGCGGTGTCGAGGGGTAGGGCGTGTGCTGCCGCGCCGCCGATACTTTGGATGGAACGAGCGCCGTGAGGTTCCGGCCGTTCGGGCCGGCCGCGATGCTTCGCTGGCGGCCGGCGATTCCACGGCCAAGCGGCAGCTTGGCCCTACCACACAAGGAATAGGCCGGGACGCTTCCGCTCCGGCACGGTCATGCCGTCGGCGGACCCCGGCGGACACAGGCTTTCCTGCCCTCGGATCAGCTTTGTTTCGGGGCGGCCACCTCGACGCAGACGAGGTCGCCGGCGGCGTTGCGCACGTAGAGCTTGCCGTTGGCGAGCGTGGGCGGCGTCCAGCACTTGCCGCCGATGACCTGGTCGCGGCGGATGAGCTCGAACTTCTCCGGCGTGACCTTGGCGACGGTGAGCTCGCCTTTGTCGCTCAGCAGTAGGACGCGGTTGCCGGCCGTCGCGACGGGCGATCCGGGGCTCGATCCGAAATTGCCCTCGCTCCACTTCACTTCGCCGGTCTTCCAATCGACGCAGCGGAACTGGGCGCCGGCGCCTTTGGCATCGCAGCTGTTCAGGCCGTAGAGATGGCCGTCGATCAGCAGCGCCGTGGCGAGGAAGGTGCCGAGCTGGCGGTTCTTCCAGACCTGCTCCGGCTTGCCGTCGGTGAAGCGTACGACCGCCCCGCCGTCGTCCGCCGAGCTGATGAAGACCTCATCGCCCTTCACGACGGGGTCGGACGAATGGCAGAAGTAGCCTTGGCCGAAGGGCACCTGCCACTGCTCCTTGCCATCGCTGACGCGGATGGCGGCGAGATGGTTGGTCGCGAGGACCATGAGGGTCGGTTCTCCCTTGGGCATGGCCAGGGCAGGGGTGTTGAAGCCCGGCGATTTCGTGCCGGTGGTCCAGAGCAGTTTGCCGGTGGACTTGTCGAGCGCGGTGCCGGCGGTGCCGTAGTTCACGACCACGCGTTCGCCGAGCACGATCGGCGATCCGATGATGCCCCACGGCGTGAGGTCGGCCTTGAGCGCGGCGAGATCGTTCTCCCAGACGGTGGCGCCCTTCGCGGCATCGAGGCAGAGCACGAGCGCGGGCTTGATGACGACGAAGAGCTTGCCTCCGTCGGCGACGGCGGAGGAGTTCGGCCCGCCCTCATACATCACGGGCGACAGCTTGCTCGGCCACTCGCGCTTCCACACGACGGCGCCGGTCACGGCGTCGAGACACCAGAGCGTGGCGGTGTCGGATTTGTCGACGTTGCCCAAGGTGAACACCCGGCCGTCCGCGACGGTGGCGGCGGTGAAGCCGACGCCGACCTTGGCCTTCCAGAGCGGCTTCGGACCTTCTTTGTCCCACGCATCGGGCGCGATGCGCTCGGCGCTGATGCCATCGCCTCGCGGTCCGCGCCACTTGGGCCAATCCGCGGCGCCGGCGAGAAATGCGGTCAAGGAAGCGAGCAAGAGGAACGATCTCATGGCGGGCGCAGGGTAGCCACGGGCGGTCGGGCGGCAACCCGCTTGATCCGGCGCCCTGGCGTCGACGTGGCCGATGCGGTCCTGGGTGTGCTGCCGGGCTCGACGGGGCGATGGGACCGGTCTTATAGACCGTCCATGCATCGACGGCATTTCCTCATCGCGCTGGCGCTCGGTCCGGTGGCGGCGGCGGTCGGTTGCCGATCGCGGGTCGCGTCGGGGTCCCGCGGCGGGCAGAGGCTCTTCTTCACCTCGGCGGGCAAGACCTGCCTGATCGCCGCCGACGGATCCGGCCTGCGTCCGATGGAGTTCGACGTGCCGGGTCAGGCGACCTGGCAGCCGGGACCGGCCTTCTCCGACGGGAACCGCGTGATGTTCCTGAGCATGGAACCGCGGCGCGACGGCCCCGGTCGGCCGTTCGAGGAGTACTACACGCAGACGCCGACGCATCTCTGGGTCCACGACCTCGACCGCGGCGGCCTGACCGAGATCGCGACCCGGGACCGGCTCGCGGTCTTCTACACGCCGCAGGCCTTGCTCGACGACCATCGCATGCTCGTCCAGGTCGTCCGCGACAAGGTCGGCCAGGTCTTCAGCATGGACCTCGACGGCGGCAACGCCCGCGAGTTCACCCGTGCCGGCGAAGGGCTGCCCTACGGATTCAGCGTCCGTCCCGACGGGCGACGGGTCGCGTTCCATCTCGCGGGCCCGCAAGGGTACCAGGTGTGGACCAGCGACGCCGAAGGCCGGGACCGGAAGCTGGTCGCGGCGCATCCGGACCATCTGTACTTCGGCCCGACCTGGTCGCCCGACGGAGAGTGGCTGCTGTTCCAGGATTGTCTCTTCAAGGACGATCCCGGGCACGAAAGCTCCGACCTCTGCGTCGCGCGGCCGGACGGATCGGAGCTGCGTCGGCTGACCACCGGGCAACCGCAGTGGTTCGCCGCGACCTACGGCAACCCGCAGGCGCGCGGCAGCGGTTCGAACATGCCGACGTGGACCCCCGACGGGAAGATCCTGTTCTCGCGCCTGACCCCGGGAGCGAAGGTCGCCTGGAACTTCCGGCCGGACCGGCCGGACATCGACCACTTCAACCGCGATTGGCGGCCGGACCTCGCCCGCGGCGGCACCGAGATCTGCCGCATCGATCCCCGGGACGGTTCCATCAGGCCGTTGACGCGCAGCGAGCCGGCGGTCTGGGATTTCCGGGCTTCTTCGTCCCCGGACGGTCGGTGGGTCGCCTTTTGCCGTTGTGCGGTCGGCGAGACGGCATCGCTCTGGGTGATGGATACCGATGGTGGCAATGAACGCCGGTTGACGGGCGGACTCGACGGGCGCGGCGCGGACCATCCGCGCTGGCTGCCGGGCCGCTCACGGACGAATGCTGCCAAGAGACGAACATGAAGAAGGTGCGATCAGAAGTGGCGGGCTTATGTAGCGCAGACTGGCAGTCTGCTGTTTCGCCGGCTGGTAGCCGGCCATGGCGGCGGCGAATCGGTCGCCCTGGAAACATCAACGCCCAGCGGGTTGCCAACCCGCGATACAGCAGACTGCCAGTCTGCGCTACCTCACCCGCCGTGTCCGCCACATCCGGTCGCACCCGCATGAAGAAGGTCGATCTGCGGGACATCTCGGAGCAGACGTGGGTCTCGCCGCCGGGGCACATCGGGCAACTCCTGACCCCACGCCCCCAGAACCCTCGCCGAAATGGAACCTGATACTCTCCTGGCCGACCCCGCGTCGGTCGTGCAACGCCAACTCGACGCGTACAATGCACACGATATCGGCGCGTTGCTGGCGACCTATGCCGAGGACGCACGACACTTCCAGCATCCCGCGACGCTGCTGGCAGCCGGCCACACTGAGTTGGGCGCGCGCTTCGCCGCGCGTTTCGCGGAGCCGGGCGTCCATGCCACCTTGCTCCATCGCGCCGTGGTCGGGGACTTCGTGGTCGACCACGAACGCGTCGCGAGGACGTTCCCGGAAGGCAAGGGCCACATCGACCTGGTCTGCACCTACGAGGTCCGCGACGGCAAGATCGTCGACGCTTGGTTCTTGGCGGGCCTGGTGCAGCTCGACCGCTGAGCGGTCCGCACGACCGCGCGCTCCGGCCTCCGGCCGGTCCTTCTCGCGCTCCGGCTATCGCCGGTAGGCCTCGGCGAGCAGCGTCACCGGATGGGCGACACGGAGGTCCACGCCGCGGGAGCGGCAGCCGGTGACCAGCTGGAGCAGGCAGCCCGGGTTGCCGGTGGCGACGACCTGCGCTTTGGTGGCGATGACGTGGTCCATCTTCCGGTCGAGCAGCTGGCCCGCCATCTCCGGTTGCGTGAGGTTGTAGATGCCCGCGCTGCCGCAGCACCAGGTCGCCTCCGAGAGCTCGACCAGCTTGAGGCCCGGGATCACGCGGAGCAGTTGCCGCGGCTGCGCTGAGACCTTCTGGCCGTGACAAAGGTGGCAGCTCTCGTGGTAGGTCACGACCTGCTCGGGTTGCCGCGCCGCGGGCGGCTGGATGCCGATGGCGGCGAGCCATTCATGGATATCTTTCACCTTGGCGTCCCAGGCCTGCGCGCGGGGCAGGTAGGTCGGGTCGTCGGCGAGCAGCTTCGCGTAGTGCTTGAGATGCGAACCGCAGCCGCCCGCGTTGGTGATGATCGCGTCGAACTGGTCCGGGGGGAACTGGTCGATGGACTTCCGCGCGAGCTCCCGGGAGAGCTCCAGTTCGCCGTTGTGCGCGTGCAACGAACCGCAGCAGCCCTGCGACGCGGGCGTCACCACGTCGCAGCCGTTGCGCGCGAGCACCTCGGCGGTGTCGCGGTTCACGGTCGCGAAGGTCAGGTCCTGCGCGCAGCCGGTCAGCAGCGCGACGCGGTGCCGGCGCGGTCCGGTCGCCGCGGTGAACGGCTCGATCAGGTCGGACGAGAAGGCGTCCTCGACCGTCGGCGTCATCGCCTCCAGCTCGCGCAGACGCTTTGGGAAAAGCCGGAGCACGCCGCTGTTCCGCACCAACGCCTGCATGCCGGTGTCCTGCCAGAGCCGGATCGCCCGGCCGAGCAGGCGCAGCCGCTCGAGGTCGCCGAACAGCCATCGCAGCGTGAAGGCGCGGATGATCGTGCGCTTGGGCGAGGCGAGCTTCCCGGATTCTTCCGCCTCGGCGCGGGCGTGCTCGAAGAGGTCCGCATAATCCACCCCGGCCGGGCACGCGGTCATGCAGGCGAGGCAGCCGAGGCAGAAGTACATCTCATCGGCGAAGGCCTTGGTCGCCTCCAACCGGTCGTCGGCGATGGCGCGCATGAGCGCGATGCGGCCGCGCGGCGAGTTGCGCTCCAGCTTGGTGGCGTCGTAGGTCGGACAGGTCGGCAGGCACAGGCCGCAGTGCATGCACTGCTGCACGACCGAGTAGTCGAGGTCCTTGAGATGCGAGTGCTTGGCCTTCATGGGGTGCGCCACCGACGGATCAAATCGCAGACGCCCGCCCGGCCAAAGCGAATTCGCCCGGTCTCGGACGTTGTCCGACGGCCGCGGTCCTCCCAAACTGGCCGCGCCTTGCCGTTCCATCTCCACACGGGAAACCGCCTCGACCGCCTCGCCGACCGGCTGGCCGAGGTCGTGCGCGCGCCGCTGGCATCGGTGTTCACGCCGGAGATGGTCGTGGTGCAGAGCCTCGGCATGGCGCGCTGGCTCAAGCTGGAGCTGGCGCGCCGGCTCGGCGTCTGCGCCCGGATGGAGTTCCCGTTCCCCCGGGCGTTCACCGATCGGCTTTCCCGCGAGATGCTCCCCGCGGTGCCGGCGGGCGAGCCTTTCCGGCGCGAGGTCGTCCAGTGGCGCCTCTTCCGGCTGCTCGGCGCCTTGCCGGACACGGCCGACTTCGCCGCGCCGCGCCGCTACCTGGACGGAGGCGACGCCCGGAAACGCCTCCAGCTCGCCGCGCGGTTGGCGAACCTCTTCGACCAGTATTCCGTCTTCCGGCCCGGCCACATCGCGGCGTGGGATGCAGGACGCCCGGCGGGGCCGCCACCGGGCACCGGAGCGGCGCATCCCGACGAAGCGTGGCAAGCGGGTCTCTGGCGGGCCGTCGTCGCCGAGACCGGGCCGGCGCATCCGGCCTCCGTCCACATCGCGCTGCTTGCGGCGCTCGCCGGACCGGCGCCGGCGGGATTGCCCGAGCGGATCACCTTGTTCGGCATGTCGGCGCTGCCGCCGGCGTATCTGGAGGTCTTCGCCGCGTTGGCGCGCCACCGCGACGTCCACTGCTTCCTGCTCCAGCCCTGCGCCGAGTGGTGGGGCGACCTCACCACCGGCCGCGAGGCGGAACGCGTGCTGCGCCGGCTCGGACGCCGCGCGGGCGACGCTCCGGAGGTCCATCTCGAGGACGGCCATCGCCTGCTCGGCTCGCTCGGCACGTTGGGGCGCGACTTCCTCAAGCTCATCTACGAGCACGCGGATCCGGTCGAAGAGACCGATTTCGTCGCGCCCGCGCCGGCGACGTTGCTCGGCGGGATCCAGCGCGACCTGCTGGAGCTGCGCGGCGCCGCGGATGGAGACCGCTCCGACCGCTTCGTATCGGCGACGGATGATTCGGTGCGCGTCCACGTCTGCCATAGTCCGCTGCGCGAGCTGGAGGTGCTGCACGACCATCTGCTCGACTGGTTCCAGCGGGACCCGACGCTCACGCCGCGCGACGTGCTGGTGATGACGCCGGACCTCGCGAAGTACTCGCCGCTGGTGCAGGCGGTCTTCGGTTCACCGGAGGACGGCACGCCGTCGATCCCGTTCAGCTTGGCCGACCGCGGACCGCGGCAATCCGGCCAGATCACCGACACCTTCCTCGGCATCCTCCGGCTCGCGCATGGCCGGCTCGGGGTCACCTCGGTGCTGGACCTGCTCGAGAAGCCAGCGGTGCGCGCGCGCTTCGGGTTCGGTGAAGCCGACCTGCCCAAGCTGCGGCATTGGATCACCGAGACGCGCATCCACTGGGGACGCGACGCAGGACATCGCGCCGCGCTCGGCCTGCCGGCGACGGAGACCAACACCTGGCGCGCCGGGTTGCGACGCCTGCTGCTCGGCTACGCGATGCGGCTCGACGACGCGGCGACGCCGGAAGCGGGCGCGGAGGAAGCCGGAGGCACCGCGGCGGTGCCGTCGGCCGGAGGGTCGGGAAGCGAGGCCCCGGGCGCGGCCGGACAGGCGCCGCTCTTCGCCGGGATCCTGCCGTACGACGACATCGAGGGCGGCGACGCGCTGCTGCTCGGGAAGTTCGCGGAATTCGCCGACCGCCTGTTCGGCGCGGTCGGGGCATTGGAGCAGGAGCACACGCCGTCCGGATGGACACCGCTTCTCACCGGCGTGGTCGACGGGTTCTTCCTCGCCGATGGCGACACCGCGGCCGAACTGGCCTTGCTCCGCCGGACGATCGACGGCCTCGGACGCGACCTGGCGGCGGCGGCCGTCACCGCGCCGGTCGCGCTCGGCGTGCTGCTGGATCCGTTGTCCGCGGCGCTCGACGACGACTCATCGGGCGCGGGCTTCCTCACCGGCGGCGTCACCTTCTGCGCGCTGAAGCCGATGCGGAGCATCCCGTTCCGCGTCATCTGCCTGCTGGGCATGGACGACGGCGCGTTCCCGCGGCAGGCACCGCACCTCGGCTTCGACCTGATGGCGGCGCGTCCGATGCTGGGCGACCGCTCGACCCGCGACGACGACCGGTATCTGTTCCTCGAGACGCTCGTGAGCGCCCGCGACCGGCTGCATCTCAGCCACGTCGGCCAGAGCCAGCGGGACAACCGGCCGATCCCGCCCAGCGTCGTGATCGGCGAACTGCTCGACCACATCGACGCATCGTTCGTCGCGGAGGACGGGAAGGGGAGTCCCCGCGAGAACGGCATCGTCGTGAAGCATCGCCTCCACGCCTTCAGCCCTGCGTACTTCTCGGCCGGTCCGGCCTCGCCGCTCTTCTCCTATTCGTGGGAGAACTGCGCCACCGCGGCCATCGCGCGCGGGCCGCGGTCGGGCGACCGGCGTTTCATCGCGGCCCCGCTCGCCGGTCCCGGGCCGGAGCGGCGTCAGGTCACGCTCCAGCAGCTCGCCGGCTTCCTCGCGCATCCGGCGCGGTTCTTCCTGCGCGAACGCCTCGGCATCGAGCTGCCGCGCGAGGAGGCCGCGCTGGAGGACGACGAACCGCTCGCGCTCGACCCGCGCGGAGCCTACGGGCTGAAACAGGACCTCGTCGCCTGGCTGCTCGCGGGCCGCGATCCCGGCCGGTTCTTCGATCAGGTCGAGGCGCAGGGACGTCTGCCGCACGGACAGGTCGGCGCGCTCGGCTATCGTGATCTCCAGGCCGCGGCGGTGCGCTTCCGGGCGCGCCTCGGGGACACCGCGTCCGCCGCCCCGGTGGCGGTCGACCTCGCGATCGACGGCTTCACCTTGACCGGCCGGCTCGCTCCTCGCGTCGGCGCCGGGCCGTTGCACTTCCGCTGCGCGCGGCTCAAGGCGGTCGACCGGCTCCGCCTGTGGGTCGAGCATCTTGCTTGGCAACTCGCCGTTCCGGACGCCGCTCCGGACACCATCGCATCGACGCGGTGCGAAAGCCTGCTGGTGGCGGAGGACGCCACGGTGCGCTTCCGTCCGGTGCCGCACGCGGATGCGGTCCTTCGCGACCTGCTCGGCCTCTATTGGCGCGGGCTCCAGGAACCGGTGCGGTTCTTCCCGAGGACATCCTTCGCCTTCGTCGAAGCGGAGCAGAAGGCCGCCGCCGGCAGATCCCGCTCGAAGCGCACGCCGTTGGAGCAGTCGCGTCCCGAATGGGTCGGCAGCGAACGTCCGCCGCTGCCGGGCGAAGGCGACGATGCGTGGCTGAAGCTGTGCTTCGGTCGTGACGACGACCCGCTGGACGACCAGTTCCAGGAGCTCTCGCGACGGGTCCTCGGCCCGATGCTCGACCATGCCGTGGAGGAGGATGCCGCATGAGTTCCTCGCTCTTCGACCTGCCCGCGACGCCGTTGCCGCTCGGCCCCACGTTGATCGAGGCCAGCGCGGGCACGGGCAAGACCTTCACGCTGGCCGGGCTCTTCCTGCGGTTGCTGCTGGAGCACGACCTCTCGCATCGCCGGCTGCTCATCGTCACCTACACCGAGGCGGCGACCGAGGAGCTGCGCGGCCGGATCCGCGCCCGGTTGTCCGAGGCCGAGGCGGCGTTCGCGCCGGACGCGGAACCGACCGACGCCCTGTTCGTGGCGCTGCGCCGCCGGTTGAGGGTCGACGACCCCGACCTGCGGCACGCCCGGGCCAAGCTCGGCCAGGCGCTCGGCAGCTTCGACGAGACGCCCATCTACACGATCCACGGCTTCTGCCAGCGCGTGCTGCGCGACCGCGCGTTCGAGAGCGCGAGCCTGTTCGACGTCGAGCTGGTCACCGATGCGCGTCCGATGCTCGACGAATTGGTCGGCGACTGGTGGCGGCGGACCTTCGCGTCGGATGCGACGGACCACGGTCCCTTGGGCCCCCTGGTCCGCGCCGGGTTCGCGCTCGCCTCGGGGCTTTCGCCCGGCTCCCTGCGCGACCTGCTCGGCGAGACGCTGCGGCATCCCGGCATCCGGCTGATGGCGCCGGCGACCGCGGAGCAGCTCGATGGATTGCTCGCGGAGCTCGGGGAGCGGTTCGCCGAGGCCGCCCGGATCTTCACGGCCGACCGCGCACGGTTGCGGGCGTGCTTCGGCGCCGATGCCGGCTGGGCGACGAAGGACTACCGCAAGGACGTCCCGATGGACGCCGCGTTCGCCAGTCTGGACGCGTGCTTCACCGGGAACGCGGGCGCGGCGGACTTCGAGGTGTTCGCCGGATTCACCGGGACGCAGCTCGCCGAGCACACCAGCAAGGTGCGGAAGAAGGACCCGCATCAGCCGCCCTCGCATCCGTTCTTCGGCCTGTGCGGAGAGCTGCTGGAGATCCAGCG
>CAIWVP010000039.1 GCA_903916195.1 uncultured Verrucomicrobiota bacterium | reverse complement strand
CTTGGAGGCAGTGTCAAGATACGCAGGTACGTCCGAGGAAAGCGCTCGCCGCCTCTGCTCGGCATGGCGATTGTCCGCCGCCGCGGCCCGGAAGGGGCCGCACCGGACCCTGATGACAGCCACATTCTCACCCCAAGCCCTCATCTTCGATTGCGACGGAACGCTCGCCGACACCATGCCCCAGCATTGGCGGGCGTGGCAGGAGGTGACCGCCCGCCACGGCATCCATTTCCCGGAGGACCGTTTCTATTCGCTCGGCGGCGTGCCGACCCGCGACATCGTGCGGATGCTGGCGACGGAGCAGGCGCGACCGGACATCGATCCGCTGGCGTTCGCGAAGGAGAAGGAAGAGGCCTACTTCCAGCTCTTCGAGCACATCGGACCCGTCGAAGAAGTCGTCGCCATCGCCCGCGAACACCGGGGCAAGCTGCCCATGGCCGTCGCCAGCGGCGGTTCGCGACACGCGATCACCAAGGTGCTGACGCATCTCCGCATCGTGGATTGGTTCGGCGCCATCGTGACCCACGAGGACGTGGTGAACCAGAAGCCCGCCCCCGACATCTTCCTGGAAGCCGCTCGCCGGCTCGGCGTCGAACCGCGGTCCTGCCGCGGTTACGAGGACACCGACCTGGGCATGACCTCGATCCGGTCCGCCGGCATGGATGCGGTGGACATCCGGCACTTCACCCGCGGGCCGAGGTGAGGGGGTAGCAATTAGTAACCAGTGATCAGTAGCCAGTGATCAGTGGGTGGATGGGTGAGCGGTGGAGGAGGCGGCGGTTCGCTCGAGGGGGCTGGCGTCTTGGAGGTCCGTGTCCAAGACGTGGACCGGAACAAAACGGCGGCGACTCTTTCGAGCCGCCGCCGTCTTCGATTGTTACTGCCACTGCCGATGGCCGTGGCTTCCGGGGCCTGGTCCGCGAGGCGGGGTCAGGCTTGGCTCTTGCGGCGGGCCTGCCAGATCAGCGCGGCGAGGCCGACGCCTGCCAACGCCCAGGTGGAGGGCTCGGGCACCGCGGTGACCGTGACGTTGTCATAGAACCCGCCGGCGGGCAGCACGACCTTGCTCACGCCGTTCAGCACGCCGCTATCGACCACGTAGCCGGGGACCGTCTGGTCGGCGCGCACCGAGGCGATGAGGCGGTCGTTGGAGTCGTAGAAGCCCACGGTGAGGTTGGCGTCGCCGAACGTGTCGTTGTCCAGCGTGGCGCTGAACCGCGAGAAGCCCGAGCTGCCGGGATAGAGCACGATCACGGGTTGGAACAGTGCGTTGAGTGCGTTGCCGCCGGAGGGCGTGATGCCGCGACCGAAGAGCCCGGGGTTGTCCACCGTCACGGAGGGCGCGGAGAAGTCCACGCGCCACTTCTCGGTGCCGGGGACATCGAGGCCTTCGGCGTTGGTGTCCGGCAAGAGGATGCCGGCCTGGAACGTGATCCCGGCCTGGGACAAGCTGTTCGCGCTGCGGCCGGAAGCGACGCCGTCGAACGTGAACGTGGTCGCCCTTGCGGGGACCGCGACGGCCAGCCCCGCGAGGAGCAGCGCCATGGTGTGGGAGGTCTTCATATCGTCATGGGAGGACCCGGATCTCACTTCGCGCCGCCGAGGACGGCCTGCATCGCCTTGAAGAAGACGTCCGTGTTGTCCTGCACGCCGGTGAAGGCGGCGGCGCCGCGGCCGGCGGCGGACAAGGGGATGTCGGAGGCGGTGTGGACGGCTTGGTTGCCCGGGTTGTAGCCGATGACCTGGAAGCTGCCCACGACGTCGCGGACGGGGCGGTTGGTGTTCACCGCGCCGCTGTCGGTGACGTTCACGCGGGGATACCCGGCGAGGGGGTTCTCACGGTCGAGCGGCTGCTGGGTGTCGTGGGCCGGGAACGGGTTGGTGCGCCAGTCCTGGTAGGTGTCCACGCCGCCCGCGTAGCCGATCAGCATGCGGTAGTCGATGTCGGTCGTGGTCGGGAAGCCGTCCGCGGCGAGGGTGTAGACCGGGAAACCGGCGGAGTCGTAGTTGCCGACGACGGTGTCGCGGAGCGCGGTGTTGTTCGTGGCGGAACCGGCGCCGGCGGCGATCTTCGCCTGCAAGGAGGCGTCGGTCACCAAGGAGGACCCGATGATGTTGATGCCGCCGCACTCGTGGTCGGCGGTGATGATGGCCAAGGTGTCGGGGTTCGCGTTGACGAACTGGCGGACCTTCTCGATGGCGTAGTCGAACTCGATGGCGTCCTGGACCCAGCGCTCGCTGTCCAGGAGGTGCGCCTGCTTGTCGATCGACGCGGCCTCGATGAGGAGGACGAAGCCGTTGGGGTTGCGGCTGAGCACCTGCAGCGCCTTGTCGGTCATCTCGTCCAGCATCGGTTGGTCGGGGAAGCCGTAGTCGGCGACCACCGTCTGGCCGGTGGCGCTGCCCTGCGGGATGGCGCCGCGACGGCCGTCGATCTTGTCCTTGGCGACGTTCATGTTCGAGAACGAGAACAGGCCGAGGAGCTTGTCGGTGTCGGCGGGGAGGTTGTTCAACGCCGTGCGGTCCGACGCGTAGGCGAATCCGGCCTTGGTCTGGAACTCGCCGATGAGGTCGCGGTTCAGGTCGCCCTTCACGCCGACGGCGGCGCCGCTCAGGCCCCAGCCGGCAGCGAGCTCGGCGGGCAGGGCATAATCGCTCGAGGCGGCGCGGACGGAGCCGACCACCGGGAGCGAGGTGATGCTGTTGGTCTTCGGGAGGAACCATTTCCGGCCGCCGCCGAGCAGCACCTTCAGGTTGGCGTTCTGCACCGCCTCGTCGAGGTACTGGTCGCAGATGCCCGTGCCCGCGCCGCGGTCGCCGGTGTGGATGGCGAACGCGGCCGGCGTGGCGTCGAAGACGTCGGCCGTGGTGACGATGCCGGTGGACTTGCCCTGGGTGCGGGCGAGGTATTCGCCCATGTACTCCACGCGGGGGTTGTCGAACACGTCGAGCGTGTCGTCGGGGAAGACGCCTTCCTGGCCGTTCTGGGCCTTGTTGCCGGTCGAGTAGCAGGCCATGCCCGGCGCGGAGTCGGTGACGATCGAGTTCAGCGACGCGGTGGTGACGATGCCGGTGACCGGGAAGAGGTCCATCGCCAGCGGGGCGTTGGCCTTGCCCTGCTGCGCGCCGTTCTTCATGAGGCGGGCCGCGGTGCGGTGGGCGATGCCCATGCCGTCGCCGAGCAGGATGATGACGTTCTTCGCGCGGCGGCCGACCTGGTTGAGACCGACGACCTCGAAGTTGCCGTCCGCGGTGACGACGGTGTCGTCGGATTGCTTGGCGGTGACCGTGAGCTTATGGACGCCGACCGAGGCGCTGGAGTAGGCGCGCAAGGTGCCGATCGCCGTGCCGACGGGTGTCACCGTGCCGTCGGCGAGCTTGGCGACGACGCCGTTCGTGGAGACGGCCACGCTGCCGGTCAACGGTATGCCGTCCACCTTGAAGGAGATCGCGGTGATCGTCTTGCCGGCCTCGGGCGAGACGGTCGCCTGGAGGTCGAAACGTTGCCCGGGCAGGAAGCGCGAGGTGATCGGCGTGCCGGGATCGTTGAACGAGAACAGCATGCTGGGCGGCGTGAGCCGTGAGACGGTCGGCGCGGCCTGCAGCGAGGCGGCCGCGGCAAGCGCGACGGCCCCGGCGAGCAGCCGGCGGTTCTGGAGGAGGGACTTGGTGGTCATCATCGGGTGGGTGTGTCGGTTTGGAGGTTCCGCGGGTTTCGGGCGGAAGAGGGGGCGTCGGACGGCGCCGCAGCGGCGGGCATGGCGGCGCGATCCGATGGCGAATAGGCGGTCACGAAGACCATCGCGTTGGTGTCGCCGGGCCGGACCACGAGGCGGGCCGCGGACGAGCGGCCGTCGGATTCTTCGGGACCTTCGGTCGCGAGGATGCCGGTCACCGCCACGAGGCCGGGACGGTAGGGGATGATGGGCTGCGGGCCCTTCGGCATGTGGACCCGGACCGCGCTGGCCGGCAGCGCGTCGCAGAGGAAGTATTCCCGCTCGTGCAACGACTGGGGGACCGGGGAAAGGATGAAGGTCCACGGGATCGGCTGCATCTGCCGCACCATGTGGCCGACGATGCGGACCGGCTTGCCCACCGCCTTCTTGGCATCGGCGGAGAGCTCGAGGCCCGCCGGGCCGATGGGCGTCACCAGCAACTTGCCGAACGAAAGCTCCGTCACGCCGTCAGCGAGCGGCGGCAACACGGGCGTCCACTGGACGGCGGCGGAGGGCTTGCCCGGAGCGGTCGCCGTGCGGCGCGGGACGGACGCTTCGCGGGACCCTTGGGCCTCCGCATCGCCCCAGACGACGAAGACCGCCGGGACGAGGATCAGGGCAAGGTTGAGGCTCAGCCTCCAGTCTTTGGAACTCACCCCGTCACGCTGCCGGCCCCAGGTTACGGATGCTTGGCGGCGGGAACGCAAGCCGGCGAAGTCGGCGTGCCGGGACGGTGACGGCGATGCGTCGCCGCGGGTCCGGTCACTGCGCCCGGCGCGTCGAGCGTTCCATCATCCACGACACGTCCTGGTTCCGCGCGGAAGGGACGTTCAGCGAAAGCCCTTGTCCTTTCTTGAGCACGGGAAAGGTGCGCGCATCGGTCCACTTCTTGATCTCAGAATGTCCGTCGGCGAAGGAGAAGCCGCAGGCCCGGTTGTGGTAGCTCGCCGGGAAATCGACGATCGTCCACAGGGTCGGCTTGTCCGGATAGCCGTTCATGCCCACGACGAACTCGCCGTCGTTGATGCTGTCCTCGCGCTCGTCGAGGAAGAGCCACGTGCCCGAAGGGCCGGGTTCGATGAGGTCGCTCATCTTCTTGTACACGCGGAACCCGGGCCCGAAACCGGACACGTCGGTGCTATCGAACCACGCGTTCATCGCGATGCTCCGCACCCGCGGGTAGGTCACGCCCTTGACGGTCACGGTGCTGCGGTCCGCCGGGCATTTCCAGATGGCGGCGCTCTTGCCGCAGTACGACCAGAGCAGGCTGTTGGTCAGGTCGCGGTCGATGTTCCAGTTGCTCGCGTTCCCCACGTTGAAATCCAGGTTGCCCTGCACCCAGGCTTTCGGCCCGTACGACTGGGGCACGCGGTCCTGGTTCTCGTCGACGTAGAGCCTCCACGCCAGGGTCATCTGCCGCCCGTTGTTCATGCAGGCGATCCCCTGGGCCTTGGTCTTCGCCTTGCCCAAGGCCGGCAACAACATGCCCGCCAGGATGGCGATGATGGCGATCACCACCAGCAGCTCGATCAGCGTGAAAGCCGACCTGCGGCCGCGCGGGCCACCGGAGGTGCGGGACGACATGGGAGCGGACACGATGCGGTTCATGGGATCGGGGCTTCTGGATATCCGAGGGGCCGGCGGGAGCGGGGCCGGTGTTTCTTGCCGGCCGCCCCTGATGGCATGCCGTGGTCCCGGCACCTACGCCAGTGACAATCAGGGCACAGATCCGGACGGGATCGGTCCAGCGCTCTCCGAGAGCACCGGGAATCCGGTCCACCCCAGCGGAGGATCGCGGACGCTGGGACGGGCATCGTCGCCGGGTCCGCTCCCTTTCCTCCTCGACTCAATCGAGCGGCTTGAAGAGCAGGTTCGCCAACTGCGCCGGCACCGTTGCGGCGCGGATCTCGATGACGCCGCGCGCCGGGACGTCGGCGATCGCGGCATCGGTGACCCAAGGACGCCCGTTGAGCGTCACCGAGGCGCGGTTGCCGCGGAGGGTGATGCGGACGCGGTTCCACTTTCCCGCGGACGCTTCAGCGGGCTTGGCGGCGGAAGCGCGGGCGAGAAGCGCCGGTAGATCGAGCCGGCGGAACTGGATCCACTTCATCCAATCGCCCGGTTGCTTCGCGTCGGCCCAGCGCCAGTCGAAGAGCAGTTCGCCGTCGCCGAACTCGCTGTCCGAGACCATCGGCGCCCCGCCCGTCGCGACGCTCGTCAATTGCCAATCATCCGGCTTCCACGGTGCCGAGGCGCCGCCGGCGACCGTCCAGCCTCGCAGGTCCACCCCGGAGTAGAGCGGACGGAAGCCCTCGGGCGGGACCGCGATGTCCTCGGGCGCGAGCGACGCGGCCGCCGGCAGCTCCTTGACCCGCACGTTTCGGAACTCCGTGGGCGAGCCCTCGGATTCCAGGCCGATATAGCCCTTGCGCGGCGTGGCGCGATGGCCGCGGGTCACGACCTTGCCGTTCACCGCGAGCGAGATGTCGCCGTCGATGCACTCGATGCGGTAGTGGTTCCACTCGGGCGAGGGTTTCATCCGCTTCTCGGTCGGGAACGCGCGGTCGCCGCCCTTTCTGCTGTTCTCTGGGACCATCTTGGCCCCGTGGATCGGGAAGATGTCGCCGTCCGACGTGAACCATTCGCCTTCCAATCCGTCGAGCACCTGCACCTCGACCGCGCGCACGAAGGGTTGCCCGACCGCCGGGATCGGGTCCGCCCACACGTAGATGCCGGAGTTGCCCTTGGGCTTGAGATGCCTCCATTCGGCCTCCAGCACGAAGTTCTGGTACATGCGTTCCGTGCGCAGGATGCCCGTGGGGAAACCGGTGCAATAGACGATGCCGTTCGTGGCGACGAAGGTCTCCGGCGCGCAGTTGATGTCCACCCAGCCGGCGAGGTCGCGGCCGTTGAAGAGCGGCGTGAAGCCGTCCTCGGATGCAGCGGCGGCGGAGAGGAACAGCGAAGACGCGAAGAGGCGAAGAAGGGGCAGGGGTCGCATGGGCCGATCGTGGACCTCTCGGTGAGCGCCGGCAACTCGCACCGCGGCAACTCGCACCCTGGACGCCGAGGTGACGAGGCGGACGGCCCCCTTCGCACCGTTGCGCTCCCTGGCTGCCGGAGCCTCCGCCTCGTCACCTTGGCGGCTAAGCCAAGATCCCGCGGATCACGTTGCCGTGGTCGACGTCGAGCCGCTTGCGGCCCGGGACCTCGAGCCGTCGCGGATCCAGTCCGAGCTGGTGGAGCACCGTCGCGTGGATGTCGGTGACGTAGCGGCGGTCGTCGGCCGCGTGGAACCCGAGCTCGTCGGTCTTGCCGTATTGGACGCCGCCCTTGATCCCGCCACCGGCCATCCACGCGCTGAAGGCCTGCGGGTGATGATCGCGTCCGGTGCCCTCGGCCCCGGGCGAGCGCCCGAACTCGGTGCCGAAGACGACCAAGGTGTCGTCGAGCAGACCGCGCTGCTTGAGATCCTTCAGCAGGCCGGCGACCGGCTGGTCCACCTGCGCGGAGAGCGACGTGTGGTTGTTCTTGATGTCGCCGTGGGCGTCCCACGCGCCGCCTCCGCCTCCGCCGTGGAAGAGCTGCACGAAGCGCACGCCGCGCTCCACCAACCGCCGCGCGACCAGGCACTGCTCGCCGAAGGCCTTCGTGGCGTCCTGGTCGAGGCCGTACATGCGGCGGATGTGCTCCGGTTCGCGGTCGAGCTGCATCGTCTCCGGGATGCTGGTCTGCATCTGGAAGGCGAGCTCGTAGGACTTGATGCGCGCGCGGAGGTTCTGGTCGTCGGGATAATCGATGCCGGCGAGGCGGTTCAGCTTGCCGAGCAGGCTGAGGTTCGCGGTCTGCTCCTCGGTGGTGAGCGCGCCGTCCGGCGGACGGATGAAGGGCAGGGGGTTCTTCGGGTCGGTGCCCAGGCGCACGCCGCCGTTCTCCGGTCCGAGATACGCCGCGCCGTAGGTGAACGCGCCGCCGCAGCAGTCCCCCGTGGGCACGCCCAGCACGACGTACTCCGGGAGGTTCTCGTTCAGCGTGCCGAGCCCGTAGGCCATCCACGCGCCGAGGGTCGGATGCTCCAGTTCGCGCGGATGCCGACCGGTCTGCCAGGTGAGCTGGGCACCGTGGTCGTTGTGGATGGTCCAGAGCGAGCGCACCACCGCCAGGTCGTCCGCGCATCCGCCGATGTTCTTGAACCAATCGCCGACCACGAGGCCGGACTCGCCGTAGGCCTTGTAGCCGGTCTGCAGCGGCATGATGACCTTCCGGTTGCCGTGGGCCGGGTTCGCGCCGATGACGTCTTTGCCCTCGGTCGAGAGCACGCCGGCGTAAGGCGTCTCGGAGATCGATTTGCCGGCGTACTTGGTGAGCTCCGGCTTCACGTCGAAGCTCTCGACGTGGCTCACGCCGCCGCAGAGGAAGATCCAGATGACCGACTTCGCCCGCGGCGTGAGATGCGGTGCGCCGGTCGGCGGCTGCCACGCCGACGATGCGGGGTCGGCCCGGGCGCCGTCGCGGAACAACATCGCACCGAGCGCGAGGCCGGTGAACCCCATGCCGGTGTCGGCGAGGAACGAGCGGCGGGTGATGCCGTGGCGATCGGGTTGGCGTCGAGGATCCATGTGTTTCAGGTGACGATGACGTGGACCGAGCCCTTCTGGAAGTCGTGGATGTGGAGCCGGCTGTCGAGGGTCACCAGACGGCCGCCGGCTTGGCGGGCCGTCTCCACCAACCACGCATCGTTGACCTGTTGGTGGCCCAAAGCTCGGGCATAGATCTTCGGCGAAGCGGCCGCCGGTGATATCCAGAAGGCGTGCTTGGGATGGGCCGCCAACTGCTCCAGCAACGTGGCCGCCTCCGCCGGGGGCACAGCGCCGGATGTGTAGGCCGGGTTCGAAGAAAGGCGGATGAACCCCAGTTGCGTGAAGGCGCAGGTGGCCCAGCCGTGCCTCGATTCACGCGCGAACCATCCGTGGGCGGCGGCGTGGTGCTGGTGGTTGGGCCAGGCGAGCGCCAGCAGCACGTTGACGTCCAGCAGGGCGGCCTTCATGTCGCGTCATCCGCCAAGAGGTCGCGGGCGCGATTGCCAGGGATCACGGCGGCATCGGTCGCGACCTTGAAGACCGGCAATCCGGAGCGGCTGCCCGTCTCGGTGGTCGTGCGCAATCCGCGTCGCGCCAGTTGCGAGACCACCTCGCCCAGCCGCTTGCCGGATGCCTGGGCCATGGCTTGGGCCGCCTCGAACACGTCGTCTTCCAAGGTGATCGTCGTCCTCATCGATTGATACGCTGATGCGTTGATACGCTGATGTCAATGCTCGCCCCCTCGGAGCCGGCAGCCGGGCCCCATGCCGGTGTCGGCGAGGAACGAGCGGCGGGTGATGCCGGGGAGATCCGACGGGCGGTCCGGTGTCATCTCACGGTGACGAAGTCGTTGTGGTTGAAGAGCACGAGCACGAGGTTCTCGGCGGCGCGGGCGAAGGTCTTGTCGGCGACATCCGCGCTCACGGGATGCGCGGCGAACCCATCGGCGCACTGCCGGCGTTCCACCTCGGTCGGATGGCGCGCCAGGATCCGCTGGAAGGCGAGACCGATGAACCGCGATTCGTCACCGCCCGATTCCTTGGCCAGCTTGGCGGCGAGGACCCGTGATTGTTGGAGCACCAGCGGGCTGTTGCCCAGGGCGAGCGCCTGCTGCGGCATGACGCTGGGGTGCCGCTCATAGCATTCGGTCACGCTCGGGCCGTCGAAGATCTGCAGGAACTCCGCCTGTTTTTCTGCCGCATGCCGGAGATAGATCGAGCGCCGCGGCGAGGTGAGCGCGAGCTTCTGGTCGATGTCGGGCCCACCGCGCTCTGGATCGAGCGTGCCGGCGACGTGCAGCAGGTTGTCGCGGACGGCCTCCGCTTCGAGCCGTCGCGAATCCATCCGCCACAGTTGGAAGTTGTCCGGGTCGGCCGCGAGGTCCGCCGGATCCGGGGTCGAAGCCATCCGGTAGGCGGCGCTGGTGACCATGAGGCGGTGGAGATGTCGGAAGGACCAAGGAGTGGATAGGACTCTGAGTGGATGGTTGATGGGAGGGGACGCGCTTCCGGTCTTATCCACTATCAACTCACTCCGACTATCCACCATCTCAGGCTGCATGAACTCGGCGGCGAGCCAATCAAGCAGCTCCGGATGCGTCGCCGGACGTCCGCTGCGTCCGAAATCGGCGGGCGTCGGCACGAGCCCGCGTCCGAAATGGCGGAGCCAGACGTGGTTCACCGCGACCCGAGCGGTGAGCGGGTTGCGCGGCGATGTGAGCCACCCGGCGAACGCCGACCGGCGTCCGGTGCTGGTCGAGGGATAGGTCTCGACGGGACGCGTCTTGAACGCGGCGTCGAGCGGCTTGGCCAGCGCTTCGACCGCGGCGGCGAGTTGCTGCTCGGCTTCGGCGAGCTTCTTTTTCGGCTCGTCGGCCTTGTCGGGCGCGGCAGCCGCGAGCGCGGTCCGGGACTGGTGCTGCTTGAGCCTCGCCTCGGCGACGGCGGCGTTGCGCTGGAGCAGGACGGCGTTGGTCGCCGCCGAGGTGACGAGGCGGATCCCCGTGGAAGACGCGGCCTCCGCCTCCTCACGTCGGCGGCCACTCGTTTCCGCGCTCTCCTCCGCCTTGATCACCGCCAGGAGGGCGGCGAGCTTCTTCTCGGCGAGTTCGAGCACGAGGCCGGCCTCGCGGAGTTTCGCCGGGGTCGCGTTGGTCGCGGCACTTGCCGTGGCCGAAGCCTGCTTCGCGGACGCCACGGCCTTCTCGCTGGCGGCGATGGTGTCGCGGATGACGGACCCGCGTCGGTCGGGGTTCGCGGCGAGCCACGGCAGCTTCACCTCGTGGACATCGAGCCGGCCTCCGAGCGCAGAGGGGACACCGGGGTGGATGACCTCGTTGGTGAGCGGATGCCGCTCGTCGCCGCGGACGAGGAGGTACGTCGGCGCGTTGGTGACGTCGTAGGCGCGGACCAGGCCGTCTTTCGCCGTGTCCAGTTCGCCGGGCAAGCGGTCGGTGCGGACGTTGTGCGGCTCGAAGACGGCCCGCAGCGCGTAGTACTCGCGTTGCGAGACGGGGTCGTACATGTGGTCGTGGCATTTCGCGCAGCCCATCGTGAGCCCGAGGAAGGCCTGCGAGGTGTGCTTCACGGTGTCCTCCAGCCATTGCTCGCGGGAGAGCATCTTGTGGTTGCGGACGAGGAAGCCGGTGGCGCGCAGAGCGTCGGGATCCTCCGGGGCGACCTCGTCCGCCGCGAGCATCTCGGTGACCATGCGGTCGTATGGTTTATCCGTGTTGAGCGCGCCGACGATCCAGTCACGCCAACGCCAGATGTGGGGCTTCGAGTCGCGCACCTGGTTTCCGTCGGCCCAGCCGGCCCAATCGCTGTAGCGCCACACGTCCATCCAGTGTCGCGCCCAGCGCTCGCCATGGCGCGGGTCGGCGAGCAAGCGGTCCACGAGCCGTTCGTACGCGCCGGGCGAGGCATCGTCGAGGAACGCCTTCTGCTCGGCCGGAGTCGGGTTCAACCCCACCAGGTCGAGGTACACCCGGCGCAAGAGGATCTCCTTCGAGGCCTCCGGTCGCGGCGTGAGCCCGCGGAAATGGCGCGCGACGGCGAGAAAGGCGTCGATGGGGTTGTCCGCGACGATGCGCGAGGTTCCGATCGCCATCGCGGGGACCGGCGGACGCGTGACCGGATCGAACGGTTGCCACCGATAGCTCGCGAGGAACTTGGCGAAGTCCGCCGAACGCGACGGCGCCGTGGCGAGCTCGGTCGCGGACGGCACGTCCTTCGGGTTGCCAGGATCATGGCCGAGCAGCAGTTCCGTCTCGTTGTCGATGCCGTCGGCGTCCGCGTCCTCTTTCGCGACGGCGGCAAGCCGGGCCGCGAGGTCCTTCGGTTTGCCCGCGGCGGCGAGGTCGTCACCGAGCTTGCGGAGACGCACGCCGAACGGGTTGTGCGGGAACTCGTCGAGGGTTTCCGGGAACTTTTTGTCGCTCGGCAGATGGCAGGTCGTGCAGCGGGCCAGCGGCTTGGCCAGGAACCGGTCGTAGTGCTTCTCCAGCGCGGCGCGGTTGGCCGGCGTGGCCCGGACCGGGAGCACGAGGCAAAGCGCGGCACCTGCCAGCAACCACCAACGGAGCGGACCGTCTTGACGGCGAAGGTTCACGGTGATGTGGACAACCTACGTCCGGACCCCGCGTCCGACCAAGCACGGAAAGCCGGGGGCGGGCCCCAAGACCCAAGACCCAAGTCTTGGGTCTTGGGTTTCAGGTTTCAGGTCTCAGGGCGCCGAGACTTCGACCTTTGGCGGGGACGCGAAATCTTTCCAACGCCGCTCGATGTCCGCGGCATCGGGCGGTCCGTCGGACACCACAAAACGGTAGCGCGCGACGTACGGCTGGCCTGGCTTGATCTCCCAGTCGCCTGGTTGCGACGGCGCGAAGCAGAAGAACGGTTCGGACGGATGTGTCCGGACCGGCTGCGGCGCGCGGAAGTTGTCCGGATGCCCCAGCACGGCGATCCCGGTGCGCACGCCTTGGACGTCGCCGCCGACCCAGCACCAGCGGGCGGGCTTCCCGTCGCTGGCGAGCCGGTCGGTCACGCCCTCGCTGGTGAGGACGCTGCAGGCGTTGGTGCCGTTCCACGACCGCGCCCCTCGCAACCCGAGCCCGCCGTAGTGATAGGCGAGGAGCTTCAACGGGACCGGGCCGGCGGTGCGCTGGGTGATGTCCAGGTCGAAGACGTTGACCGGGGCCTTCTCGCCGCCGCCGACGTTGAGCAGGCGCATCTCCCAGGTCTCGTCGAGCGCGATCTTTTCCGGCTTGGCCAGCATGTCCACGAACTGGTGGCGGCTGCGGAATCCCGCGTGGACCCATCCGCTCCACGTGGCGTCGAGCGCGACGAAATCCACCCGGCCCTTGCCGTCGCCCATGTTCCAGAAATCCGGGTTCCGTCCCTCGAACTCGGTCTTCGTCCACGGCGACCAGATGCCGTGGTGATGGATGTGGTCCGGTGGGTAATCGTCGGTGAGCAGCTTCCCGGACGGGCTGAAGACGGCGCCGACATAGCCGCCGCGACGGTAGACCGGCGGGATGTCCGACCTCGGCATCGCGCCCGGCTGTCCTTGGTAGACGAACACCGCCCGGCCGGTCCGCAGGAACTCGACCTTACCGCCGGTGGTCGGATGCATCTGCAACGGTTCGGCTCCGCGGGGCGGGAGCGCCTTTGGACGCAACTGGAGGAGCGAGGACGCCCCATGGCGCAGTTGCGGCAGCACGAACCAAGCACGCCGCTGGGCGTCCACCTGGACCGGATAGTTGATGCGGTCGAGCGCGTTCTCCGGGCCGACCAGCCG
>CAIWVP010000038.1 GCA_903916195.1 uncultured Verrucomicrobiota bacterium | reverse complement strand
GTCTCGTCGAGCAGGCCGCGTTGACGGAGATCCATGAGCAGGCCCGCGATCGGCTGGTCCACGGCGCGGGCGTTGTCGCCGTGGTTCTTCACCAACCCGCCGTGCGCGTCCCAGCGCGAATATCCGTCGACCATCGGGATGGTCAGCTCGACGAAGCGCACGCCGCGCTCGACCAACCGTCGCGCCAGCAGGCATTCGCGTCCGTAGGTGCGCGTGTGCTCGAAGGCCGCGTCCATGCCGTACAACCGCTTGGTGGCCTCGCTCTCGCCGGCAAGGTCCATCAGGTCGGGGATCGCCACCTGCATCCGCGCGGCCAGCTCGTAGTTGGAGATGGCGGAGCTGAGCGCGTCGGATCGGACGGAATCTTCGAGGCTGTGCTGGTTCAGACGCCCGACCAACCGGAGCTTCGCTTCCTGGAGCGGCGCCGAGCGCTCGCTGGGGACGACGTTGGCGAGCGGCGTGCCGCGCGCGTGCAGGAGCGAACCTTGGTAGGTCGCAGGCAAGAAACCGTTGCCGAACGTATCGAGACCGCCGGACGGGATCTGCCCGCCGTTCAGCACCACGTAGCCGGGCAGGTCGTCGTTCGAGCTGCCGAGGCCGTAGGTCACCCAGGCCCCCATGCTGGGACGCCCCTGCAGCCCGCTGCCGCTGTGGAGAAAATAGTTCGCGCTGGTGTGCTCGGGGAAGTTCGAGGTCATCGAGCGGATCACGCACAGGTCGTCCGCGCGGCTCGCGACATGGGGGAACAACTCGCTGACCCAGAGGCCGGACTGTCCGTGCTGACGGAACTGCCACGGCGACTTCAGCACCTGCCCGACCGCCTCGAACTGCGTCTTCTCCAGCTTGCCGATGGCCTTGCGAGGATCCTGTCCGTGGTACTTCGCGAGCAGCGGCTTGTGGTCGAAGCTGTCGACCTGCGAGACCGCGCCCTCCATGAAGAGGAAGATGACGCTCTTCGCCTTCGGCTTGGCATGCGGCGCCTTCGGGGCCATCGGCCGGCGCGGCGCGGCGGCCGGCGCGGCGAGGAGGCCCGACCTGCCGCCGAGCAGCGCGGTCAGCGCGAGCGCGCCGAAGCCGTTCGAGGCGCGGCGGAGCATCTCGCGCCGGTCGATGCGCGGGTCGAGGAAGAAAGGGTTCTGCCGGGAATCGCCCATATCACTTCACGTAGATGAAATCGTTGGTGTTCAACAACGCGTGGCAGAGCTCGGCCCACGCCTCGCCGACCGGATCCGCTCCGCCCCGATGCAACCCGCGCAGCTCGCCGAGCGCGGCGATGCAATCGGCCGTCTCGGTCGGCGACGCTTCGCGCGCATAGGCGGCACCGAACATCCGGCGCACGCGCTCCAGGTCGCCTGCGCCCGGCGTCTCCCGGAGCAAGCGGCGCGACCACACGCGCGCCTGCTCGTGGAAGAGCTCGTCGTTCATCAGCGCCAGCGATTGGGCCGGAACATTGGTGACGTTCCGCTTGCCCACGGTCGAGAACGGCGTCGGCGTGTCGAAGGTCTGCATCAAGGTCGGGAGAAAATTCCTCCGCAGCGACGTGTAAAGGCTGCGGCGCCCGCCGCCGTCCAGTGGACCGCTCTTGTCCGGACGCCCGCGCCCGACGAGGAACTCGGTCAGATGGATCGCCACCGGCGGACCGCCGACCGCCGGATCGAGACGACCGGACACCGCGAGCAACGCATCGCGGATCACCTCGCCTTCGAGCCGCCGCACCGGCATCCGGTGGAGCAACACGTCCGACGGGTCCTGTTCCTCGGCGCGCGCATCGCCGGCCCTGCTCTCCATCGCGAAGGTCCGCGTGAGCACGAGCCGCCCGATGAGGCGCTTCAGCGACCAGCCGTCCTCGTGGACGAACCGCCACGCCAGATGGTCGAGCAGCTCCGGATGCGACGGCCGGTCGCCCAACGCGCCGAAGTTGTCGACGCTCGCCACCAGGCCGCGGCCGAAAAGATGGTGCCAGACGCGGTTGACGATGACGCGCGCGACCATCGGGTTCGACGGGGCGACCAGCTGCCCCGCCAATTCGTCCCGGCCGCTCGAAGCGGTGGTCGCGACCGGCCGCGCCGAGGCGAACACGACGGGAAGGCTCCGCGGCGAGACGGCGCCGGGCTGGTTCGGACGGCCGCGCGTCAGGATGTTCTCGTCCACGCCCGTGCCGTCGGACAACGCCACGGCCGTGCGGGATTCCCAGCGCACCCGATGCGCGATGTCATCCTGCGCGGCCAAGTAAGCATCCGCGGCGCGCCGGGTCCCGGCATCGGATCCGCTCCGGAACAAGCCCGGGTCCCGCAGCAACCAATCGGTCAGCGCCGGCGACTTCACCGTGCCGCGGGCGAGCGCTTCGTTCGCGTCGATGAGCGCGCGCTGGATCTCGCCGGGCAGATCAGCGGAGGAGACGGAAGCGGATGCTCCGGCCGCTCCAGCGGGAAGCCACCCGGGGGTCGTCGCGGATTCCACGACCATCAGCACCTCCATCTCGGCGTCGCCGTCGGGACCGAACTCCAGATGGGTCCGGTGCCCGCTGTAATCGGTCAGGTCATGGGTGAGCCAACGCGGGCCGGCGCCCGGGCCGCTGTCGAACTTCTGCACGAGCCGGCCATGGAGCGGGCCTTCGAGCATGATGTGCGAATCGACCGCGGCATAGACGCGCGCCTTGCCGCGCATCAGGTAATGCAGCTTGCCCGCACCGAGCGTCACCGTGGGCGTGGACAAGGTCTGGCCCGAGCGCGACGTCGCGGCCAAACGGCCCGAATCATCCTCGTTGCCCGGCGTGGTCTTCAGCCGCGACCAGAACAGATCGCGCCGTGCCGCACCGTGGCGCATGACGCGGGCGACGGGGCCGTTCGTGCCGTGGGCCAGGATGATCTCGCCGGCGGCCACCGGCCCCGGTCCGAACGCTTCGCCGTCCACTTTCCACGGCTGTCTGCCCGGGCCCGTGAAATCGGCGACCACCCGCGCCCCGGCCGGCAGCCCCGCCGCGGCCGCGACGGGCGAAGACCCGGTCGCCAGGAGATGCAAAGGATCCGCGGAGTGGGTCGTCGCATCGCGGAGCCGCGCCACCCAAAGCCCGAGCCTCTCCGGGTCGAGGGAATGCTTGCCGGCGACGGTCCCCACCGCGGCCGGCGAGGCGTCGGCCAGGACATCGCGCGCGGCGACCAGCATCTCCGCCACTTTGCCCAGACCCGGCCGGTTGGCCTCGGCGATCTCACGGGTGATGCCCGGGACGGAGCGCCGCCGCAGGTCCATGAGTTCCGCGGCCATCTTGCGGTTGTTCTCCATCGCCTCGAAACGGACCTGCCGGAAGCCCGAGCCGAGGAAGAATCCGCTCATCGCGTAGTAGTCCTGCGCGCGGATGGGGTCGAATTTGTGGTCGTGGCAGCGCGCGCAGGAGACGGTCAGGCCGAGGAAGGTCTTGCTGAAGACATCGATCTTGTTGTCGACCCGTTCGCACTCGTCCTGGCGGATATCCACCGGCGAATGGTTCTCCTCGCCGAGGAAGGCCCAGCCGGTCGCGACGACGGATTCGTTGATGTCCGTGCCGGGACGCAGCCGAGGCTCCGGAAGGAGGTCGCCGGCGAGATGCTCGGCAAGGAACCGGTCGTACGGGACATCGGCGTTGAAGGCGCGGACGAGGTAGTCCCGATAGTGCCACGCGTTGGCGATGGTGTAGTCGCCTTCGTGCCCGCGGGATTCCGCGTAGCGCATCAGGTCCATCCAATGCCGCGCCCACCGTTCCCCGAAATGCGGTGAAGCCAGAAGGCGTTCGACGACCCGTCCGCGCGCACCGGGCTGCGTGTCCGCCAAGAAGACCGAGACCTCGTCCAGGCCCGGTGGGAGCCCGGTGAGCGCGAAGTGGACGCGCCGGAGCCACGTCCGGTCGTCGGCAGCGGGCGCCGGTGACAGCCCGGCATCCTCCAATCGACGCAGGATGAAGCGGTCCTCGGCGCCGAGCGGCCAGCGTTCATCCTTCACGGCCGGCGGCACCTGCCGCTTTGGAGCTTCCCAGAGCCACGCCTGCTTCTGTTTGCGCGCCTCGAGATCGAACTTGGCCTCGGCGGCGGCCGACCGCACCGGGGACAGCAACGCAGCCGCCGCGAGGACGGAATTCACCAGTACGATGAAGGGCCGGGAGTGCATCGAGGTACGGACGGAACCTACCGGCCCCGGCGGCGAAGGCGAAACAGATTCCTTCGGCGGATGTGCGTCCTCACCGAGCGCGAGGACGCGCCCCGGACCGGCGCGCCGAAGGATCGTCACCCCCCTTGCGAGGTCCGCGGCGGCGGTTACTTTTACCGGCGCTTCCGGCGAACCCAACTCGAACCGACCTCTTCCCGACCCCATGACCCCCATCCCGTCCTCCCAGCTGCTCGACGCGTTGAACTGGCGCTACGCCACCAAGAAGTTCGATCCCGCGCGCAAGATCCCCGCCGACCTCTGGTCCGCGCTGGAACAGGCGCTCGTGCTCAGCCCGAGCTCGTTCGGCATCCAGCCGTGGAAGTTCATCGTCGTCACCGATCCCGCGGTGAAGGCCTCGCTCGTCCCCATCTCATGGGGCCAGAAGCAGCCGGCAGAATGCTCGCACTTCGTGGTGTTCGCGGTGAAGCGCGGTCTCGGCGAGGCCGACCTCGACCGCTACCTCGCGCGCACCGCCGAGGTCCGCGGCATCCCGGTGGATTCCTTGGCCGGCTTTAAGAACGTCATGCTCGGGAGCATCGAGAAGGCCCGCGCCGGCGGCTATCTGGACACCTGGCAGACGCATCAGATCTACATCGCGCTCGGACAGTTCATGGCCGGCGCGGCGTTGCTCGAGATCGACGCCTGCCCGATGGAGGGCATCGATCCCGCCCAGTACGACGAAGTCCTCGGCCTCGCCGGCACCGGCTACGCCACGGTCGTCGCCTGCGCCGCCGGCTATCGCGCCGCCGACGACAGATACGCCACGACCCAGAAGGTCCGCTTCCTGCCGGAGGATGTCATCACGCGGATCTGACCGCGTCCGCGCGCGGTCGGTTTCCACGGTTGACGGCCGGTTGTCCGCTGCGAAGTCTCCGCGCCTTCTATGCCGAAGATCACCCGCGCGCTGCTTTCCGTCTCCGACAAGTCCGGCCTCGTCCCCTTCGCCCGTGTCCTCGCCGAAGCGGGCGTCGAGCTCGTCTCGACCGGCGGCACCGCGAAGGCCCTGCGGGCCGAGGGCCTCGCAGTCATCGAGCTGAGCGATTACACCGGTTTCCCGGAGATGCTGGATGGCCGGGTGAAGACCCTCCACCCGAAGGTCCACGGCGGCCTGCTCCATCTGCGCGAGGACGCGGAGCATGTCGCGACCGTGCAGCGGCACGGCATCCCGCCCATCGACCTGGTGGTGGTGAACCTCTATCCGTTCGAGCAGACCGTGGCCAAGCCGGACGTCACGCTGCATGACGCCATCGAGAACATCGACATCGGCGGCCCGTCGATGCTCCGCAGCGCGGCGAAGAACCACGGCTCGGTCACGGTCATCGTCGATCCCGCCGACTACGCGCCGGTCGCCGAGATGGTGAAGGCCACCGGCGAGACGACCCTGGAGCTGCGCCGCACGCTCGCCGCCAAGGTCTTCGCCCGCACCGCCGCCTACGACGCGGCCATCGCGGCGCATCTCGCCAAGGAGTTCTCTTCCGGGACCGGTCCCCTGCCCTCGTTGGCCATCTCCGCGCCGCTCGTGCAGCCCCTGCGCTACGGCGAGAACCCACATCAGAAGGCCGGGCTCTACGGCAAGTTCCGCGACTACTTCACGCAACTGCACGGGAAGGAGCTCTCCTACAACAACATCCTCGACCTCACCGCCGCCGCCGCGCTCATCGGCGAATTCCGCGACGACGGTCCGACCCTGGCCATCCTCAAGCACACGAATCCGTGCGGTGTCGGCCAAGGTGGATCGCTGCGCGAGGCCTGGGACCGCGCTTACGCGACCGATCGGCAGGCGCCGTTCGGCGGCATCATCGCGGTGAACCAGACGCTCGACCGCGCCTGCGCCGAGGCCATCGTGGAGATCTTCAGCGAAGTCATCATCGCGCCGGATTTCACGCCGGACGCCCTCGCGCTGCTCCAACAGAAGAAGAACCTGCGCCTGCTCAAGGTGCTCAAGGACCCCGCGGCCGCCGCGCCGTGCGATGTCCGCAGCGTCGGCGCCGAGTCGTTCCTCTGGCAGGAGCGCGACCTGAAGATGACCCGCGTGACCGACCTCAAGATCGTCACGAAGCGCCCGCCCACCGACACCGAGCTCCAGTCGATGCTCTTCGGCTGGCGCGTGGTGAAGCACCTCAAGTCGAACGCCATCGCCTACACCGGTCCGGACCGCACGCTCGGCGTCGGTGCCGGTCAGATGAGCCGCGTGGATTCCAGCCGCATCGCCGTGTGGAAGGCGGGCGAGGCGAAACTTTCCCTCGCCGGCAGCGTGGTGTGCAGCGACGCGTTCTTCCCCTTCCCCGACGGCCTGGTCGCCGCTGCGGAGGCCGGCGCGACGGCCGCCATCCAGCCGGGCGGATCGATGCGCGACGCGGAAGTCATCAAGGCCGCCGATGATCGCGGCATGGCGATGGTCTTCACCGGCCACCGCCACTTCCGCCACTGATCACGCGGCCGGCAACGCGAGCTCCGGAGGAGCCTCGGGACGCAACGGGTTGACCTCGAACCCGTGGTCCACGACCCGCGCGCGCCAATCCGCGACCAGCGCGAGCACGGCAGCGAGGTCGAGCCCGGCATGGGCGGCGGGATAGCGCCTGAGATTGGCGTCCGCGAGGTCGAACAACGCGACCGCTGGACGCAGCCGCTGCTTTTGCAGATGCACGAACGCGCCGGCGAGCTGGATCAGGCCCTTGTGGAAGGCGTGGTCGGGACCGCTCTTGCCCTGCGCGAGCCAGAGCTCCTCGAGCACGTCATGGGCCTCGAAGAACAACTGCTGGTTGAAGCAGGCGAAATACCCGAGGTAACGGGCGTCGAACCGGCCGCCCTGGAGGCCGGCGACGAGCTCGGCGATCTTGGCTGATTTCTTCGACATGCGCCGAGGTTGGCGGGCCGCCGAAGAAATTCCGAGCCCGTAGGAGACGCGGCAGCGGGTCCCGTTTTTCGCCGGAGATCGAGAGCCTTCTCGCGTGGACTCCTGCGGAGCGGGTCTTTCGGCAACCTGCTACTTTCCGCGGCTTTCCTTGCGTAGCTTCCGCTGGAGCTCGCGGATCGGGCGATAGCCGATGAGCTTCACGTGGTCGCGCTCGAGCTGCGCCTTGAGGTCGCCGTCCGACGTGAACGTCTCGTGTTCCGCCGACCGCACCGCCCAGCTCCCGGTGATGGCCTTGAGCTCGTCCGTCGGATTGCCGGCATGGATGAACAGCTCGGTGACGCCCGGCTTCAGCTGGGTCAGGCGCTTCATCCAGACGGGTTTCACGTCCTGCGCGCCCTGGTACTGGATGTCGAAGATGAAATCGTCGGTGAACAAGATGCCCTTCGCCGCGAACTTCTCGCGCCAGCCAGATTGCCCGTTCTTCTCGAAGGTCGCCTGCGACGCCATCCGCACCGGCAGGTCGAACTCGACCGCGAGCCGGAGATACTGCTCCAGATAATCTGGCCGGTATTGGAGCACGCCCATGTGCGAATCGAGATGCGTCACGTCCACGCCGGCGGCGAGCGCCTTCAGCACCTGCGCCCGCGCCTCACGGTACGCCTCCTCGGGCGTGGCCTTGGCATAGACCTGCGGCGTCTCGTGCCAGAAGTAGCCCTCGGGATCGATCAAGCCGGGGACCTCGTTCCTGGGCGCCACCGGCCCCCAACGATAGGTCTGCCACTCGCTGGTCTGGCACAGGTGCACTCCGAAATCCTTCTCCGGATTCGCTTTCGCGTAGTTGGCGATCTCCAGGAACCACGGGCACGGCACGAGGATGGTGGCGCTCCGCATCAGGCCGCGCTCCAGGGCATCGATGGTGGCGAGGTTGGCCGTGTGGCACATGCCGACATCGTCGCCGTTCACGATGAGCAGCTTGTCGGTGGCCGGGTAGCCGAGCCGTTCGGCGAGGTTCTGCGCGGCGGCGGGCGGTGGACAGGACACGAATGCGCAGACCGCGGCGACGGCGATGGACTTCAGCATGGCGATGCTTACCAGCGTCCAAGGCCGAGGGGAACGGCCAAGTTGCCCGGTCGCCCGAAGCGCACCTCAGCGGTACCGGATCCCGGTGATCTCCAGGTCCTCGTCGCCGCCAGGAAGGCGGAGATGGGGGCGGTTGAGTTGCAGGTTGGAGGTTTGAAGTTGCAGGTTGGGGAACCGGCTCCGTTGCCTCTGAAACTTGGGACCTGAACCTGGAACCTGAGACCGAGACCATCCCCGACCTGAAACTTAGGGGCGCCGACGACGGCGCCGGGGCTCTCACCCGGCTAGGTCACCCGCGGGCCGGAAAGGCAAGGCGGAAGGCGTGGAGGGGCAGTAAGCAGTATCCAGTGTCCAGTATCCAGTGAGCCAACCCGACCGACCAGCAGCCGCCGTACTGACCTACTGTTCACTGTTCACTGATTACTGCCCCTTCCGTTCCATCCGCCCGTTCAAAAACGCCTTGGCCACCGGAGAGATCCAGCTCACATGGTCATTTCCCAGGTCGGTCTCGTCCACGCCGACGATCCGGTAGGTGGCCGTCTCGCCGCGACGGTCGCGGGTCCCGACGGTGGCACCGGACCGGACCTCCTCCCAAGGCGGTGACGGTGACGCGACGACCACGGCGGATCCGAGCACCTGCTGGATGGCCACGATGCGGGCGTCGACGGCGGATCGACGCTCGATCCCATCGGGATGCCCCGTCACGACGGCGATCGAAGGACGCCCGACCTCGACGAGGCGGGCCAGTTCGTCACGCATCCGGGCGGCCCCGTCCGCGGTGATGTAGTTCTTCGTGCCGAAGGGCAGCGAAGAAACCCGGCGCGGCCATGGAGGCGGTTCCGGAGCGTCGTCGTCTTCGCGCGTGAACGCTTTGCTCATCGGGCGGGACGCTATCGGCCAGGACGGAGCCGGACAAGGGACGCCGCGGACCGGGCATTTCCGTCACTCGTACCGGAGCGCTTGGATGGGGTCCAGGCGGGCGGCCTTGAACGCCGGGATCAACCCGGCGAGCACGCCGACCAGGGCGCTGAACGCGACGCCGACGAACATCGCGGACGTCGTGATGATCGGGGTGTTCGCCGACGGCGTGAGCACTTGGAGCCCCTCGACGAAGGCGTAGCTCGCCACCACGCCAAGCGCCGCGCCGACCAGCGACACGACGACGCTTTCGACCAGGATCTGGGTGAAGATGTCGAGGCCGGTCGCGCCGATCGCTTTGCAGGTGCCGATCTCGCGGATGCGCTCGTTGATGCTGGCGAGCATGATGTTCATGATGCCGATGCCGCCCACCAGCAGGCTGATCACCGCGATGATGCCGCCGCTCAGCCGCGCGTTGGCGATCTGCTTGTTGATGTTCTCGAGCTGGTTCTCCTGGGTCTCGAAGGTGAAGTCCTCGATCCCGTGATGGGTCGACATCAGGACGTTGCGCGCCTGCTGGAGCGCGGGCTCCAACAGGTCGAGGCCGACGACCTTGATGTCGATGTCGCTCAGGCGGGGATCGAGGATGCCGTCCTTGTCGCCGATGGCGCGGAACTTCACCCACGCGGTGTTGAGCGGCATGTAGATGGTCATGTTCTTCCGCCAGAAGGCCCATCCGCCCCGTTTGCCCCAGCCCTTCTGGCGCTTCGGACCGGTCTGCGCCTGCTTGCCCTGGACCTTCTGGAGGGCGCGCTCCTTGGATTCCTGCTCACTCTCGTAGTGCTCGAACATGCCCACGATGGTGAACGGCTGGCCGTTCAGCTGGATCCGCTCGCCCAGCGGCACGATCTCGCGTCCGACCTCGTCGGGCTTGCCGAAAAGCTCGTCGCGGATGCCGGTGCCGATGACGCACACGCTGCGGGCCTCGGTCTCGTCGATGTCGTTGAAGAAGCGTCCGTGCGCGACCGTGTGGAGGTTCATCTCCAGCACCGCGGGCCAGACGCCGGCGCATTCGGAAGGCGTCACGTGGCGTCCTGCGCGGCTCAGGGTCATTTCCTCGATGGCCATCTCGGGCGAGACGACGCGGATCAAGGGAGCGCTCCGCCGCAAGGCCATGACATCGGCCATCGTGCGGCCCGGGGCCTGGTCGGCGAGGTGGTCCTGCCACGCCGGGACGGGCTGCATGCGGAGCAGCACCTTGTCGACTCCGCCCATGGCGACCATGGTCTCCTTCATCCCGTTCTCCATGCCCTTGATGATGGCGGCCATGCCCACGAGCGAGGCGACGCCGAGGATGATGCCGAGCATCGTCAGCAGGCTCCGGAACTTGTGCGCCCAGATCTCCTTCAGGCCGATGAGGATGGTGTTGAGGAGGTTCACGGGAACGCGGAGCAGGGTATGTGGAGCGGAGTGTCCAGCACGCGTTGACACGGACGCATGGCCGCGCAGACTTCGACCATGACTGTGGAGCTTCCCAAAGACTTGGCGGAATACATCGAGCGCAAGGTCGCGGACGGTGTCTTCCCCGACGCTCCGACCGCCGTCGCCGAAGCCGTGCGCGAGTATCGCGTGAACCGGATCGGACCGGAGGAGGAATCACTCCAGACGGAGGCGTGGTTGCTGGAGGCCATCGACAGCCCGAAGACGCCGTGGCGGCCGGAAGAAATGCAGGAGATCCTCGCCGAGCTACGCGCGAAGCATGCCGCGCGATGAGTTTCACGGTCATCCGTTCCGTCGAGTTCCGCGCCGACCTCAAGGAACAAGCCGGTTGGTATGTCGAGCAGGGCGGGTTTGAACTGGCGGAACGTTACACATCCGCCGTGACGGAGACGTTGTCGCGCTTGGCCCGCCACCCATTTTCCGGACGCCCGAGGAGATTCCGCTCTCCCTCGTTGCAAGGCCTGTGTTCTGTGATGGCCATCCGTCCCTTCAATGCCCACGTCGTGTTCTACCGGATCGAGGGCGAGACCGTGCTGCTCGTCCGCGTGATGCACGGCGCGCGCGACCTGCCCCACCGGCTCCGGCAAAGCCCCGTGGGCGATTGATCGATGTCCCGGTCTTTCAGTCATACCTCAGCGACTGGATGACGTTCATCCGCGCCGCCTTGATGGCGGGGAACAGGCCGGCGAGCACGCCGATGAGCACGCTGGCGCCGAAGGCCAGGAGCATCGACGTGAGGGTCACGATCGGCGCGTTGTCGGTCGGCGTGACGTAGGTGATCACGCGGATGAGACCGATGCTGGTCGCGAGCCCGGCCAGACCGCCGACGACGGCGATCACCGTGCTCTCGACGACGATCTGGGTGAAGATATCCAGGCCGCCGGCACCGACGGCCTTGCGGATGCCGATCTCGCGGATGCGCTCGCTGATGCTGGCGAGCATGATGTTCATGATGCCGATGCCGCCGACGAGCAGGCTGATGCCGGCGATGATGCCGCCGCTGAGGCGCGCGTTGCTGATGAAGGTGCCGATCTGCTCCGCCCAGTCCTCCTGCGTGCGGAAGGAGAAGTCCTCGATGCCGCGATGGGTCACCATGAGCACGTTGCGGATCTGCGTCATGGCGAGGTCGAGCTGCGCGACATCGCGCACCTTGATCTCCATGTCGCTCAGCTTGGGCTCGGCCGGGGAGTTGGTGAGGCCGGCCTTGAGTTTCAGCCACGCGGTGTTGAGCGGGAGGTAGACGGTGCTGTTCTTCATCCGGAACGGCGACCAGCCGCCGCGTCCCGAACCGCCCCATCCGCGGCTGCGCTTCGGGCCGGTCGCGGAATTCGTCACCCCTGCGGCCTTGAGTTGCGCCGCCTCGGCCTCGGCCAGCTCCCGGGTCTTGCGTTCCTGCTCGCTCTCGTAGTGCTGGAACATGCCGACCACCGTGAAGGGATAGCCGCTGATGGTCATCTCGCGGCCGATGGGGATCACCGGTTCGCCGGTCTCCTCGGGGCTGCCCCATAGGGCGTCGCGGACACCGTCGCCGATGACGCAGACGTTGCGCGCGAGCTCGTTGTCCAACGCGGTGAACATGCGGCCGTGCTCGACGGTGTGCTCCATCATCTCCAACTGCACCGGCCAGACGCCGGAGATCATCCAGGTGCGGTAGATCTTGCCGTTGGCCGCCAAGGTCGGCTGCGGTTCGAGGCGCATCTGCGGAGAGACCTCGAGGATCTCGGGCGCGCTCCGCTGGAGCGCGTAGACGTCGCGCAAGGTCACGCCGGTGGCGAAATCGCGGAGATGCCGCTGGTCGACCGGCAACGGCGCCACCTCGACCCGCATCTTCTGCAGGCCGCCGACGGCGATGAGGGATTCCTTGGCGCCCTTCTCCATGCCGGTGACGAGCGCGCTCATGGCGATGAGCGACGACACGCCGAGGATGATCCCCAGCATGGTGAGCAGGCTGCGGAACTTGTGCGCCCAGATCTCCTTCAGACCGACGATGACGGCGTTCCAGAGGCTCATCAGGACAAGGGGCCGGAAAAACCGGCGGCATCCGGGCGCCGGGAGGCCTCCTGCGCGACGTAGGCGGAAAGCCCGAGCTCGCGCAACCGGTCGGCGGTGGCGGCGATCTTGGCCTCGTGCACGCCGAGGTCCGCCGCGCGGACCGACGGCCCGAAGGTCCGGAGCAGATGGAACGCGTGGACGTGGCAGGGCACGACGACGGCGCGGTCGCCACGGAGCTCGGCCAAGCGGCCCTGCGCGAGCAGGATCTCGGCGAGCGCGGCGCCCTTCGGAACCGAGGACGGACCGGATTGCGCCAGCACTTCGCGCAGGCCGTCGGGCGAGAGGCCGAGCACGATGGTCAGATCGATCCCGACGTGCTGCCGGCAGAGCGTCGCGAGGTCATCCGACATCCCGGTCGTCGTTCTGGGCCCGCCCTCGGCCAAGCCGGCCGCGATGGCGGAGCCGACCTGCTCCGCGAGCCTGAGCATGTGATCGTCGCGCAACATGCAGTCGTCTCAGTGGCCGGCACCGGAGAGCAACGGCGTCCGGTCCAGGCCGGCGAGGCGGTCGTCCACCTTGTCGGCGATCTTGCCGTTGCGGATCTCGATGCGCCGCGGGGTGACCGCCGCGATCTCGGGGTTGTGGGTGACGAGGATGACCGTGCGACCTTCGTGGCTGAGCCGGCGGAAGAGAGCGAGGATCACTTCGCCGGTGTGGGTGTCGAGGTTGCCGGTGGGTTCGTCGGCGAAGATGATCTTGGGGTCGTTCACCAGCGCCCGGGCGATGGCGACGCGCTGCTGCTGGCCGCCCGAGAGCTGCGACGGACGGTTCTTGAGCCGGTTGGTGAGCTCGACCTGCTCGAGGGCCTTCAGCGCGCGCTCGCGGCGTTCGCGTCCGCCGATGCCCGCGTAGATCATCGGCAGCTCGACGTTCTGGACGACGTTGAGCTTGGGCAGGAGGTTGAAGAACTGGAACACGAACCCGATCTTGCGGTTCCGGATCTGCGCGAGTTCGCGGGTCGAGGCTTTCTGGATCTCGGTGCCATCGAGCTGGATCGTGCCTTTGCTCGGCGAATCGAGGCAGCCGAGGATGTGCATCAACGTCGACTTGCCGCTGCCGGACGGCCCGATGATCGAGCAGAACTCGCCGGCGCCGATGTCGAGCGAGACATCGTCGAGCGCCCGGATCTCCTCGCCGCCGAGGTGGTAGATCTTGCTGACGTTGCGGAGTTCGAGGAGTGCCACGTGCGGGGTGCGAGGTGGTTGGGTGGAAAGCAGGAGGTGCGGGACGTCGGGAGGATCAGCGCATGGCCGCCTGCGTCCGCGCGGCCGGAGCGGCGGTCTTGGCGGAACCACCGGACGTCTTGGGAGCCCCCGCCGTCTTGGCGGGCGCCGCCTTGGCGACCTTGGACTTGTCCTCGAGCGCCACCGTGTCGCCGGACTTCAGGCCGGTCGTGACCTCGGCGAAGAAATAGTCGCTCACGCCGATGGTGATCGGACGCCGTTCCCACTCCTCACCGGTCTGCAACCAGACATAGCGCTCCTGCTGTTTCGTCTCCGGGTTGAACTCGGTGAACACCGCGGCGAGCGGCGCGGCGACGACATCGTCGGCGCTGGCGACCGGGATGGAGATGTTGGCGGTCATGCCCGGCCGCACCCGCTTGTCGACGTTCTTGAGCAGGATGCGCGCGGCGAAGCCCTTGATGTTGTTCTTGATCATCGCCTGCGGCGCGATGCGCTCGACCTTGCCGATGATCTTGAGGCCGGGGACGGCCTCGATGCTGACCTCGACCTCCTGTTCGACGCGGAGCCGGGTGACGTCGGCCTGGTTGATGTGCGCGTTGATGATGAGGTCGTTGAGATTCGCGATGGTCAGCACCTCGGTGCCGGAATTGAAGCCGCCGGAACCGCTGACCGCCTGGCCGTTCGAGACGGGACGCGTGAGCACGGTGCAATCGAAAGGCGCCGTGACGCGGGTCTTGCGCAGCTTGTCGTTCACGAGGTCGAGGGTCTTCTGGGCGCGCTCGATGTCGTTCTTCGCGAGCGCGAACCGCGTGCGGGTGTCCTCGTAGTCCTGCAGCGGGAGGAGCTTGACGTCGAACAGCTGCTGCGCCCTCTTGTGATCCCGTTCCGACTGGTCCATCTGCAGCTTGCTGCGATCGATGGCGGTCTCCTGGGACTGCTTCTCGATCTGCAGGTCGCGGTCGTCGAGCTGGAACAACAGTTGGTCCTTCTTGAGGACGTCGCCCACGTCCACGGGCAGCAGAAGGATCTTGCCGTTCACCTCGGGCCGCACGCTCACCTGCTCGGAGGGCGTGATCTCACCGGCCGCGCTCACCGCGAAGCGGATGCTCCGCGTTTCGAGCGTCGCGGTGGTCGGACGACCGCTGGCCGCGGCGACCGTCGAGGCGGCCGTCTGCTTCTTCTGCCAGACGGTCCAGCCGCCGAATCCCAAAGCGGCGATCAAGAGCAATGCTCCCAGTGTTTTCATGCGGTTTGTCGCGACAGGATAAACTTGGTACGTAGACGTGCAATCATCGATCGCGCCCGGCGTTGTGCCGGAAGCTTGGAATCGTCAACTCTCCCCGGACTGACATGCCGTCCATGGAATTCATCCCGATCTCGGCCGCCGCGATCCTTCTGCTGCGATGGGCCGCCGAATCCGGCTTGGCGTGGCTCAACCGCCGGCACGTCCGGGCGCACGCCGATGCCGTGCCCGAGGCGTTCCGCCACATCGTGGACGCCCCGACCTACGCAAAGTCGGTCGCCTACACCCTCGCGAGATCTCGTTTCGGCGGATGGGAGGACGGCTGGGGCCTGGTCGTCCTGCTCGTCGCCTTGTTCGGGGGGCCGCTGGCGGGGAGCTTCGGCTGGTCCCGCGCCCACGTCGGCGACTCCGCCTGGGCGGATGCCGCCTGGTTGTTCGCCGTCGGCGCGGCGCTCTCGGTGCCGTCCTTGCCCTTCGATTGGTGGGGCCAGTTCCGTCTGGAGGAACGGTTCGGCTTCAACACCACGACGCCGAAGCTCTGGCTGCTCGACCGGATCAAGGGCCTCCTGCTCGCGGTGGCGATCGGTTATCCCCTCCTGGCACTCATGCTCAAGCTGGTCGGATGGATGGGCCCGCTCTGGTGGCTCTGGGCGTGGGCGGTGATGACGGGCTTCCAGCTCGTGATGATGGTGGTCGCGCCGGTGTTGATCCTTCCACTGTTCAACAAGCTCACGCCGCTCGAAGAAGGATCCCTGCGCGAACGCCTGTTGAAGCTCGGCGAGCGGACCGGTTTCTCGGCGAAGACGATCCTGGTGATGGACGGCAGCAAGCGCTCGCGCCATTCGAACGCCTTCTTCACCGGGTTCGGCCCGTTCCGGAAGATCGTGCTCTTCGACACGCTCATCGCCCAACTGAGCGAACCCGAGCTGGAGGCCGTCCTGGCCCACGAGGTCGGCCACCACAAGCGGGGGCACATCCCGAAGATGCTGGCATGGGCGGCCGCGAGCTCGCTGGCGGCGTTCGCGCTGATCGGCTGGCTGGCGGAGCAGGCCTCGTTCTACCGGGCGTTCGGCTTCGCGGCGGACGCCGGTGTGGCGCCCGCGCTGCTGCTGTTCGCGCTGCTGAGCGGGGCGGTGACGTTCTGGTTCGGGCCGCTCGGGAACTTCTGGTCACGCCGCCACGAATACGAGGCCGACGCCTACGCGGCCGACGCGATGGGGGAGTCCGCGTCGCTCACCGGCGCGCTGCGGAAGCTCACCGAGAAGAACCTCTCCAACCTCACGCCGCATCCGCTGTTCAGCGCTTGGCACTACTCGCACCCGACCCTCTTGGAGCGCGAAGCCGGTCTGGCGCGCGCCGATGGAAAGCCGGCGTGCCGGAAAGAAGGCAGATAGGTCCACCGCGAGAGGACCCCGGCCACGACCACGACCCCGGCCGCGACCCGCTCACTTGTCCGGGATGGTCACGATGCCGCCGGCCTCGATGGTCAGCTTGGGCGTCTTGATCCGAGAAGGCGTCGTGGCGGTGGGCTGCTGACCGACGGAATTGATGTTGTAGGTCTCGCCGACGACCGCGACCGGGAACTTGCCGTTCTGGAAATACGGCGACAGATCCTGCTCCGAGGGCGTGTCGTTGTCGCCCTTCTTGTGCTCCGCGGCCCAAAGCTGCTTCTGGTTGTCGATGACCCGGAGGTTCTGGACGATCGACCCGAGGCGGGCGGTGGCGAGAGCGCCGTTGATGTTCGGGATCGCCACCATCGCGAGCAGGCCGATGATCATGATGACGATCATGATCTCGATGAGCGTGAAGCCCGCGCGGAGCGGGGAACGGCGGAGGTTCGAGCGGAGTTTCATGGCGGAGAACGATTGTGTGTCCCTCGGACGGGCGCAGCGGGCAAACACCAACGGTCGGCAAAGGTTGCACCGAGCCCGCGACACTGCCGGAGGACCCGCGGAAACTAACGGCGGCCCGCTCCGTTTCAATCCGCATTTATCCGCCGGCCCAAGGTGCGGCGGCGGTTTCCATCGGTGACGCGGCTTGAACCCTTCCCGCCCGACCCGCTACCAATCGCCAGCCACCCGGGCCCCACGTGATGTCCGCCACCCTCCGCAGATCCATCCGACCGCCGCATCCCCCGGGGATACGGGGCCTCCGGTCGCCATGCCGGGCCTCGCCATGAACCTCGTCGACCGGTTCCTGCGCGCCCGGGACATCCGGCGGATCGCGGATTATCTGATCCCCGGGATGAAGATCCTGGCCATGGGCCGCGGCCAGGACTGGCTGCTGGGGCGGTCGGGGTTCGCCGGGCCCGGCAGCCTCGGGCTCGACCCGTCGCTGACCGCCGAGGTGACGACGCCACAAGGACACCGGCGGCGACCGTGGCATCCGGGCCACGGCGTCCCGTCGGATGCCGGGATGTTCGACGCGGTCGTCGCCGTGGGTCCGTTCGAGGATCCGGCCGGTCTCGCGGATGGATTCTCGGGGATCCTCCGCGCCGACGGCCTGCTCATCGTGTCGGTCGATTCGCGCGTGTCGATAGGGATCCAGAAGGTCCGCGTCGGCATCCGGCGTCTGGCCGGGATGCCGGGTCCTCCGCCTGCGTGTCCGGAGCGTCCTGACCACGTTTTTTTCCTGCCCCGGTTCCGCCTTCTCCGGCATGTTCATTGCCGTCTGTGGTCCCGGGAACTGCTCGTCTTCGAGCGGACCGGATCCATCCCTTCGTGAACTTGACCTCCACCAACCCGTATCTGTCGCGCCCTCGGCCCGACAGCAATGCCGACATCAAGCCGTGCCTCTCGGTGGTGATGCCGGTCTACAACGAGGCGGCCACCGTCGGGCAGATCATCGCCATGGTCCTGGCCCAGGCGCCGGTCCAGGAGTTGGTGATCGTCGAGGATTGCTCGAAGGACGACACCTGGGCCGCCTTGCAGGAGTGGCCGCAGCGCGACCCGAGGGTGAAGCTGTTCCGCCACGAGGTGAACCAAGGCAAAGGCGCGGCCCTGCGGACCGGGTTCGCCCACGCCACCGCACCGTACGTCATCATCCAGGACGCCGACCTCGAGTACGATCCCTCGGAGTACTGGACGCTCCTCCTCCCGCTGCTCGCCGAGAAGGCCGATGTCGTCTTCGGCAGCCGCTTCGCCGGCGGTCCGCACCGGGTGCTCTACTACTGGCACAGCGTGGGCAACAAGGTACTCACCACGCTCTCCAACATGGCCACCAACCTCTCGCTCACCGACATGGAGACCTGCTACAAGGTCTTCCGCTTGGAGGTGCTGAAACAGATCCAGGTCGAGGAGGACCGCTTCGGTTTCGAGCCCGAGATCACCGCCAAGGTCGCCAGGCTCGGCGTGCGCGTCTTCGAGGTGCCGGTCAGCTACAACGGGCGCACCTACGCCGAAGGCAAGAAGATCGGCTGGAAGGACGGCTTCAGCGCCCTCCGCTGCATCGCCCGGTACGGGCTGCTCCGCGGATGACGACCTCCGGCGTCAACACGACCGCGGCGACGGCGGACTTCGAGTTCGCCGCGTTGGCCGAGGCCAAGAACTACCGGGCCGCGCTCGCCGAGGAGTTCGCTCCGGCGCTCCGCGGCAAGGTCGTCGAGGTCGGTGCCGGCATCGGCCAGATGACCTCGGTGTTCCGCGCCCTTCCCGGCGTCGAGGACCTCGTCGCGGTCGAGCCCGATGCCCGGTTCCACGCCGCGTTCCGGCGGGACAACCCGGCGACGCGCCTGGTCGAAGGCATCGTCTCGGACCTCCCGGAGCGGACCGGATGGGACGCGATCGTCGCCATCAACGTGCTCGAGCACATCGAGCACGACGCAGCGGAACTCAAGGCTTGGCACGGCTTGCTCGCCGACCGGCGCGGCCGGGTCTGCCTCTTCATCCCGGCCCGCCCGGAGATCTACGCGCCGATCGACAAGGATTTCGGCCACTTCCGCCGCTACACGAAGCCGGAACTGCGGCGCAAGCTCACCGCCGCGGGGTTCACCGTGGAACGGCTCAGCTATTTCAACTGCATCGGCTACTTCGCCTGGTGGCTGAACTTCTGCCTCCGCCGCAAGCGCACCTTCGAGACGCGGGAGGTCCGCTTCTTCGACCGCGCCATCTTCCCCGTCGTCCACACGCTCGAGTCGCGCCTCTGCCGACCGCCGTTCGGACAGAGCCTGCTCGCGGTCGGTCGCGCCGGATAGGATGCCGATGAACACGCCCGCGGACACCCGCAGTGGTCCGACCGGCCGCGCGCTCGCCGGGTTCTTGGCGGTGCAGTTGCTGCTGGCGCTGCTCCTGTTCCGGGACGCGCTCTGGGGCGGCTCGCTTTTGGCGCCGCTGGATATCGCTCCCGCCCTCCTGTCGGAGTTCAAGGTGGTCGACCCGTCACGCGCGGTCCCGGACAACCACTACATCCTCGACCAGCTCGTCTACGACCTGCCGTTGCAGCGCACCCTCCACGCGGCGATCCAGCGCGGCGAGGTGCCGTGGTGGGACCCGTACACCTACGGCGGTCGCCCGCTCTTGGCCGATGCGCACGTCAACGGGACCGATCCGGTGCGGTGGCTGTGCTACGCGGTCCTGCCGTTCGAACCGGCCTACAACTGGACGCGCATCCTGCACTTCGTCGTCGCCGGCACCGGCATGTTCCTGCTCCTCCGGCGGCTCGGCATCGGGTCGCCGCTGCCGTTCTGGCTGGCGTTGGCGTGGGAATTCGCCGGCTGCCAGGTCGTGAAGTTCGGCCATCCATGGGTGCCCGCCTCGTTCGCTTGGTATCCGTGGCTCTGGCTCGCGTTCCATCATGCGTGGGAGACCGGCTCCCGGCGCGCCGTCGCCGGGACCGCCCTCGCCACCGCCGCCGTGTTCTACGCCGGCAACCTGCAATCGCATACCTACCTCCCGCTCTTCCTCGGCGCGCTGGTCGCCGGATATGGCGGCGGCCGACCGGCGGGATGGGCCAAGGCTCTCCGACCGCTCGCACCGGGCATCCTGCTCGGCGCCTGCCTGGCGGCGCCGGTGTTGGCCGCCGAGATCGAGTTCTTCCGGCAGAACGTCCGCCACACGGATGTCGGTGTGCCGACGAAACCGTGGCTCGCCGCGGCGCTGTCGCTGGTCGGGATGGGCCATCCGTGGGCGCTCGGCACCTTCCAGACGCTCGACGCAAGCAAGCTGGCCGGGCAGTTCGCCCTCGGCTTCCGCTTGTTCGCCGGCACGGCGGTGCTCGGCGGCGCGTGGCTCGCCACGCTCGGACGCGACCGGAAGCTCGGCCTGTCCACGCCGGTCCGCGCCGGGTTGTGGATGGGCGCGGCCTACTTCGCGGTCCTCGCCACGCCGTTGGTGAACCTGCTCTATCCGCGCGCCGCGGGCCTCGCCGTCATCGGCCTGGTGGTGATGGGCGCGCACGGGCTCGACCGCCTGCGGAACGACCCGCGCGCCTGGCCGCGGGCGGGCCGGCTCGTCCTGGCATGGTTGCTGGGGATCACCCTGGCCACGCACGCGCTCGCCTACGGGGTCTGGCCGAAGGCCCAGGAACGCGTCGGCGCGATGCTCGCGAAGCGGTCCGCCGGTTCCGCGCTCGGCGAGGCCCCTGCCCTGCGCGCGGCGCAGCTGGGACGGTTCCCGGCCGAGATCTCGTTCGCCGATCCGGAAGCGCTCCTCGCGGCGGCCGGTTGGGTGATGTTGGCCGCGCTGCTGCTTCGTCCGGCGTGGCGGGCGAAGCCGCTCCTCTGGCACGCGACGCTCGCCTTGAACCTCGCGCCGCTGCTGCTCTTCGCCGGCCGCTACATCCCGCGGCACGAGATGGCGCTCTGGCAAAAGATCCAGGCCGGGACACCGGCACAGCGACAGGTGGCCTCGGCGCTCGCGGCCGGCGGCGGACGCTTGTGGGAGCCGGAACCGCGGATGACGCAGACCCTCTTCCCCGGCGCGCTCGGTCATCTGCTCGGCGTCCGGACGCTCCGTGGATATTCCGCGCTCCATCCGAAGGCATTGGCGGAACTGCCCGATGCGATCCGCGATCCGTTGCTCGCCCGGTGCGGCGACGCGGTCTATGCGGACGGGAGATTCATCGCGGCCACCGGTGGCGGGCGTTTCCTGTGGGAAGACGGACGACCGGCGCGACCGGATTTCACCCAGCTCGGGCTCGGCGCGTTCCGCTTGGCCTTCATCACGCCCCAGGCCGGCACCCTGGTCTGGACCGACACCCAGTATCCCGGATGGCGGGTGCAGGTCGACGGCAAGGAGGCCGTGCTCCGGCCGGCACCGCCGTGCTTCGCCACCATCGCGGTTCCTCCGGGCAGCCGCCTCATCGAGTTCCGGTACCGACCGACCGACCTGACCTCCGGGCTCCTCGCGATGCTCGCCGGCATCGGGGGCACCGCGCTCTGCGCCGCGATGCCACGCCGACGATCCGCGTGACCGGACCCGTCGCGAGGGTCCCGCGAACGGCGCCCCGCCCTTCGCGGGCCCGCGGGATCAGGGGAAGATCACTTCGCCGTCGGTCTTGGTCTTCTCGCGGAAGGCGGCGAGCAGCTTCGCGGTCACCGGGCCGGGCTTGCCATCGCCGATGACGCGGCCATCGACCTTCACCACCGGCACCATCTCCGCGGCGGTGCCGGTGAGGAACATCTCGTCGGCGATGTAGACGTCGTAGCGGGTGAGCTGCGGCTCGGCGGCCGGGATCCCCAGTTCGCGCGCGGCGTCGAGCACCGTGTTGCGCGTGATGCCGTAGAGCGCTCCGGCGCTGAGCGGCGGGGTGAAGAGCTTGCCCTTCTGCACGATGAACACGTTGTCGCCCGTGCACTCGGCCACGAAGCCGTCGCTGTTCAGCATGATGGCCTCCTCGACGCCGGCGTTGTTCGCCTCGATGCGCGCGAGGATGTTGTTGAGATAGTTCAGCGACTTGATCGCCGGGTTCACCGAGTTCACCAGGTTCCGCGTGGTCGGCACGGTCACGATGGTCAGGCCTTCCTGATAATACTTCTCGGGATAGAGCTGGATCGTGCTGGCGATGATGATGACCGACGCCTTCGGGCAGCGGCGCGGGTCGAGGCCGAGCGTGCCCTTGCCGCGGGTGACGAGCAGGCGGATGTAGCCGTCGCGAAGACCGTTCTGCCGGCAGGTCTCGACGGTGGCGTCGATCAGCTCCTGCGGCGTCATCGGGATCTCGAGCAGGAGCGCCTTGGCCGACCAGAAGAGCCGCTCGATGTGCTCGCGGAGCTTGAAGACGCGGTTGTGGTACATCCGGATGCCTTCGAAGACACCGTCACCGTAGAGGAGACCGTGGTCGAAGACGGAGATCTTGGCGTCCGCCTCGCTGTAGAATTGCCCGTCGATGTAGATCTTCATGGTCGAAGTCGCGGGAAGCTACGTGACCGGCTCGGAAGGCGGCAACGGTTTTGGCGGACGACCGCGATCACGGCACCGTGCCGCCGGCGGCGGGACGGTGGATCGAATGCGGCCCGCGGGCCGGGCGTCTGCGAGGGTCGGTCCGGGCCCCGCCGGGCCAGAAAAACGGGAAGAACCAGTTTTGACTCTGGACGCGGCGGCGCGACGCCGGCACACAATTTCCATTCTGATCATGCAAGCAACGAACCACTCCCCCGCCCGGGCCTGGGCGACCGCCGGTGCGGCCGCGCTCGCCTTGGCGACGAACATCGCCCTCGCCCAAGATGGCAAGGACGCCAAATTCCAGATGCTGCCGGACGATTTCCCGTTCCAAGGCGCCTGCATCTCCGCCAAGGCCCCGGCCGGCAACACCGCCATGAAGGGCCTCGCCATCCGCGTCGGCAACGATTCGGCGGTGCTCTTCGACACCGATCTCTGCCGCATGGCGGCGGGCTGGACCGGCGGTTTCATCACCACCAGGGGCGTCGCGTTCGACGGCTCGCACGGAAACCATCCCGGCATCGTCGGCGAGCAGAAGTTCGGCACCGCGAAGGTCCCCGGCGTCGCCGATGCCGCCGGCAAGTTCGTGGACACCCGCACCGAGCCCTTCGGTCCGATGGACAAGAACGTCGCCCACTGGGACGGCCTGCGCGTGGACGGCATGGACGTGCTGCTCACCTACACCGTCGCCGGCGGCACCAAGGTCAGCGAGCAACCGGGCAGCACCGCGGCCGACGGCCAGGTCGCCTTCACCCGCACGTTCCACATCGATGCGCCGGAGAAGGGCTTCCTCTTCTTCAAGTCCCGCAAGGTCCCGCAGACGTTCTCCGTGCTCGTCGCCGACATCGATGGCTCCGCGCCCGCGGTCCAGGACGGCGCGCTCACCTTCTCCAGCAACGGCACCGTCACCAAGATCGCCGGCATCGGCCTGCCCGAAGGCGTCAAGCTCAAGGCCGCGGACGGCCATGTGAGCCTCGTCGTCCCCAAGGGCACGAAGGCGTCCACCTTCAAGGTCGTGGTCTGGAACGGGCCGGAGTCGGCCAAGGGCAAGTTCGACACGCTCGCCGCCGGCGCCCCCGCGCTCAAGGACTTCAGCAAAGGCGGCCCTCGCCGCTGGACCGAGTCCATCAAGCGCACCGGGATGCTCGCGACCAGCGCGACGCCCGACGGCGCCTACGTGACCGACACCCTCGGCACGCCGGAGAGCAACCCGTGGAAGCGCCGCGTGCGCTTCGCCGGCTTCGACTTCTTCCGCGACGGCAAGCGCGCCGCGTTCTGCACGCATGACGGCGACGTCTGGATCGTCTCCGGCATCGACGACAAGCTCCAGGACCTCGTCTGGACGCGCTACGCCTCCGGCCAATACGAGACCCTCGGCCTGGTGATCGTCGACGATGTCATCTACACCAGCGGCCGCGACCAGATCACCCGCTACCGCGACCTCAACGGCGACGGCGAGGCCGACGTGTACGAGAACTTCAACAACGACTACATGTCGACCGAGGGCTTCCACGAGTTCTTGTTCGACCTCCAGCGCGACGACGCCGGCAACTTCTACTTCGCCAAGGCCAACCCGGTGAACGGCGGCGGCCGCGGCTTCGGCGACCAGAAGGCCTCGCAGGGCAACGGCTCTGTCTGCTCGCACGCCGGTTGCGTGTTCAAGCTCAGCCCCGACGGCAAGAAGCTCGAGATCATCGCCCGCGGCGTCCGCGCCCCGAACGGCATCGGCGTCCGCGGCGACGGCCAGGTCACCACCTCCGACAACGAGGGCACCTGGGTCCCCTCCACGCCCATCAACTGGGTCAAGCCCGGCGGCTTCCTCGGCGTCGTGAACAAGCTCACCCCGAAGGCGCTCGCCGATTCCTGGACCCCGCCCCTCGCCTGGCTCTCGCACAACGATTATGACAACTCCGGCGGCGGCCAGATCTGGGTCACCAGCGACAAGTGGGGACCGTACAAGGGCGAGCTGCTCCACGAGTCCTACGGCAAATCCAGCCTCTTCCTCGTCATGAAGGAGAAGATCTCCGGCGGCCGCATGCAGGGCGGCGTCGTGAAGTTCCCGCTCAAGTTCACCAGCTCGGTCATGCGCGCCAAGTTCCACCCGCAGGACGGCCAGCTCTACATCGCCGGCCTCAGCGAATGGCAGTCCAACGCCGCCCGCATCACCGGCTTCGACCGCGTGCGCTACACCGGCAAGACGGTCCAGTCCGTCCGCGGCGTGAAGGCCGTGCCCGGCGGCGTGCAGCTCGCCTTCAGCCAGCCGCTCGACCCCGCCTCCGTCGCCGATCTCCAGAACTGGAGCGGCAAGCGTTGGAACTACAACCGCAGCGAGAACTACGGTTCCCCTGAGATGCAGGTGAAAGACCCCAAGGCCAAGGGCCGCGAGTCGCTCGAGATCACCGGGGCCAAGCTCTCCGCGGACGGCCTCTCGGTCACGCTCGGCATCGCCGACTTCAAGCCGGTCATGCAGCAATCCATCAAGTGGGACCTCAAGGCCAAGGACGGCACCCCCATCGCACAGGAGATCCAGCACACCGTGCATGAGATCCCGACCACGGCGGCCTCGCTGAACTGAGCCCCGGAAAACTCCCCGCGCCGACCGGCCTCATCAAGGTCGGTCGGACGCCCGCGACGACGCCGCAGCATCCTATCGGGTGCTGCGGCGTTACCACATCGGTCCGCTCGATGACGGTCCCTCGGTTGACGGCCTCGCCGATTTGGCGCAATTGGCAGACCTGATGGACCACGCCGGTGGCAAGATCACCGAGGCCGCCGAGGCCTGCTCGGAGACGGACCCGCCCCAGATGCCATGGCCGCCGATCACCGAGCCGCACGGACCGCTCTCCGGGTGCGACAAGCGGCTTCCCGGAGGGAAATCTACCTCGATGTCCAGGCGCTTGAGCTCCGGGTCGGATCGCAACCCGACCACCGTCCATGGCGTGCCGTCCAAACCCAAGGCCAAGGCGAAGACATCCTTCGGGTCCATGCCGATGGGCATGGCACCGGCCGAGGCAGCCGTCACCCTCGCCCAGCGCGCCGGATCTCCTCGCGCCCTGCCAAGTCCGACTCAGCGAAACAGAGCACAATTCCGCAAAATGGGTCCGCCGCTTCCGATCGCACCCGAGGAACCCCTCTGTCCGTTCTTCGAGGCAGGCCCGACGGTGGCCGTCTCGGGTCAGCGTCCCGCCCGAGATCTCCGCGGGGCGCGCACTATGGTCTTTTTGATGGCCGGCCCCTTGACCTCCTCTTTACCGTCCACCGCGCCTGAAGCCCCGAAGGCTTCCAGGCGTCCATTTGCCATGACGCTACGCCGCCCTGCCCTGCTCGCGCTCCTCTTCGCCGCCGCCATCGCGGGTCTTCGTGCCGCGGACAACCCGGCCGGTCTCGCGGTCACCTTCGCGGCCGGGGGCGGGACGGATCTGTCCGTCGCCGAGAACGTCTGGCTGCACGTCCCGGCCGGACAACCAGCGACGCCGTTCCTCGCGCCGGGACCGTTCACCGCCACGTGGAAAGGCCAGGTCGCGGCGGAACTGCGGGCCGACTTCACCTTCCACGCCGAGTTCAACGGCGACCTCAAGCTCACGGTCAACGACACCGTCGTGCTCGAAGGCAAGGGCGAGGGCGACAAACCGGTCACCGGCAAGAGCATCCGCCTCAACAAGGGCGCGAACAACCTCGTCGCCGAGTTCAAGTCGCCCGCGGCCGGCGACGCCTTCGTCCGCCTTTTCTGGTCGAACAAGGAGACCCCCTACAATCCGATCCCGCTCACCGAGCTCTCGCATCCCGAGACCGACGACCTGAAGAAGGCGCTGCTCGTCCGCCGCGGACGCGACCTGTTCGCGGAGAACCGCTGCGCCAAGTGCCACACCACGCCCGGCGGCATGCCCGAGCTGGCGATGGATGCCCCGGCCTTCGACGGCATCGGCGGCCGCCGCAATTTCGATTGGTTGGCCCGCTGGATCGAGCATCCCCACGCCCGACGGGAATTCATCACCAACGATCTGCCGGGCAACCCCGTGACCGTGCTTTGGCACGAGGACGAGATTCATTCCCGGGAGACCCGGCCCATGCCGTTCCTGTTCCTGGGTGCGGACGCGACCGCCAAAGCGGAGGCGGCCGCCGCTTTTCTGGCCTCGCTCAAAGGCCCGGCTCCATTCGCAGCCACCAAGGGCGATGTCGAGGAAGGCAAGGCGCTCTTCGAAAAACTGCACTGTGTGGCGTGCCATGATTCTCCGGAACACGGGCGGACGATGCCCCACCAGATCACCCATCGGCGGTTGAACGCCAAGTTCGCTCCCGGCGCGCTCGCGGCGTTCCTGCAGAAACCGCAGGAGCACTTCGCCTGGATCCGGATGCCGGACTTCAGGCTGTCCGCCAAGGAGGCGCAGAACTTGGCGGAGTTCTTGATGTCCGTGGCAGAAAAGGCCGAAATCACAGCCGCCCCCACCGACGCCGCACTGATCGAGAAGGGCCGGCGGCTGGTGACCGCTGTGGGTTGCCTGAACTGCCATACGCTGGACGGCGCAAGATCCGAACTTGTCGCCAAGCCGCTCGCCGAACTGAACGCCGACCGGTGGACCTCCGGTTGCATCGCCGACCAAAGACCGGCCGAGGCGAACAAGACGCCGTTCTTCAACTTCAACGCGGCGCAAAAGGCCGCCCTACGCGCCTTCGCCGCCACGGACCGCGCTTCGCTCACGCGCCACACCTCCGCCGATTTCCTCGCGCGCCAATCCGAGCATCTGAACTGCCGCGAGTGCCACGGCAAGTTCGAGGGCTTCCCCGCCTACCAACTGCTCTACGGCAAGCTCAAGCCCGAGTGGACGGCCAAGTTCATCGCCGGCACGCATCCGGTGAAGCCGCGCCCGTGGCTGGAATCGCGGATGCCCAATTTCCCCGCCTACGCCGAGCACCTCGCCACCGGCCTCGCCACCATCGCCGGCCTGCCGGCCAAGACGCCCGCCGATCCGGCGCCAGCCGACACCTCGGACCTCGCCAAAGCCGGCCAGAAGCTGGTGAGCGCGAACGGCGGCTTCGCCTGCGTGTCCTGCCATCCGGTCGGCGAGATGGGCGCCACCCAGGTGTTCGAGGCGCCGGGCATCAACCTCGCCACCAGCTTCGACCGCATCCAGCCGGCGTACTTCCGCCGATGGCTGCGGGCGCCGACCTCAGTGGATCCGTCCACCAAGATGCCCGGCTACTTCGACGAAGAGGGCAAGAGCCCGCTGCCCGACGTGCTCGGCGGCGACGGCCCGAAGACCATCGGCGCCGTCTGGGAATACATCCGCCTCGCCGACAAGATGCCGCGCCCGGAGTAAGCGAGGGAGGCTGCGAGGGCGGAAGGGGCGGATGAAGCGGAGCCGCCGCACCCGCCTACCTGCGGTCTCGGAGGCGCGAACTCCGCGAGGTCTTGGACTGCGGCAGTCCCCTGCCGCTTTCGGAGACGGGATTGGCTTCGATGAGCGGCGTCCTTCCCGGTTGCTGCCCCCGCCCAAAGCGCCAGAGGACTAGCGCACTCCAAGACGCTATCGCGCCGAACCCAGCATCAAACTCACGTGCCGACCCACGTGCCGACCCTCGTGCCGACTCTTGCGCGCCGCGCTCCTGCCCTTCATCGCGATCGCCGCGAAAGCCACCCAAGCGAGCCGCATGAAGGGCGATCCGATCCCACTGGAGCCCGGCGAACTGTCCGCCATCCTCGCCGCGGCGCTATGATCGCGGCACGCCATGCGATACGATGGCCTGCGCCTTTTGCAGGACGATGGGTCAATGGGCCGGGGGCGGGGGCTTCGCCGCGCCGGTCGCCTTTTCCTTCTTCCACGGCTGGTCGGGGAATTTCTCCGGGAGCTTCACCGGCGCGAGCTTCGGTTGGGCCATCTGGAGCTCGGCGTCGGCCGGTTGCGCGGCACCGGCGACGGGCGCGGCCATGTTCTCCTTCCACGACGAGATACGGGCCTGGAGACCGTGCTTCTCGGCGGTCTGCTTGTCGCCGGACCGCATGTAGAAGAGCGACAGGTTGGTGTGCACGAGCTGCTCGTTCGGCTTGAGCTTCTCCGCCTTGTGGCCTTCCGCGATGGCGGTCGGATAGTCGCCCAACCGGTAATGGCACATCGCGACCGCGAGCTGGGCGTCGAAGTCCACCGGCGCTTCCGCGAGGATGCCCTGGAGCTTGGCGATCGCGCCGGCGTAGTCGCCGGTCGAGTAATCGAACATCGCGTCGTCGTAGCGTTCTTGGAGGGTCGTGGTCATCGCCCGCCGAGAATCGTCGGGAAGCAGCCGTCCCGCAAGCGGCGGGCGACGGCACGGCGAAGCATGCATCGACAGCTCCACCGCGTCCGGAGATGAAACCGGGCGTGCCCCCTCGCAGCTCCGGACCTGGCTGATCCGGCCGGCCATCGCCATCTCGGTGGTGGTGGTCCTGGCCTCGGCCACGCCGTGCGCGACGCGCCCGACGAGGCAGCGCGATCGCCCTGCTCATCCGCTGAGATCAAAGGCGGCATCCTCTGGGCGCGGCCTCCGCCAGCGGACGGCAGAGGTTTCCGGCTCCGGCTCCACGGCGGCACCCCGGTCCGGGTGTTGGGCGAGATCGCGGTCCCGCCGGCCCCGGTCACTTCATCCCGACGAACAGCATCACCACGTCGATGATGAAGAGCAGCACGACCGTGACCTCGAGGATCATCATCCAGCGGTTGCTCTGGTCGGACTTCAGGATCTGGTGAAGGTCGTCGAGCGTCTTGAGCTTGTCGTCGACGGCCCGGTGCCAATCGGCCAGATGGAAGCGCGCAGCGGCGGCCTCGTAGACCCGGGCGAGGTGCCAATCGCCGAAGAACTTGCTGAGGTTCGACAACTCGTCGTGGAAACGCGCCATGTCGATGCGCAGTTCGCGGAGCTCGCGGAGGACATCGGCACGGCGGCGCAGCGGGGAGTTGCCGAGGTCGCGATAGCTGCGCTCCAGCGAGGCGTCGAGGTGCCGGTCGTAGGCCTCGAGCTCGGCGAGCTGGAGATTGGCGAGCTCAAGGATGTGGATCGCTTCGGCGGTGTCGGCCGGCTGGTCAACGAGCAACGCGGCGTCCCAATCGATCACGATGAGGTCGTCCTCGTGGTAGCTCAGGCTGCGGCTGGTCGATTCGAGCACCTCTTGTCGGGAGAGGTCCGACGCACCGTCCTGGGTGAGCAGCGCGGCGATCTCGCGGCGGTGCACGTCCAGCCAGGCCTCGGCCCGGAAGGGCGATCCCGCCGGTGTGCGCAGCGGCGCATGGATGCAGAAGACCGTGTAAGCCTCCTCTTCCAGCAATTGTCCGTTGGGCCGCAGGATGTGCGGCGCCAGTTCGGCGCGGATCTTCTCGGCCAGCCGTCGGACATCGTCATAGAGCGCGCCGTCGGCGAACTGGAGGTCGTGGTAGACGACGAGGTCCTGGAGCTTCTCGACGTCGAACGGGACGCTCACGGCGATGCTGATGGCGCCGATCGGCAGCAGCTTGACCGTCATGCCGACCCGCGACGGTCCGAGCGGTCCGGTGCGGTCGCTCGGTGGCAGGCGGACGGTCTGCGGTTGGTGGAAGAGCAGATGCCTCGGCCCGCGCCGACCGGTGTCGACCTTGAAGGGCGTCACCGGATGCCCGAGCAACTGGGTGACCGGCGTCCGGGACATCTCGTAGGCGATGTCGTAGGCGTAGAGATAGACGATCTCGCCGGTGATCCGGGTCGCGGGTTTCGGCACGCTGTCCATGGGGCCACCGTATCCTGGTCGCGGACGATCGACCAGCCGTCGCCCGGATCAGGGTGCGGGTTGGAAGTGGCCGACACATCGGCCGAGGTAGCGCAGACTGGCAGTCTGCGCTACATAGGTCCGCCACTTCTTATCGCACCCGCTGCCAAGACGGGCGACCGGCCATCTCGACACCGGGCCGAGTGCAACTCGGCGATACAGCAGGTTACAAACCTGCGCTACGAGTGCCCGCCACCTCCGCCCGCCCGGATCAATGCAGGGCGGGACCGAACCGGCGGGTGAACGGCCAGAAGACGAACAACGACCGCCCGATGACCTTCTTCTGGTCGAAATCGGGTTCGCCCCAGGCGCGCGAATCGGCGCTGTTCATCGTGTTGTCGCCGAAACAGACGTAATGGCCGGGCCGGATGGTGTACTCGGTCTTTTCGTCGGGGAAGTTCCGGGTGGCACCGACGTTCCCCTCGGCGCGGTACCAGACCGTGCCGTTCAGATGGCCGGAGTAGGTGTTCTGATCCGGCTGGTTGATGCGTATCGGGGGGCGTTGCGGGTCGAACGCGAAAACCTTCTCGAAGCCGTAGTCGTTGGTCGTGAGCGGCACCCCGTTGATGTAGGTGTGCCGGTCGTCGCCGATGCGGATCCGCTCGCCGCCCAAGCCGACGAGCCGCTTGATGTAGTGTGTGTTGGCGGTCATGCCCGGATGGGTCTCCGAGCGGAAGACGATGATCTCACCGCGCTGGGGGCGCCGGAAATTGTAGGTGACCCGCTCGACGAACAGATGGTCGCCGGTCGTCACCCGCGCCCGCACGATGTCCTCGCCTTTCCGGAAGCTGGTCTTCTTGAACTGCCGGACGGATTCGTCCAGCAGGCCCAACTGCTCTGGGAAACGGTCGGGCGGGAACCAGATGGTGACGTCGCCGGCGGTCGTCTTGAGGCTCTGCCTCGAGACGAACGGGACCAGCGTCTTCGGATGGTCATCGATCCCGGTGATCTCGAGGTCCTGCTCAGCGACCACGTGGTAGTAGCTGATTCCGTTGACCCAGCGGTCCCACAGCCGCATCGGGCCGGACGGGATGACGACCTCGGGTTTGTCGCGGAGGTCCTCGTAGGTGATGCCCCACAAGGTCGGCTGGGCCGAGCCGGTGGGGATGACCATCGGCTGGACCAAGAACGCGCGGCTCCCGAGGATCAGGATGGCGATCTCGAGGAACATCACCGCGTATTCGCGGAAATCAGCGTTGGGATACGGCCGCAGCCAGCGGTTGGCCTCCTCCTCGAGCGAGGCCATCTGCGCCTTGATCGCCGCGGCATCGGCGCCGCTGCGGACGGTCTTCTTCAACGCGGCCAACGCGGCCTCGACGGTGGCGATGTTGGCCCCGGGCAGCACGTCGCGCTGGTGGTCGAGGATCTTCTGGACGGTGTCGCCCAGTTCGCCGGCCTTGCGGACGGTGCGGGAGAAGAGCCAACGGAACAGATGCATGTGCTTCAGTGGTTGCGGAGGAGGAGCGCCTGCGCCCCGGCGGCGTCCGAGACGCCGACCGCCAGATCGCGGAGCAAGCCGTCCTGCAAGGAGTAGATCCAGCCATGGACCTCCAGCTTGCGGCCTTCTTCCCACGCGCTCTGGACCATCGTGGTCTGGCAAACGTTCAAGACCTGTTCCGCGACGTTGAGCTCGCAGAGGCGGTCGACCTGGGAATCCTCGGAAGGGAGGGCATCGAGCTCGGCGCGATGGCGCAGGCGGACGTCGCGGATATGGCGGAGCCAGTTGTCGATGAGGCCGAGCCGGCGGTCCTGGAGGGCCGCCCGGACGCCGCCGCAGCCGTAATGGCCGCAGACGATGATGTGTTTCACCCGGAGCACGGCCACCGCGTACTCGATGACGGAGAGGCAGTTGAAATCGGTGTGGATGACCAGGTTCGCCACGTTGCGGTGGACGAAGAGCTCGCCGGGCAGGAGGTCGACGATCTCGTTGGCCGGCACGCGGCTGTCCGCGCAGCCGATCCACAGGTATTCCGGCGCCTGCTGCTCGGAGAGCTTCTGGAAGAACTGCGGGTCGCGGGTGCTGATCGCCCGGGCCCATTCGCGGTTCTGCGTGAAGAGATGCTCGAGCATGTCCTTCGCCGGTCGGATGCTAGGCCTTGAGGACCTCGATGAAGGCCTCCTGCGGGATGTTCACCGAGCCGATGCTCTTCATCCGCTTCTTACCTTCCTTCTGCTTCTCGAGGAGCTTGCGTTTGCGGCTGATGTCGCCGCCGTAGCATTTCGCGGTGACGTCCTTGCGCATGGCGCTGACGGATTCGCGGGCGATGATCTTGCCGCCGATGGCCGCCTGGATGGCGATGACGAACTGCTGCTTGGGGATGACCTCCTTGAGCTTCGCGGACAGCGCCCGGCCGCGGAACTCGGCCTTGGTGCGGTGGACGATGCAGGAGAAGGCGTCCATCGGCTCGCCGTTCACGAGCATGTCGAGCTTCACCATGTCGCTCACGCGGTATTCGCCGGGCTCGTAATCCATCGAGCCGAAGCCGCGGGTGATGGACTTGATCCGGTCGTGGAAATCGATGAGGATCTCGTTCATCGGGATGTCGGCCGTGAGCATGACGCGCCGAGGATCGAGCGTCTCGGTGTGCTTCAGGTCGCCGCGCTTCTCGGAGATGAGCGACATCATGTCGCCGATGTTCTCGTTCGGGCACATCACGAAGGCCTTCACCATGGGCTCGCGGATCTCGTTGATGAAGGTCGCGTCCGGCATGAACGCCGGGTTGTCCACGGTCTTCTCCGTCCCGTCGGTGAGCCTCACCTGGTACACCACGCTCGGATAGGTGGCGATGATGTCCATGTCGTACTCCCGGCGGAGGCGCTCCTGGATGATCTCCATGTGGAGCAATCCGAGGAAACCGCAGCGGAAGCCGAACCCGAGCGCGGCCGAGCTCTCGCTCTGGAAGACGAAGGCGGAGTCGTTCAGCTGGAGTTTGGCGACGCTGGCCTTGAGGCCCTCGTAGTCCGCCGTGTTGATCGGGTAGATGCCCGAGAACACCATCGGATGGATCTCCTGGAACCCGGGCAAGGCCGGCGACGGGATGCGATGGTCGGTGATGGTGTCGCCGACCTTGACCTCCTTGGGGGTCTTGATGTTCGCGGTGATGTAGCCGGTCTCGCCGCACTCGAGCTTCTCGCGGGTGTAGGGCTTCGGGTTGAAGGAGCCGACCTCCTTCACCTCGACGACCTTGTCGGAGTACGGCAGGCGGACCTGCATGCCGGGTTTCAGCTCCCCGTTGAACACGCGCACGAGGATGACCACGCCCTTGTAGGTGTCGAAGTAGCTGTCGAACACCAGCGCCTGGAGCGACCGCTCGCCGGTCGGCTTGGGCGGCGGCACGCGGGCGACGATCGCTTCGAGGATCTCCTCGATGCCGATGCCTTCCTTGGCGCTCGCCGGGATGGCGCCCTCGCCGTCGATGGCGAGGATGTCCTCGAGCTGCTGCTTGGCCTGCGGGATGTTGGCGTGCGGCAGGTCGATCTTGTTGATGACCGGGATGATGGTGAGCTGCTGCTTCATCGCCAGGTGGACGTTGGCGACGGTCTGGGCCTCGACGCCCTGCGCCGCGTCCACGATGAGCACGGCCCCTTCGCAAGCGGCCAGCGATCGCGAGACCTCGTACGCGAAATCCACGTGTCCCGGCGTGTCGATCAGGTTGAGCTCGTAGGTCTCCCCGTCCTTCGCCTTGTAGAGCATCGTGACCGGATGCGCCTTGATGGTGATGCCGCGCTCCTTCTCGAGGTCCATGGCATCGAGCATCTGCGCGGACATGTCGCGCGTGGCCACCGTCCCCGTGCGGTGGAGCAGGCGGTCCGACAAGGTCGTCTTGCCGTGGTCGATGTGGGCGATGATGCTGAAATTGCGGATGTGGGCGGCGTCCATCTGTACGAAAGTCCGCGGAAGATAGGGCCGTGCGCCCGGGTGGGAAGGGGGAAGTTGCCGGGAAACGGGCCGGCTCGCCCGACGGCTCAGACCGGGAGGACGGACGAGGACCCTGCAGCCGGTGGACCGGTCCGTGCGCTCCGGGCCGCGAACACCAGCAGCACGGCGACGACGACGTAGATGCCGCCGCAGAGCGAGACGGCGAGGCTCATGTTGGCGACCTCGCTCCCCTGCCCCGCGTGCTTCGCCATCCAGCCGGCGTAGAGCGGACCCAGCGCGCCGCCGGTCCAGCCGACGGTGTTCATCACGCCCGCCGCCGTCGCCCGCGAACGCGCCGGCACCACGTCGTAGAGCGAGGCGAAGATCCCCGCGTCGTAACAGCCCTTGCAGAGACCGAACGCGGTCATCGCCAGCAGCAACGTCATCTTGTCCGTGGTCCAGCCGACCAGGCCGACGAAACCGGCCCCGGCCGCCATGCCGGCCGCCTGGACGAGCATACGGCCGCCGGGCCGCCGGGCGGTCCAGACATCGGCCAGCCAACCGGACAACGGCGCGCTCAACGCGCTCGCGGCGTGGATGAACACCGTCGCGCTCAAGCCGGCGGCACCCAGCTTGAAACCGAACTTCTCGATGAGGAACGTGGGCGTCCACACAAGGAACAGCGTCGCGACGAAATTCGCCCCGACAAAACCGAGCAGGAGCAGGCGCGCCGACGGGTGGCCCAGCAGGAACCGCAACGTCTCGGAGAACTTCGGCGGGGCGCCGTCCGCGGCGGCCGGAGCCCCCCCGGATCCCGCCTCGCCCTCGTCGCGGGCCGGTTCCCGCAGGAGCGCATACAAGACCACCGCCAGCACCATCCCGGCGGCGCCGAAGAGATAGAACCCCGTCCGCCAACCGTACCGTTCGGCGAGCACCGCCCCGAGCCAGCTGCCGCCGATGGTGCCGACGTACACGCTCGATTGGTGGACGGCCATCGCCCGGGACCTCGTGCGGGCGCCATGGTAGGCGCTCACCAACGACATCGAGGCCGGGAAATAGAACGTCTCGCCGAAGCCTTCCAGCGCCCGGACGGTGACGAACTGCCAGAGCTTCCCGCACCACGCCGTCGTCAGCGTCACGAAACTCCAGAAGAGGCATCCGCCGAGGATCAGATGCCGGCGCTGGAAGCGGTCCCCGGCCCAGCCCGCGAGCGGCGCCGCGCCGGCGTAGACCCACATGAACGCCGACGCGATGAGCCCCAGCTGTTGCTTGTCGAAGCCGAACTCCTCGGTGAGCAGCGGGAACACCACCGAGATCGCTTGGCGATCCGCGTAGTTGAAGCAGCACACCAGCCACAACATGCCGACGACGCCCCAGCGGTAGGCCGTCGTCGCGGGCCGTCGCCCGGAGGTCGCGGTGGGAGCGGTCACGGAAGTCCCGCCCCTTGGAAGAGCAGCCGCAGGTCGTGCGTCAGCTGGGCGCACTTCACGGCGGTCTCGGCCGAGATCGCCTGCTTGGGTTCTCCGGCCTCGAAGCCGCGCGCCCGCATCGCGGCCGCCACATCGAGCGGGAAGTTCACAGAACCGCACAACGTGCCGGCGCGCTCCAGCAGCGACATCGGCACCGAGGGGTCCGCGCCCGAAGCCGAGGCCTCGAAGACCTCGACCAAGGCTTCCGGCAGGACGTTCGCCAAACCGCTGATGCAGCCGGAACACCCGAGCGCCAACGCCTCCGCGAACCGTGTGTCGGCGCCGGTGAACACGGAGAAATCCTTCTCGCGCCCCAGGGCGATGAGCTCCTGGTGATAGGCCCATTCGGCGCCGCTCTGCTTCACCGCGACCAACCGGGCGCGGGCACCGAACGCGGCGATGGTGCCGAGCGCGATGCGGTTGCCGGTGCGTTCGGGGAAATTGTAGAGGCAGACCGGCAGGTCCGCGGCATCGGCGACGCGCAGGAAGAACTCCAGCTGGTCGTCCTGGCTGAGCGGGAAATACCACGGCGGCAGCACCGCGATCCCCGCGCAGCCGGCATCGGCCGCGGCCTTGGCGATGCGGCAGGCCACCGCCGGGCTCACGTCGCTCACGTTGGCCAGGACGGGCAATCCGCCGCCGAGCTCCACGGCCTTGTGGAGCAGATGGATCCGGTCCGCCTCGGCCAGATGGACGAACTCGCCGGTGCTGCCCAGCGCCAGCACGCCGTGGACCTTGGCGGAGCGGAGGAACGAGAGGTGGTCGGCGAGCGCGGTCTCGATCAGGCGACCGGCGGCATCGGTCGGGGTCCAGAGTGCGGCGACGACTCCGCGGCGGATAGGTTCAGACATGGTGAGAGAAAGGCCGGACACTCAGGCAAGTGTCCGGCTCTGTTCAAACGAATCCGCTCACGGATAGCACATCCCCCGGTGGTCGCCGACGAGGTGCGATCAAAACGGGCGGACAAGGAAGCCGGGGCGGAGTTGGAATCTGGAAAGCAGGAAAACCGGAGCTCCACGGGTTCCGTTCCTGTTTTCCTGTCTTCCAGATCCATCGGTTCCAAAGAATCGATGGCACTCCGCGGCATCGCAGGTCGGGGATCAGCAGGCGCCGCCTCCCACCAAGCGCCAAGGCCTCATCCTCCCGTCCGGCTGTCGCCGGACAAGGAGGAGGGAAAGAGAGATACAAGAGCACGACTCCGCAAAACGGTCCGCCCCTTCCGCTCGCACCCTCGCCGACGCGCTCGACCTTGGAGGTCGCGACCGGGGTGTCGGCAGGAGCGAGCGAGGTGACGGTCACGCGCCGGGCCGCATCGAAATTGTCGAGGACCTTGGCCTGGACCGCGGACGCGAAGAGCACCGCGGCCAAGACGGACCAACGACGCAACGACCGAAGGATGGAGGTGGAATTCATGAGGGATCCTTGGAGTGGATACGCGAGGAGGGGACGGCGCTTTCTGTTCCTCGCGCGCCCGGGCGTCAAAGCAATTGTCGCTCCCCGGATCCGGCCGGCCCCGGCACCGCGCGCTGGACGGCCTCGGCGCACCGGGAGCTTCCCGGTTGCCAGCAACGGCCGGCTCCCCGGACAATCCGGCGATGCGAAACCCGATCATCGTCGCCCTCGACGTGCCGTCCGCCGCCCAGGCCGTCGAACTCGCCCGTTCGGTCGCGCCCCACGTCGGCGCCTTCAAGGTGGGCAAAGAACTCTTCGTCGCCGCCGGGCCCGAGATCGTCCGCCAACTCCGCGCGACCGGGGCGAGCGTGTTCCTCGACCTCAAGTTCCACGACATCCCGAACACCGTCGCCAAGGCGGTCGCGTCCGCGACGCGCCTCGACGTGCAGATGCTCACCATCCATTGCAGCGGCGGCTCGGAGATGATGCGGGCGGCCGAGCAATCCGCCCAGATCACCGCGAAAGAACTGGGCCGGCCGGCCCCGCTCGTGCTCGGCGTCACCGTCCTGACCAGCATGGACCACGCTGCCTTGGCCGAGCTCGGCGGCGAGACGGACGTCGCCAAGCAGGTCGAGCGGCTCGCGCGATCGGCCGCCGGCGCCGGGCTCCGCGGCCTGGTGTGCTCGCCGCTCGAGCTCCCGATGCTACGGAAGATCCTCCCGGCCGAGATGCAGCTCGTGACGCCCGGCATCCGGACGGGCGCCGAGAAGGCCGACGACCAGAAACGGACCTTGAGTCCTCAGGACGCCATCGCCGCGGGCGCTTCATGGCTCGTGGTGGGACGCCCCATCACCGCCGCGCCGGATCCCGCGAAAGCCGCGGAAGCCATCGCGGCGTCCCTCCGCTGAACCCGCCCCGGGTCAGCGCGTGCCGAACCGGAAGACGGTGGTGGTGTCGTAGACTTCACCGGGCCGGAGGACCGCCTCGGGGAAGCCCGGCTGGTTGATCGCGTCGGGGAAATTCTGCGTCTCGAGGCAGAAGCCGCCATGGCGGCCGAGCTTCACGCCTCCCGTGCATTCGATCCCGTCGGCAGGAAGGAAGTTCGCCGTGTAGAGCTGGATCCCGGGCCGGTCAGTGAGCACCTCCAGGACGCGCCCGCTCTCCGGCTCGAAGGCCCGCGCCGCGAGGGCGATCGACTTGCCGCCGTCGTCGAGGACGAAATTGTGGTCGTAGCCGGTCGGCGTGAGGCCGGTCCGCTCGATGCGCTCGCCGATGGCGTTCGGTTCCGTGAAATCCAGCGCGGTGCCGGCCACGGGGGCCAGTTCACCGGTCGGGATCAAGCCGCCGTCCACCGGTGTATAGCGTGACGCGGTGAGCTGCAGTTCATGGCCGTGGATGGTCCCCTTCCCGGCGAGGTTGAAGTAGCTGTGGTTCGTCAGGTTGATCGGCGTCGCCTGGTCGGTCGTCGCCTGGTAACGGATCCGGACCTGGTCGTCCTCGGTGAGGATATAGTCGACCTGGATCCCGAGGTTGCCGGGATAACCCTCCTCGCCGTCGACGCTCAAGTAGCTGAAACGGACGCGAGAGAACCCCGAGGTGGTCTCGTCCTCGAGGAAGGACCACCGCTTCTTGTCGAATCCGACCTTGCCTCCGTGCAGATGGTTCACGCCGTTGTTGGTCGCGAGTTGGTAGGTCCGGCCATCGAGCGTGAAGGCGCCGTGGGCGATGCGGTTCGCCACGCGTCCGGCGATGGCGCCGAAGAACGGATGCCCCGCGAGATAGCGCGGCAAGTTGTCGAAACCGAGGACGACGTTGCCGATGCGGCCGGCGCGGTCCGCCACATGGAGCTCGGTGATGATCAAACCGTGATCCATCACCTTGAGCGTCGTTCCCCGCGGGTTCCTGAAGGTGTGGAGAGTGATCGGGGATCCGTCGGGAAGGATTCCGAACGGAGAACGTTCAAGGGTCATGCGATGATTGGATCAAGGATGGGCACCGGTCGGGAGGCACCCGGCGAGCGGCGCCGACGCGGGCGCCACCAGCCCGGCAAGGGCATGGCGGCGTGGCATGCGGCGGTTCATCCGACGGGACGGGGCGGCGCGATGACAACGATCGGACGGCGCCACGGCAAGCGCCTAGTCCGGCCGTTCAAGGCCGTGCTCCGAGCCGGTGGCAAAGCCCGGCCCGCACCGAGGCCACGCCTTTGTAGGCGGCGATCTCATCCGGCATCGTCGCCAATGCCCGGACGAAGCCGGCCCGCACCTCGGGATCCGCCAACGCTTCCTCCAGCGGATGCACCGTCAACCGGATCATGAAGAGCACGCCGCCCGACTTCGGCAGCGCGCGGAACGCCTGGCGCTCCAGACGCAGCCAGACCTGCTCCAAGGGTGTGCCGGCTCCGAGTCGCGGGAGGCCGAGCCGCGGATGCATGTTCATGTCGGGGACCGCGGCCAGGCCCCAGTTCTCGCGCTCGAACACGGCGCCCTCGGGCAGTCTCCCGAGGAACGTGCGGATCCGCGCCCCGAGCTCGGCGTTGACCGTCGGCACCGGTGAGTGGATGGCGTCCACCGTGAGACCGAGTTTCTCCGCCGGTGTCCACGACGACGGGAAGCAGACCGCGCCGCCGACCAAGCGGGTTTCTCCGTCGCCATCATGCCGCAGCAGGAGGAAATCCGGTTCCCATCGGGCCGCGACACGAGCCAAGCCGGCCGGATCCGCGGGCCCCTCGGAAGCTCCGAAGAGCTCGAGCATCTCGGCGAAGACCGATGCCGCTTCGGGCCTCCAAAGGACGCAGTCGTCCGGCGTGGCGGCCAACCAACGCCGTCGCTCGTCGAGCGCTGGATGATCCGCCGGCGTCGGGTCGAACCACCGGTCGTCTCCGCGCCGCATGCCGAACTCGAACCGGAACCGGTCTCCGCGGAACAGGCGTCCGATGGCCTCGCGCGATCCTGGATCGATGACGACATCGTGGCTGCGACCGGGTCCGGTTTCCATGCTTCAAGGGTGCCCCCGGGACCTTCTCCAGGCGAGCGGCAAGCGGCGGACGGACCCTGCCGATGCGACCGCCCGTCCCAAAAGAAAACGGCCCGCCTCCGGAGAGACGGGCCGTCGAGGAGATGTCAGCGATCAGCCGTTGACCGGCAAAGCCCCGGCCGCGGCATCGGTGGTGGGCGCGAGGTTCATGCCGATGGTCGGACGCTGGCCCTTGTGCCACCAGAGCACGAAGGCGCTCGCGATGTAGATGGACGAGTAGGTGCCGGTGATGATGCCGACCAAGAACGTGAACGCGAAGTCGTTGATGGGGCCGCCGCCGAACAGGTACAGCGACATCGTCGCGATGAACACGGTGCCGGAGGTGATGATGGTACGGCTGAGGGTCTCGTTCAGCGCGCGGTTCACAAGGTCCTTGAACGAACCGGGGACGCCGAGCTTCAGGTCCTCGCGGATACGGTCGAAGATGACGATCGTGTCGTTGATCGAGAAACCGACGATGGTGAGCACGGCGGCGACGAAGGTCGCGTTGAACTGGCGCCCGTCGCCGAGCAGGCCGGTGAGGCAGTAGCATCCGATGGTCATCAGCACGTCGTGGATGACGGCGATGACGGCACCGACGGCGAAGCTGAACTCATAGCGGAAGGCGACGTAGACCAGGATGCCGAAGAGCGACAACAAGAAGGCGATGATGGCCGACTTCTGGATCTCCTGGCCGACGGTCGGACCGACCTGCTCGGTCGAGATCCGGGAGAACTTCGCCTCGGGGAAGGACTTCTTCAGCGCTGCCTCCACCTGTTCGGTGCGGACGCTCGGTTTTCCGTCCTTCAGGGCCTGGGTATCGACGCCGACCGCGACGCGGAGGCTCTGCTTGCCGGTGCTGAAGTCCCTTTGGTAGCCGACCTGCGGCTCGCCGAACTTCAGTTCGGTGACCGTCGCGCGGACCTTGTCGACATCCACGCGCTGCGCGAACGAGTAGGTGTAGCTCTCGCCGCCGGCGAACTCGACGCCGAGCAGGTTGGAACCGCGGACGAAGATGCCGTAGCCGAGGCCGACGATGATGACCGCCCAAGAGACCGAGAAGGCGACCTTGCGCAGCTTCATGAAGTCGATGTCCGACGACTTGATCAGGTGCAGCATCGGCAGCGACTTCAGCATCCCGCGGGAGAGCAGGAAGTCGAAGATCAGCCGGGTGACCACCAACGCGGTGAACAAGCTCACCGCGACACCGATGGTCAGCGAGACGCCGAAGCCCTTCACCGCGCCTGTGCCGAGAGCGATGAGGATCACCGACGAGATCAAGGTGGTGATGTGCGAATCGAAGATGGTCGCGAACGCCCGGTCATAACCGGCCGAGAGCGCGCCGCGCATCGACTTGCCCTTCGCGAGCTCCTCGCGGATGCGCTCGTAGATCAGCACGTTGGCGTCGACCGCCATGCCGACGGTGAGCACGATGCCGGCGATGCCGGGCAAGGTGTAGGTCACCTTCAGCGAGCACATGATGCCGAGCAGCACGAGGATGTTCGTCAGCAGCGCGACGTTGGCCACGAGACCGGCGCGGAGGTAGTACACCAGCATGAACAAGGCGACGGCCACCGTGCCGTAGACCGAGGCGCGGATGCCGCTCTTGATGGAGTCGTCGCCCAAAGACGGATCGACGCTGCGTTCGTCGATGATGCGGAGGGGGGTCTGGAGCGGGTTCTGCAGCGCGGTGGCCAGCTCGAAGGCCTCCTTCTCGCTGAAGCTTCCGGTGATCTGGCCGCTGCCGCTGGGGATGACGCCGTTGATATTCGGCGCGGACACCACTTCGCCGTCGAGCATGATCGCGAGGCGTTGGCCGACGTTCTGGCGGGTGACGGCGGCGAAGATCTGGGCTCCCTCGGCGTCGAGCGTGAAGGCGATCTCGGGCTTGCCGGTCAACGGGTCGCGCGTGACGTGGGCGCCGGAGACATATTTGCCGGTGAGACCGCGCTCGGGCGTCTTGCGCACGATGACCGGCACGTAGATCTCGTTGCCCTCTTGGCCGTGGAGCTTCTCCTGCTTGACCTCGTAGCCCGGCGGGATGAGGCCGCTCTGGAGATGCTCCTGCATGTCGGGATCCACCATGCGGAACTCCAGGAACGCCGCCTTCTGGATGTTCTCCTTGGCGGCGAGCTTGTCGGCTTCCGAAAGACCGGGGAGCTGCACCAGGACGCGGTTCTCACCGGCGGGCTGGATGAGCGGCTCGGCGACGCCGAAGGCATCGACGCGGCGGCGGAGCACGGAGACCGCCTGGTCCATCAGGTACGAGTTGCCCACGGTGGCGGCGGCAAGGGAGTTGGTGCCGCCGAGCACCTTGCTCGTGTCCATCTCGAGCAGGAAGGCGGTGCCGCCCTGGAGGTCGAGGCCGAGCTTGAACTTGCCGGCAGCCTCGCGCTGGACGCGGTTGAGGATGGCGCGGGTCGGGTTCCGTTCGCCGGCGAACCGGACGAAATTCGTCGGGAAATAGCGGCGGATGTCGCTCGTCCCGATGGCGGTGAGCAGTGTGTTGTACCCTTGCCCCGGCGTCTTGCCGTCGAGCTCGCGGGCACGGGCGACGATGACGTTGAGGTTCGTGTCACCGGCGACCGGCGAGGCCATCTCGTCGAACTTGTCGACCAGATTGCGGGCCTTGGGCGGCCAGATCTCGCTGAACGACCAGACGACGACGAACAGGACGATGAGGAATTTCCAGAGATGGCTACGGTTCATGGGCTGGGACGGGAAGACACGGCGTGGAGATCGCGCAGGGCCAAGAGGGTCGGATTCAGGCTTCGGCTCGGCCGGTGACCTGGGTTATGGAGCTCTTCTGAAGATCGAGCTTGGTTTCGGAGGAACGGACGGTGACCACGTCGTCCGCCACGTTGGTGACCACCCCGACGATGCCGGCGGACGTGACGACCTTGTCGCCTTTCTTGAGTCCTTTGAGCAACTCGGCCTGCTTTTTCGCCTGCTTCTGCTGCGGACGGATGAGCATCACGTAGAAGATGAGGATCATGAACGCGATCATGCCGAACTGCATCAGCATCGCGCGTTTCTGGTCTTCGGGGCTCGAACCGGCGGGGGCACCGCCCATCGCGAGCAGAGAAATGGAAAAAGACGACATGGTTTGTGACAAAGGAGGCGGAAGACTAGGGAGGGAAGCCGCTTTGGCAAGCGCGCGTTGCCTCGGCTTCGCCCGCTCCGCGGAGAGCGGGCCGCCGCGCGGCCGGAAGAAGATTGGCGACCCTACGGGGATTCGAACCCCGGTCACTGCCGTGAAAAGGCGGTGTCCTAACCACTGGACGATAGGGTCGCGGCGCGCGCGGAATGAATTAACGGCGTCGCTGTCCGACGTCACGATAAATCGTGGTGGGTTGGGTGGGGATCGAACCCACGACCAACGGCTTAAAAGGCCGATGCTCTACCACTGAGCTACCAACCCGTCCCGCGCAGGGGGCGCAAATTACCGGCCGAACGGCTCGGTGCAAGCTGTAACTGCCTTCCTCGACCGGCGGATCGCAAAAATCACCGCGTGACGTCGCGGCGGAAGACCGGAGCGACGGATCCCGGTCAGACGACCTCGGTCCGCGGGGATCGACGCAGGCCGTTCAGCCACCAGAGCCGCCAGACCATCCAGAGCGCCTCCCGGACGATGGCCTTGGACATCTTGGAACTGCCCTGGAAACGGTCGGTGAAGATGATGGGCACCTCGGAGATCTTCCCGCCCCGACGCCAGATGCGGTGCGTGAGCTCGACCTGGAAACTGTACCCGTTGCTCCGCACCGAGCCGAGGTCGACCTTCTCCAGCGCGCGCCGGCGGAAGCACTTGAATCCTCCGGTCGGGTCGCTGACCTGCATCCCGGTGATGGTGCGGACGTACTGTCCGGCGCCCATGCTGAGGATGAGTCGGTCCAGCGGCCAGTTGATCACCCGGATGCCGTCCTTGTAGCGCGATCCCAGCACGAGGTCGGCATCGCCGTCCTTGGCGGCGTCCAAGAACTTCGGGATGTCGGACGGGTTGTGCGAGAAATCGGCGTCCATCTCGAAGATGAACTCGTAACCCCGCGACAACGCCCAGCCGAACCCGGCGATGTACGCTCGACCAAGCCCGTTCTTTTCTTGCCGATGGAGGACGTGGACGTGGGGATTGGACGCCGCGATCTCGTCCGCGATGCGGCCGGTGCCGTCGGGCGAGTTGTCGTCGACCACCAGGACGTCGAGCGGCACGGTCTGGGCCATGAGACGCTTCACCAACTGCGGGAGGTTGTCCCGCTCGTTGAAGGTCGGGACGATGACCAGGGTCTCGGACGGCATGATTTCCTGAGAAGGTGCGCAGCTGGCGCGGTCGAGACAAGCGGGTTTTCCAGAGCACCACCGACAAGGACGCCCGGGCCGGTGCGGCAAAGAAAAAGGCCGCGCTGAGCGCGGCCTTGGTACGGAGATCAGAGACCGATGTGCCGTCGGTCACTTCGTCGGGGAGAAGTCGGTCGGGACGAGGAAGACGGATTTCACGCCGTCTTTCACCGTCAGCGAGCCGCCGGCCTTCTCTTCGCTGGCTTTGCGCGCCGCCGTCCACGCGGGGTCCTTACCGAACGCGCCGAAGGACGCCGCGGCGGCCTCCTTGGATTTGTGCATGAGGAGGTATTGGAGCGTCGAATCGGCGCCGGGTTGGTCGGCCATGCGGTGGAAGTAGCCGCCGTTGACCATACCATGCTTGGCGAAGAGCGCGATGGTGTGGTCGCGGAAGCGGGCATCGATGTGCGACAGCCAACCGGGCGGGGTGGTGTAGGTGCGGAGCTCGAACACGCCGCCGTGGGTGAGGTCGCCGGTCTTGACCTTGGGGGAGAAGTCGGTGGTCTGGAGGAACGAGACCTCAGGTCCCTTGGCCAAGATGGGGCCTGCGGCTTCGCTGGCCTTGTAGGCGGCCTGCCAATCCGGGTCGGCCATGAAGGCCTTCCACGATGCCTCGCGCGCTTCGCGGCTGGGGTAGCGCAGGAGGAAATGCAGGCGTTGGTCGGCGGGATCAAGCGGCAGCCAGTATCCGACGCTCTCGATATGGTGCTTCTTGAAGAGGCGGAGCGTGTGGTTGCGGAAGCGGTTGAGCAGGTCGTCCTTCTTGCCGGAGTTGAAGGAGTAGATGCGGAGCTCGTAGACGGCCGAACCCGCCGTCGCCACGGAGTGCCCCGAACCGGCCGGCCCGGGATTGGCCGAGGAACGGTTGGAGACGAGCACGTTGTGGGTGCCGCTGGTGGCGCAGCCGGCGAGGGCCAAGGCCGCGGTGGCGAGCGAAGACTGGAGGAAGCGTCGAAGTTTCATGGTGTGGGCAGGCATTGCCGCC
>CAIWVP010000037.1 GCA_903916195.1 uncultured Verrucomicrobiota bacterium | reverse complement strand
GTTTCGCCGAGTTGCACTCGGCAGGGCGTCGGCAAGGCCGTGCCGCATGCCTGTCCCAGCGTCTGCGGATTCCAAATCCGCGGTACGCCAGAGTGCAACTCTGCGCTACTTCCGCGCCCGTGCTCGCCACTGCGGATCGCACCCGTCCTTTGCCGGGCGGTCGATCAGAGGCAGGCTGCGGGGCATCGTCCGGCCATCCGGTCGGACGAATGCTCCAGAGCCGTCCTACTCCGTACCGCGGTCCGTCGGCGTCCGCGCCGATGCCCGGATGCCGCCGGTCGCGACCGGCTCCGCCGCGGCCGCCTGCTGGTCACCGCCCGATCACAAACCCATCGCGGCCATCACCGCCGCGCGGTCGGTCGGCACGCTGATCGGTTCGGTGCCGGCGACCCGGATGGCCGTGTCCGGATCCTTGAGGCCGTGGCCGGTCATCGTGGCGGTGATCAGGCTGCCGGCCGGGATCTCGCCGGCGCGGACGCACTGGATGAGCCCGGCCAACGGCGCTGCGCACGCAGGCTCGACCATCACGCCCTCGGTGCGGGCCAGCAGCTTGTAGGCGTGGAGGATCTCCTCGTCGGTGACGCTGCGGATGGAGCCCGAAGATTCTTTCGCCGCTTGGGTCGCGCCTACCCAGCTCGCCGGGTTCCCGATGCGGATGGCCGTGGCCACCGTCTCCGGATGCTCGACCGGATGCCCGAGCACGATCGGGGCGGCGCCGGCGGCCTGCCAGCCCATCATGCGCGGCAGCGTGTCGCAGCGGCCCGCGGCATGGTACTCGCGGAAGCCCTTCCAGTAGGCCGTGATGTTGCCCGCGTTGCCGACCGGCAGGAAATGGAAGTCCGGCGCGTCGCCGAGCACGTCGCAGATCTCGAACGCCGCCGTCTTCTGGCCCTCGATGCGGACGGGATTGATGCTGTTCACCACCTCGACCAGGCCGGTCTCGCCGAGCTCGCGGACGATCCGCAGCGCGTCGTCGAAGTTGCCGTCGATGGCGATGGTCGTCGCGCCGTACATCAGCGCCTGGGCCATCTTGCCGAGGGCGATCTTGCCCTTGGGCAGGAGCACGACGCAGCGCAACCCGGCCCGCGCGGCGTAGGCGGCGGCGCTCGCGCTGGTGTTCCCGGTGCTGGCGCAGACGACGACCTTGGCCCCGCGTTCCTTGGCCTTGGTGACGGCCATGGTCATGCCGCGGTCCTTGAACGAGCAGGTGGGGTTGAGGGCCTCGTACTTCAGGTAGAGGTCGAACTTCCCGCCGATGGCCGCGACGAAATTGGGCGCCGGGATGAGCGGCGTGTTGCCCTCCAGCAAGGTGACGACCGGCGTCGATGCGTCGACCGGCAGGAACTGGGCATAGTGCCGGATGATGCCCGGCCACGCTTGGACGATTGAACTCATACGATTTGCGAAGCGCCGATTTAGAGCCAAACGCAGTTTCAAGGCACGGGAAAGTTGTCGGCGCAGCGGGTTGTGCGCGGCAGATCCGCCGATCAAGGAGGACGGGCCCGTGCCGGTCGGCAATCGGACCTTGCTTTGGAAGCGGGCAGTTGGGCGTGACGGTCGCCGGATCCCGACCCGCATCCGAGGAACGGAACGAGCGGAGCGATCCGAAGTGGCGGACCGTTTCGCGGAGTTGTGCTCCGCTGTTTCGCCGGATCGGACCGGGCAGGGCGCGGGGAGATCGCGTGGCCCTGGGCAGGAGGCGGCGACTGCGGACCGCCGACCTGAGATGCCGCGGAGTGCCATCGGCTCTGCGGGATCGATGGGTCTGGAAAGCTGGATGACAGGAACGGAGCCAGCAAAGCCCCGGGTTTCCTGCTTTCCTGCTTTCCAGATTCTCTCTCCCGGCCCGTGTGCTCATCCGAGCCAGCGCGACTCTGCCCCTGGCTGCCTCGTCCGCCACTTCGGATCGCACCATGGAATGAGCCGATGGTTGCCTCGCCCTCCGTGGATCCGTTACAAGACGCGGGTGCCGTCGCAACAAACGCTCCGTCAACCCGTGTCCTATGCCGGCATCGGCCTGCATTCAGGCAACCGGGTGAGCATGGGTTTCCTGCCCGCGCCGCCCGACAGCGGGTTGCGCTTCCGCAGGACCGACCTCGACGGCCGGCCGGAGATCGAGGCCCGCGCCGAGTTCGTCACCGATACCCAGCGCTCGACCACGCTGAGCAAGGGCGGGGTGAAGATCCATACGGTCGAGCACGTGCTCGCCGCCTTCGCCGGCGCCGGTGTCCACAACGCCGTCATCGAGATCGACGCGAACGAGCCGCCCATCGCCGACGGCAGCGCCCGCGAGTTCGCCCGCATGATCCGCGAGGCGGGCCTCGTCGCCCAGCCGGACCCGGTCGTGCCCTACAAGGTGACCGCGCCGATCGAGCTCACCCTCGGCGAGACGCAGATGGCGATCTTCCCGCACAACGGATTCAAGGTCACCTGCACCAGCGCGGACAAGGGCGGACGCTTCACCCAGTTCCACTCGCTCGAGATCACGCCCGAGTCGTGGGATAAGGAGCTGAGCCACGCCCGCACGTTCTGCTTCTACGAGGAGATCGAGTTCCTCATCCGCAACGGCCTGATCAAGGGCGGCAGCCTGGAGAACGCCATCGTCATCCGCGAGGACGCCGTGCTCACCAACGAACCGCTGCGCTACGCGGAGGAGTTCGTGCGGCACAAGATCCTCGACATCGTCGGCGACCTCTCGCTCGTCGGCCGGCCGGTCCACGGCCATGTCGTCGCCGTGAAACCGAGCCACCACGCCAACACCGAGCTGGCCAAGGCCATCGTGGCGCAGATGCAGAAGCCGATGGAACAGGCCCGCACCTTCTCGCCGCCCCCTGCGCCTGCCACCGAGAAATCTTCCGATAAACCCGCCGAACGCCGCCCCGCGAACGCCGCCACCGTGACCACGACCCCCGAACCCGCAGTAGGCTCCGTCCGCGACGGCGCGACCCTCGACGTCAACGAGGTGATGAGGCTCCTGCCCCACCGGCCGCCGTTCCTGATGGTCGACCGCGTGCTCAAGATCGAGGGCAACAAGATCACCGCGCTCAAGCAGGTCAGCATCGGCGAGCCGTACTTCGCCGGCCATTTCCCCGGCCATCCGATCATGCCCGGCGTGCTGCAGCTCGAGGCGATCGCCCAGGTCGCCGGCATCCTGATGATGCGCCAAGCCGAGAACGCCGGAAAACTGGCCTATTTCATGTCCGCCGAGGACGTGAAATGGCGCAAGCCGGTCCATCCCGGCGATTCGCTCATCATCGAGGTCGAGCTCACGAAATCGCGCGGCAAGATCGGCCGGGCCAAGGGCACCTGCCTCGTGGATGGCGAGGTCGTCAGCGAGGCGGTCGTCACCTGCATGTTCTTCAACCGCTGACGATGCCCACCGCGATCCATCCCTCCGCCGTCGTCCACCCCTCCGCCCAGCTCGGCGAAGGGTGCCAAGTCGGCCCGTACTGCGTCGTCGGCGAGCACGTCGTGCTCGGGCCGCGTTGCCGGCTCCATTCCCACGTGGTCGTCGACGGCCACACGACCTTGGGCGCGGAGAACGAGCTGTTCCCCTTCGCCTGCATCGGTCTGAAGACGCAGGACCTGAAGTGGAAGGGCGGCGTCACCCGCACCGAGATCGGCGACGACAACGTCTTCCGCGAGCACGTCACCGTCCACAGCGCCACCCAGGACGGTGATGCCACCCGCGTCGGGTCGCACAACCACTTCCTCGCCTACGTCCACCTCGCCCACGACGTCCAGCTCGGCAGCCACATCATCATGTCCAACGTCGCCACGCTCGCCGGGCACGTGACGGTCGAGGACCACGCCATCATCGGCGGGCTGGCCGCGGTCCACCAGTTCTGCCGCATCGGCAAGTTCTCGATGATCGGCGGCTGCGCCAAGGTCGTGCAGGACATCCCGCCCTTCATGATGGGCGACGGCAATCCCGCCGAGACGCGCTTCATCAACAAGGTGGGCCTCGAGAGGAACGGGTTCGCTCCCGAGGTCGTCAAGGCGCTGACCCAGGCCTACAAGGTCCTGTTCCGCGAGGGGCTGACCATCTCGAACGCGCTCGTGAAGATCGAGGCGGAACTCCCGCCATCGCCGGAGATGGCCCATCTGATCGTGTTCATCCGCGGCAGCGAGCGCGGGATCTCGAAATAAGCGGGACGCGATGGGCGGACGCCTTCGACCAGGCCGCGGTCCGCGCCGGCCTCACCTCCGGGTCAAGATCCAGATCACAAGGACCGCGGTGAAGAACAGCACCGCTCCTATCGTTGTGCGGCGACGCCATTTCCGGGCATCGTTCCGATCCGGATGATCGTCCATCCATCGTTCACAGCGGGGGCAGGTCGTGTCACGTTTTTCGACGCGGGCGCGGCAATGCGGGCAGCGGGGCAGGAACAGCAAGGACATGCGGGGGGGGCGGTCCACTAGGTTCGGTGAATTATGGAAATTTACTGGTGAAAGAAACTTCCTGTAAAACATTTTTTTACAGCAACCGTTCAACCCCGGATAGGGAGGGGGCGTGGTGCCCCGTATCCATGGCGGCGGTGCCGACGAGGGGGATCGAACGGGTGCCGCCCGGGACGAGGGGCGCCGTGGGAATGGAGTCCGGAGCAAAAGGCATCGCCCTTGGCGGCCAGCGGCCGGAGGATTGACGGCAGTCCTCCTCGGCGTTGCGCGGTGGCTCACCACAACCAAGTTTGGATCAGAGCGCGTTCACAAAGCCACAGCCGGGACGCCGGAAGCGACTTTGCCAGCGCCACCGCCTCCTGGCGCTGGCCTGTGGCTCCGAAGACGCAAACGGCGATGATCCGGATGCGAAGCGGATCACCGGGTGTCGGACCGACCCGCGTCTCCATCAACTTTTGCGCGGCGTCGACGTCCCCGTTCCGCCACAGGCTCAGGGCTTGGATCGCGATCAGTTCGCGGGTCGCGTCCGTCACCGCGGCGGCATTCCGCAGCTGCGTCATGATCTCTGGATCATCCCGGCTGGTGACGAGCAACGCGTAGGCCAGATCCGCCAGCGCGCCGGGTTGCGTCGGAGCGTTCTGCAACACCCGGCGGGCCAACGGGATCAATCCTTCCGGGGAGTCCATGGAACGCGCCAGCTCGCGGATCGCTTGCCATCCCTTCTGGAGGAATTCCGGGTGCTGCATCAGGGCGGTCCACGCCGCGATGGCCACCTTGGGCTGTTCGTTCCGTGTCGCGTAGCCGGAGACGAACAGCGCGGCCGGGATACTGTCCGGAGCCGAAGCCAGGGCGAGGTCCAGTTCGACCCGCACTTTGGCCGGATCCTTCGTCGCCACGGCCAGCATGGCGCGGCCCGCATGACGCGAAAACTCGGAGATCGCGAGATCCGATCGCTCCAAGACCTGCTCGATCTCGGTCCACCGGCGCAGGGCGCCCAGCGCGGTCAGGTGCCAGGTGAAGCCTTCGACATCCTGGCTGGCATCCGGGAGCGGCAACAGCCGAAGCATCTCCTCGAATCCTCCGTTGTCGTTGAGCCATTTCGCGATCAACACCTTCTCTCGGACGCTCCGCCCTTCCCCCAGACCGAGCGCTTCCGTCAACGCGGCGGCGTGGCCGAGGTCTGCGGGCGACCGGAGCGTCAGCAGCGCCAACTGGTCCTCCAAGGTCGGCCCGCACAGGCCGCGCGCCTGCTGGAGCAGCACACGGCGGTCCCCGGCGGTCAGGTCTTGGCGGCCGGCCAGCCGGCGGATCGCCAGCCGTTGCTCCGGACTCTTGCCCAAGGCCAGCCCCCAGAGGATGACACGCCCCCGATCATGTCGCTCCGCATCGGCGGACTCGAAGAGCAGCGTCCCCAGCGTGTATTCGGCCATCCGGTCATGGGGGGCAAGCTCGACGACCCTTCCCGCCGTCAAGATGGCCTCGACCTCGTTGCCTTGGATGAACTGCAAGGCCGACCGCGTCTTGAGCGCCTCGGTGTCTCCGGGCACCTCGGCCAGCAGTGGGTCGATCTGCTGCCCGGCCACGTCGTAGGCTTGGAAGTCGAGGGCCGTGCGGGCGAACTTCAGCCGGTCGTCGCGCGTCGCCCCCGGCGCATACGTCGCCATCTTGCGGAATCGGACCGCCTCGATATATCCGGCGTGCTCGCAGAGTTCGGCGGCGATCCGCAGGACTGTCAGGTCATCAGGGGCAAGTTCCAGAGCGGCTTTGACGTACGGCCCGGCCTCTTCCCACTTGCCGTTCGTCATGGCTTGCCGTGCCGCTTGGGCAAAGCCCGTTCCGCGTTTGTGCCGGAGGTTCCGGTTCACACCGGGAGCCCAGAGGACCGCCGCCATCACGAGCGCCGCCAAAACCGCTCCGCAAAGCACCACCACCAGCGTTCGGCGGCGGATCCTGTGCAGATCCCCGAAAGCACCGTCGGTTTCTTGCAGATTGCTGCCGTTCATCATGGACCAACCCATGGTCCGCCCGTTTCTGGGCGGATCAGTTTGAGTTTCTGGAAAGTTCCCGCTCGACGGCGACCGAACGGCGGCGGGAGCGGACCTGCCAACCGACCGCGCCCACCAGGCCGATGATCGCGGCCCAGGTGCCGGGCTCGGGCGTCACGTAGACGATGTCGCCGGCCTTCGCACCAATCCAAGAGGACAGGCCGTTGATTCCGATGAGGTTGAACCCGGCGTAAACGCCACCTACCGAGGTCTTGTAGAAATCACTGACGTAGATCTTGTCGCCTGCCGAAGCGCCCGTGCCGTTCGGTGTGATACTCCAACTCATGATGTCGCCGGCGCCGGCCGTATGCGAAGGCGCTTTGATTTCGCTTGAGGAGGTCGCTGTGTGATTGAAAGTCCCAGGGCCGCCGCCGCCGGTTCCGCTGCAGCTGCCCTTGTAGTTTCCGAAAGAGGTGGCGGTGTCCGTGGAGGTGAACGTCAGCGGGCTCAAGGGGGAAACTCTCGGAATGGTCACCGACGACAAGTTGGCGGACTTGGTGACCTTGGCCACGGCGGCATACGGCTCCGATCCGGTGGTGGCGGTAGACTGGAGATTGAAAAAGACCGGGGTGCCATTGATGCGCTCGTTGTCGGTGGTTTCGTTGAGCCAAGTCGCGCCGGGATTGAAAACTTGCAGCGTGACATTGACGGCTCCGCTCGAGGACCAGTCGGAAGCGGGTGTGACGTAGGCCACGGCCCAGACCGCTCCCGCAGGTGTCAGAGGCGCCGCAGTGGTGTCACTGCTGTACGACCCGAAGGTCATCTTGATGGTGCTGTTGTCCGCCGCGGCCCCGATGGTCACGGGCGCGCCCACCGTGGCGGCCACGGCCCTGCCGGCCAGACAACCGGCCAGCATCAAGCCGCCCGTCCGCAATCCGTGAACGGCATCCCCTCGGGTTTTCAATTTGGACTTGGGTCCGCTCATTGTGTTGCGTTGGCTTCAGCTCAAGCAGCGATTTTTCAAAGTGGGCAACGGTTTGCCCGCTGAATTTCCTTCACCCGTCAGAGACGATCCAATCCAACCGCCTCTGGTCACCACTGATTTAGGTGCGGAACCGCACACCCGTTCCAAATACTTCAAAAACGAGCGCCAACGATACCTAAAACTATACGTAACTACCCAAACCTAACCGGAGACAAGTCAAGGAATGACTGTAATTTCTACAGTTGTTTCAAGCGGTAAGACTTTTTGGACCCAATCATGGCCTTGGAATTTTCAGCGGAGAACGGGCGACTGGATACCGGTCGATGGGGCCGACCGCCTCGCTCCCCAGCAGGCCGATTGATGAACCTCTTCCGTTTTTCCACCCTGCTTTGGCTCGCCGCCCTGATCAGCCCG
>CAIWVP010000036.1 GCA_903916195.1 uncultured Verrucomicrobiota bacterium | reverse complement strand
GCCGCCGAAACCGGGGTACTCCACCTGTCCGGACCCTCCTCCGATGAGCACCATGGTCGTGGCCAGCGTGATGCCGTTCCCGCCGTCCCCGCTGCTCTCGTTGGTGATGAAGTGGCCGCCGGAACGCGGTAGGTCGTAGCGCGGGCCGGGCGTCGCCGTGTCGACGCGATACTGGGCGCCGACCACGACGACCCGGCTGTCCCAGACGATGCCGGAATAGAGGGGTCGGTCGCCGGGCGCGGTGGCCTACTGGAGGCCGGTCGTCCCGTCCAGCGCGGGCGGGAACGGGAGGTCTTCGAAACCGACGGTGAGCGCCGAGACCAGGATCGACGCCAAGGACAACGCGGCAAGATGCGGCAGGATGGATTTCATGGCATGAAAACTCGGAGGGTCCGTTGCGCGCAGAGCATACCCCGGCTCCGTGGCTAGCTCCCCGACTTCGGGCCGAACCGGATCCGTCGATCCACCGCCAGAGTGGTCACTTCCACTTCACCTCGACCGTCTTGAACCCCGCCACCTGGCCGATGGCCAGGAGCTGGAGCTTCGTGCGGTCCTCCGCGTCCTTGAGGATCCCGGAGGCCCGCGCGGCCTTGCGGATCTCTTCGACGGCCTGACGCCGGGCATCCTGCTCCATCTGCTGGTCGAACTCCCGCAGCATCCCGGTCGAACGCTCGATCACCTCGGTCTTGTTCTCGTCGAGATACACGTCGAGCAACTGCGGGCGGGACAGGACGAGCACGAGCGTGTCGCCGCTGGCATGGACGTCCTCGGGCCGGAGCTTCTGCAGGTCGACGCCGGCCTTGGCGATGCCGTGGGCGACCATGAGCAGCCGGTTCTGGCCGTACCACTTCACGTCGTCGAGGCGGACGACCTTCTCGAAGACGTACCGGACCGTGACCAACTGCGACAGCGACTGGATCTGGGTGACGACCGTCGCGGTCTCGGCGATCCGCGGGCGTTCGCCCGGCGCGGACCAACGTCCCAGCAACACGCCGCCGCCGAGCCCGAGAGCCAGGATGACGGCGCAGACGACCGCCAAGGCGACCGCGGTGATGCCAGGTCTCATCTCGATCTCTTTCCAGTCCTGACCGGGCCGTTCAATCCGCGCCAAGTCCTTTCCTGTACGGGGGCGGAAACGCTGCGATCGCGGTTCACCAACGCACCTTCGCGGGGAAATACTCCGCGATGAGGTCTTCGTAGTAGGGCCGGAGCGCTATCGCATCCGGCTTGGCGTGGCTCTTGGTGTAGAGGTCGTAGGGATTGAACGCGTGGACCGCCTTAAGATGGGTGCGGTCCTGCTCGTTGAGCAGGTGGCCGTACTCACCCTCGCGGTGCCACGGATAGAAGCTGTGGTAGCGGAGCATGTAGAGCCCCTCGATCGGCAGGTGGTCCTTGCAGACGTTGTAGATGTACTCGTCGTGGCCCCACGAAAGGTTGACCGCGTCGAGACCGCAGCCTTCCTCGTAGACACCGTTCTTCGTGGTGAAGCGCGGATCGCGGCTGTCGGGGTTCGCCTCAAAGAACTTGGGGAAGACGATCTTCGGCGAATAGGCGCAACCGGTCGGGAAGGTGTCGCCGACGACGGCCCATTGCGGCTCGCCCCAGAGGCAGAGGATCTTGCCGAGGTCGTGGACGAAGCCGGTGAGGACCATCCAGCGCGGTTGACCGTCGGCACGGAGATGCTCAGCGGTCTGGAGCAGGTGCTGGAGCTGGGAGAGATCGGTGTCGGGATCAG
>CAIWVP010000035.1 GCA_903916195.1 uncultured Verrucomicrobiota bacterium | reverse complement strand
GACTTCTCAGCCGCGCTCGGCTCATCGTTCACTCGGAACGGCGCTCAAATTACCCGAGCCGCTCCCGGCTGCAACTGCTTTCTGCAAAGAACTTCTCTACCTCCCCTCCAAGGGTCCCGAAATCTCACCCAGAAATACGTCCCAACTTACTCGTAACAATGCGGTTACGTATTCCAAAAAACCACCCCCCCGCTCCCTCCACGAATTTTTCAGCAATCCACTGCAACCCAAACCGTTGCGGTCAACTGAGACACCCAAAAGAAAGACCTCAAAAAGGCCTAGTGAGCGACTGGGGCGCCCACACGAGCTTCCGAGCGGCTGAAACCAAGTGTTTCCGCGGGTAAAGGCGCAATGCATCTATGCGTTGCTTGATCCAGCGTGTTCCCGCGGGCCCCATGCCCGGCTTCGCCCCGTACGGCGGGTATGGAGTGCTGACCCTTTGGTGAAATTTCCCCGGACGAAGGGGCTCGAGTGCCAATAATCCTCCCTCCTCGAGGAAGATTGCTTTCCCAGAGGCTCGGTAATCCGGACCCTCAGTCCATGCTCACGGATTTCAAAAGCGTCCACTTTGTCGGAATCGGCGGCTCCGCGATGGCGAGTGCAGCGGTCGCGATGCACGAGCGCGGGTTCCGCGTCACCGGCTCGGATCAGGACGTGATATATCCGCCGATGTCCATCTTCCTCGCGGCTAGGGGAATCGCCGCCCATGCGGGGTATTCCGAATCCAATCTCTCACACCGACCTGATCTTGTGGTCATCGGCAACGCAATTTCCCGGGGGAATCCCGAGGCCGAGGCCGTGCTGGACCGGAAGCTCCGCTATTGTTCTCTTCCGGAACTGCTCAAGGAATGTTTCATCCATGGAAAGCGTTCGCTGGTGGTCACTGGCACCCATGGAAAGACCACCACCGCTGCCTTGCTGGCTTGGGTCTTCGAAAGCGCCGGACACAATCCGTCGTTCCTCATCGGCGGCATCCCGACCAACCTCGGCCAAGGTGCGCGCTTCACGGATTCCGAATGGTTCATCATCGAAGGCGACGAATACGACACGTCGTTCTTCGACAAGCGCAGCAAGTTCATCCACTACCTGCCCGAGGTCGCCATCATCAACAACCTCGAGATGGACCATGCGGACATCTTCGGGTCGCTGGCAGATATCCAGCTTTCGTTCCGCAGGTTCATCAACCTCATCCCCCGGAACGGATTGCTCCTCGCGAATGGTGACGAGATGAACCTGTCCCCGTTGCTCGACGTCAAGCATTGCCCGGTGAAGCGTTTCGGGCTCGGCGAAGCCAACGAGATCCGCGCCGACGGGATCCAACTCAACGAAGGCAGCTCATGCTTCCAGATCGGGCATTCCCGTTTCCAGGTCCCGTTGATCGGCGAACTGAACGTCCGCAACGCACTCGCCGTGGCCGCCTGTGCCCGCCATTGCGGGTTGACCCACGCCCAGATCCAGTTGGCGTTCGCGACCTTCCAGAGCGTGAAACGCCGGATGGACGTCCGGGGCGAGGCCCGCGGCGTGGTGGTGGTGGACGATTTTGGGCACCATCCCACGGCGATACGCGAGACGTTGAGGGCGCTGCGGGTGAAGTTTCCGGGACGACGACTCTGGGGGGTCTTCGAACCTCGCTCGAACACGACCCGCAGGAACCTTTTCCAGACGGAGCTCGTGGACGCCTTGGAACGGGCCGATGTCATCGTCGTGGCCGAGGTGGCACGGCTCGAGCAGCTGCCTCCGGACGAACGGCTCAACCCGGAGAAGCTGATGCAGGACCTCAGATCGACCGGAAAACCTGCGGCCTATCTGCCGACCGTCGAGAGCATCATCGACCACATCGCCGAGGGCGCGAGACCGGGTGATGTGGTCTGCGTGTTCAGCAACGGCGGCTTCGGCGGCATCCATGACCGTCTGCTCGCACGCTTGGCCGCCTGAGTGGAAGGCCCTGGCGCTTCCGGCACATCTCCGGGGCAGGTCAGGAGATCGTGGGACGGAGCGCATCGAAGACGGCGCCGACCGAGACCGATTCCATCAGGCGAAGAAGGGTGGCCGGGGTCCCGGCGATGGGCCTTCCGTCGTACCGGTAGAAATCCAGGTTGCGGCCCGCGACACCGGGATTGGGGATGAGCGTCCAACGATCCCGCAGCGGAAAGACGGGCGGGTTCACCGTCGGCGTCTCGATGACGAACTGGTGCGGCACGGCGACGGCCGCAGCGAGGTGCATGAAGAGCGTGTCGACGCTCAGGAAGGCCGTGCAATGGCGCAGCAGCGCGGCCGCATGACGGACGCTCGGTGATTCCGGGAAACACACCGGGCCGCCACGCAGGGCCGCCCAGAGCTCGCTGTGCGCGACCCGTTCTTCCGGCCCCCCGAAGAACACGACCGGCAGATTCGGGAAACCGTCGTGGATCCGTCCGGCCAGCTCGACATACCGCTCCAGCGGCCATCGCCTGAGCGCGAGGTTCTTCGTCCCGCCGGAGCCCACATGGATGCCGAGGAACCTCTTCCCCTCCAGATGGTTCTTCGCGAGAAATGCCGCCGCCCAGGCCTCTTCCTCCGGCGCGAGGAACAACTCGTATGCCGGGCGCGGCAGACAAGGCGCCTTCCCGATCAAGCCGAGCAGCCGGTTGTTGTTCACCGCGCCATGGACCGAATAATCCTGCGGCAGCGAACGCGTGACGAGATACCGATCGGGCCACCCTTCGTTCTCGTACTGGTGGCTCAGCCGTTCGCGCGCGCCGATCAATCTCGCGATGACGCGGTAGCCCCGTCGCCCTTGCGTGTGCGTGTTGACCGATAGATCGAACCGTCGGCGCCTCAGCCCCAGCACGAACCGCAACGACGCGAGCTTCGATGCCTTGATGAAATCGTGCTGATGCACCGCATCCAGATGCGGGTTGCGGTCGAGCAACGACCTTGCCCCGGGCCAGAGCACGAGCGCTTCCAGACGGGCCTCGGGGAAGTTCGCACGGAGCTCGTGGATGAACGGTGTCGCGACCAGCGTGTCACCGATCCCGGACAGCGCGAGGACCAGGATGCGGCAATCCGGAGCCAACCGGGCGGGCTCCCTCTGCGGCGCCTCCGCGTTCATCGGGACAGGTCGCTCTGGTAGAGCACGGTGAACTGGTTCCGGCGGAGCGCGTCCTCCGCCACCTCCGGATGCTCGAGGCTCAGGGCCAGCGCCGAACGGCCGTTGGGACGCGTCAAGAAGGGATAGGTGTAGTGGATGTTCAGTTCCGCCTCGAGCAGCGCGCCGAGCACGCCCTGCAACTGCCGCTCTCCTTCGATCTCGACGGCGACGATGGTGGTCTCGGTGAAAGGGAACCCGTGCTCCTCCAACAGCGCCCGGGCGCGGTCCGGGTCGTCCACGATCAGCCGGATGATCGTGCTGTCCGTCGTGTCCAGCAGCGTGAGCGCCAGGACATGGACCTGATGTTCGGCCAAACGGCGCACGACCTCATGCATGCGGCCGAGCTTGTTCGGGATGAACACGCTGAACTGTTCCACCGGAGCGGGCGTGCGTCCTCGTGCGGTCCGAGGCGCGTCGATATCGGTCAACGGCATGGCGCGAGTATCCGCCGCCAGCGCACCGGAGCAAGCGCCGGCAAGTCCGCAGAGCATCGACAATCCCGGGTGTCCGCGGTCTGATCGGTCGATGTCTGACCGCGCACATACCATCACCGACCTGCCCCGGCTCGCAGCCGACCTGGGGCTGTCCGGCGTGCGCCGGCACATCTTCCTCTGCGCGGACCCGACGAAACCGAAGTGCTGCGCCAAGGAGACCGGCCTCGCGTCATGGGAATTCCTCAAGGGCCGTCTCAAAGAGCTCGGTCTCGTCGGCCCGGAAGCCTCGGTCGCGCGCACCAAGGCGAACTGCCTCCAGGTCTGTGCCGCCGGCCCGATCGCGGTGGTCTATCCGGAAGGCGTCTGGTACCACTCGTGCACGCCCGAGGTGCTCGAGCGCATCATCCAAGAACATCTGATCAATGGCCGCCCCGTCCCCGGATACGCGTTCGCCCGGAACCCGCTCGACTGAAGCCGTGCGCGACGCCGGCCAGCTCGACTTCTTCCGCTCGCTCTGGACCCGAGCGAAAGCTGCCGTGACGGCCGTCCCCGCCAAGGACACCGCCGAGGCGCACCGCGAGGAGCTCCTGCTCGCCCCGGGACCGCTGGTCGTCATCTATGCACGGCATCCCCGCGCGAAGCGGTACCGGCTGCTGTTCCGCCGCGACGGAACGGCACGCTGCACGGTCCCTCGGCGCGGGACGCTCGCCGAGGCGAAGCGTTTCGTGGCGGAGAACGATGTCTGGTTGACCGAACGGTTGCAGAAACATCTCGGCAGCGCGCGCGCACCGCGACCGTTGCGTCCCGGAGGAACCGTCCTGGTCGGAGGCGAAGAAGCGGAACTGCAGGTCGGGACCCGAGATGGCGATGCGCCCGCCGTCGCCCGGTTGCCAGGGATGGAATTCCCGGTCGACCTCACCGCGCCGGACCTGAGACCGCAGGTGGACCAAGCGCTCCGGAAGGCCGCGACGGCGGCGTTGCCGAGGCGGACCCAAGAGCTGGCGCTGGCCCACGGCCTGAAGGACCGGATCCGCCGCGTGAGCGTCCGCGACCAGCGCACGCGTTGGGGAAGCTGTTCGCGCCGCGGTGTGATCTCTCTGAACTGGCGGCTCATCCAGATCCCGGAGTCCGTCCGCGATTACATCATCCTCCACGAACTGGCCCACCTGACGCACATGGACCACAGCGCTCGTTTCTGGGCCGAAGTCGCGCGGCTCTGCCCCGGCCACGAGACGTCCGAGGCGTGGTTGAAGCAGCACGGCAAGCGGGTCCTCTGAACCGCGGACGCGGCGAACTTCGTTGCCTCGGCGTTGCCCGCTCGCCGATGTTCGCCCGCGGCATGACCACCCGAAGCCGCCTGACCTTGCTCTCCGCGATCTGCCTCGCCTGCCTCCGCGCAGGTGCCGCGGATGCCGCCTCGTTCGCCGAGGTCTACGGGCTGGTGCGCTCGAACCTGACGCGGATCGATGACAAGGCTCTCGACCAGATGGCGGTCGAAGGATTCCTCCAGAAACTCGGTGGCCTCGCGCAGATCGGAGACACCAAGAGCGACCTCCCGACGACGGGCGGTCCGGGTCCGGTCGCGCGGGTCCACGACGGCCATTACGGCTATGTCCGCTTGGTCGGGATCGGTGCCGATGCGGCGTCCGGACTCGCGGCAGCGCTCGCCGGACTCGCGGCGACGAACGATCTCAAAGGAGTGGTGCTCGACCTGCGTTTCGCCGGCGGACGCGATTTCGCCGCCGCCGCCCGGATCGCCGACCTGTTCCTTCCCGGGGGCCGCCCCGTGCTCGACTGGGGTGAAGGCCCCTTCATCTCGACCGCGAAGACCAACACCTCCACCAACGCCCTCGCCGTGCTGGTGAACCGCCAGACCCGCGGAGCCGCCGAAGCAGCGGCCGCCGCCTTGCGCCAAACCGGGACCGCTCTCGTGCTCGGCGCGACGACGGCCGGCGAAGCCAGCTTGTACCGCGACTTCCCGCTGTCTTCCGGACTGAAACTGAGTCTGGCGGTCACCGCCGTGAAGACCGGCGACGGAGAGCCGGTCCCGGCGACCGGTGTCATCCCGGACATCGTCGTGAACGTACGTCCCGAGGTCGAACGCGGCTATCTGGCCGATCCGTTCGGCGTGGTCAGGCCGGCTTCCGCCGCGACCAGCCAGACGAACCAGATCGTCTCCTCGGTGCGGGTGCGGAAGCGCCTGACGGAAGCCGACCTCGTGAAAGCCAAGCAGTCGGGGCGTCCGCTGGAATCCGCATCGGAAGCGACCAACCCGACCGCGACGCCGACCGAACCGCAGAAGATCGTCCGCGATCCGGTCCTGGCCCGGGCCCTGGATCTGCTGAAGGGACTGGATGTCATGCGCTCGCGATGACCGGCCCCGTGGCGGCGCAAACCTCCTTTCCACCCCGGCGCGACCCGCGATCCCGACGGTCGATTCGTCACCGAAGCGTGGCCGGTCCATCCGCGGACCGACACAACGGTCCGCGACGTTCGGGGCGTGTCGCACCCCTTCCCCGACGATGCCGACCCACGATGTTCCGGCGGCGGGTTGCTCCCCGAGCTTGATCTCGGTCGACCGGCGGACCGATGTGGCGTCGCCACGAGACGGTCGTTGCTCCGTTTCACGGCATTTTTTTCCGCCGTCGCCCTGACGCTTCCGACCGCCGCCACCGACGCGCAGGTCTGGGACGGTCCACCGATCACCTTCATCCAACGCGGGATCGACCCGGGTCTCCCCGAGAACCAGGACCGGATCACCGACAGCGTCTGGCTTTCTCGCGCGAAGACCCGCGGGCTCTTCAATGCGAAGAGCGAAGCCGGATATGGCCCGGGCAGCCCGGCCGGCACCCGGTGGGCCTTCGGCAGGCTGGAAGACCTCGCGACCCTCCGGTTCGAGGACTGGGAGACCTGGAACGGTAGATTTCCGCCTGGAATGGCCGGGCAAGAAGCGGTCCTTCATCTCGTCCCGGACGACATCTATCTCGCGATCACTTTCAAGTCCTGGGGACGGCAGTCGGGCGGCGGGTTCTCGTACACCCGGTCGACGCCACGCCCCCTGCCCACGCCGCCCCGGTTGACGATCAGGACGCCGCTCGACCTGACCCTCGAAGGGGTCGCCTCGGCCACTTATCGGCTCGACTCCAGCCTCACGGTGTCGCCGGCGACCTGGATCCCGTTTGCCACGCTGACCCTCACCAATTCCGTGCAATCGTACTCCGCCGACGCCTCGCAGGAGCAACCCCGACGCTTCTACCGGGCGGTCCTGCTGCCGTGAAAGGATACATTGCCCGGCGCTCGCCGCCGGTGAAAAGAAAGCCCACGAAGAAACCGCGGGCACCTCAGGAAGTCGGGCAGCCCGGGAACGCGGCACCGTTCGGCGGGCCCGGCCCACGATGTCGCCGCTCTTGCCACCGATGCCTCGTCCGGCCCAGTTTCCGGGCATGATTCCCTTCCGTCCGGTCCTTCTCGCGTTCGCGTTCGCGTGCCTCGCCGCCCACGGCGACGACAAACCTTCCTACATCCGCACCGAAGTCATCTACGGCCGCAAGCACGGCACGGCGCTCACGCTCGATGTCGTCAAGCCGGCCAAGCCCAACGGCTACGGCGTGCTCTACATGGCGTCGGGCGGGTTCTTCTCCAGCCACGAGGCGCTCGATGGCGCGCTCAAGAACGGCTTGCTGGCCCCGGTGCTCGACCGCGGCTACACGGTCTTCGGCGTCGTGCACGGTTCCCAACCGCGGTTCGTGATCCCGGAGATCACCGACGATATCCACCGCGCCGTGCGGTTCGTCCGCGCGCATTCCGCGGAGCACGGGGTGAAGCCCGACCACTTCGGGATCTTCGGCGCAAGCGCCGGCGGCCATCTTTCGCTGACGATGGGGACGCAGGGAGGCCCCGGGAAAGCCGACGCCCAGGACCCGATCGATCGCGGATCGAGCGCGGTGCAGGCGGTGGCATGCTTCTTCCCGCCGACCGATTTTCTGGACTGGCGCAGCACGGGAGACGACGCCGTGGGCGTCGGCATCCTGGCCAGCTTCAAGCCGGCGTTCGGCGCCCGCAGCGACACGGCGGAAAGCCGTGCCGTCTTCGGCAAGGAGATCTCGCCGATCCACTTCATCAGGCCGGACATGCCGCCGACGCTCATCATCCACGGGGACGCCGACAAGCTCGTGCCGATCCACCAAGCGGAGATCTTCTTGAAGCGATGCGAGGACGTCGGGGTGAAGGCCCCGGTGAAGCTCATCCGCAAACCGGGGGCGGACCACGGCTGGGCGGGCATCGACAAGGACATCGTGATCTTCGCCGATTGGTTCGACGAGCATCTCCGCGGACTCAAGAAGTGAGTCCGGGGCGAGCGGCCGTCCGGGCCGCTCGATAGACCAAGAACATCTCGTCACCGCGCCGTTTGGACGAGACCAGCGAGAACCGCGCGGCATCCGCAAGCCGGGGGAACCCGATGCCTTCGGCGATCGTCGGTGCCGACCGTCCACCGAACACGAACGGGCAGAGCGTGAGATGGACCTCGTCCACCACACCCGCGCGGAAGAGCGCCTCGTTGAGGCCGCCGCCGCCTTCGCAGACCAGCCGGCCGACACCGAAGCGCGACCGGAGCCAGCCGAAGGCCGCGGCAAAGTCCACTTCGTCGCCCGGCGATGACCATACATGGTCCGCCAGCGCGCGCAGCCGGGCCAGCTTCGCCGGGTCGACCTGAGCCCCCGTGAGCACGACCACAGGGGAAGCACGATCCCCCCAGATCGCGGCGGACGGCGAGATCGAGCCGGTTCCGCTGACGACGACCCGCAGAGGAGAACCCGAGAGCCCGCGACGCAGACGCGCGCGGCGATACCGGTCGGGGCCGTTGCCCAGGGTCGCATCCGTCTCCTCGACCGTGCGCGCTCCGCAGACGATGGCGTCACACGTGGCCCGGAGGGCGTGCAGATGCTCTTGGTCGGACGCGCTGCCGAACGTCGTCACGGCACGGTTGGCGGTGGCGATCTTGCCGTCGGCGGTCATCGCCATGTTGACGAGGACAAACGGGGCTCCGGTCCCGGTGCTCATAGGATCAGCATCGCGTCGCCGTAACTGAAGAACCGATACCGCTCGCGGACCGCCTCCGCATAAGCGGCGAGGATCCGCTCGCGACCGCAAAGCGGCTCGCCGGGCGCGGCGAACGCGCTCACCAACATCAGCAGCGTGCTCTGCGGAAGGTGGAAGTTCGTCAACAAGCCGTCGACGACCGCGAACCGGGCCGGTGGATGGAGGAAGATGCGGGTCGTGCCTGCCCCGGGCACCAAGGCGCCCGCGGTGGCCCGCGCGACGCTCTCCAGGACACGCACGCTGGTCGTCCCTACGGCTATGACCCGACGGCCCTCGGCCTTGGCGCGGTTGACGGCTTCTGCCGTGCTGGCGGGCAAGTCGAACCGCTCTTCATGCATCCGGTGATCTTCCACCCGGTCCGCCTTCACCGGCGCGAACGTGCCATGGCCCACATGGAGCGTGATAAAGTGCGTCTCGACGCCGGAAGCGCGCAGACCGGTCAGCACAGCGTCCGTGAAGTGCAATCCCGCCGTCGGGGCCGCCACCGAGCCGTCGTTCTGGGCAAAAACCGTCTGGTAGCGCGTGCGGTCTTCCACGCCGACGGCAGGAGCAGAACGGAGGATGTAGGGTGGCAGGGGCATCTCACCGAGATCAGCGAATGCCGCGGCGACATCCGGGACGCCACCGAAACGGAGCAAGCAGTGGCCTTCACTGTTTTTCTCCAGGACCTCGGCCTCGAGCGTCGACACTGGGCCGAGCGGCGAACGGAAGCGGATGCAGGTCCCTGGCCTGACCCTCTTTCCCGGCTTCAGCATCACCCACCAGCATGCCGGTGTCTGCTCATGCAACAAAAGCACTTCGACCGCACCTTGCGTCTCGGGCTTGAAGCCGCGGAGCCGTGCCGGGATGACCCGGGAATCGTTGAGCACCAACACGTCCCCGGGTCGGAAAAAAGAACCCAAGCCAGAAAAATGCCGGTGTTCGATCGACGCTCCGGATCGGTGCACCACCAGCAGACGGGAGCCGTCCCGTTCCGGCGCAGGGTGTTGCGCGATCAGATCAGGAGGCAGGACGTAATCGAAGTCGGCGGTCAGCACTGTGCCGATAGCGTACTCGAAACCGCGAAAGACGACACCGCGAATCCCCGGCCGGGCCGGATCCGGTCCACGACCGGCAGTTGCCCCCCCTAAATACCCCTAACCAGTCCCCGTCAAGATACCGACAGGTTGTCCACCCCCATGGCTTCCAGCCGATTTGATTGTTAGTATCTGCGCATAATGGCTTTATGTAATAGCCATCCCGTTCTCGGCAGAACCGTGCCGAAAGGCCCGGAGACCACATGTGGATAGAATGAGACCCAGCCGAAGCACTTTGTAGTTGCGACTTAGGGGGACATTGGGGAAAAAAGGTGCAGACAGTTTTAAAAAGTTTTTCCCGCCAGTATGCCCGAAAATCCCGACAGCATGGACGTCCCGCCCCTTTCGGGCGGTGGCATGCCGTCGCCGAAGTCGGGAGAGCCTTGGTTCTGCTGGAATTTCGACCATAAACTGGACAACCAAAAACGGGTCCAGTTCCCGGCCACCTGGCGCCCTGAAAATCCCGATACCCGGTTCATGATGGTGCTCTGGCCGCATCCCCACATGAAGCCGGTGCGCGAGTTCGGCTTCATCATGGGGTTCACGATGCGGCAGTTCGGGGAGATGCTGGAGAAGCTGGAGGCCAAGGGACCGGGCAATCGTCAAGCAGCCGCGCTCAAGCGGAAGATCTTCCACAACGCATTCGAGCTCGGAGTGGATCCCGCCGGACGCCTCTGCCTTCCGCCAAAGATGGCGACGCAGGTCGGCTTGGACAAGGAGGCGCATTTTGTCGGGGCCGGCGGCCATTTCGAGATCTGGGATCCGGAAAGTTTCAAGGCCTGCTCGAAGGCCGAGGATGCCATCGCCGACGAGGGCTACGAGAGCTTGGGCTGACCTATGAACTGGAAGAATCTTTTCGCGACCGGCACCGGGATGGCGGGCTTGGGCACCAAGCCGGTCTATCGCCCGGCCAAACGGGGTTCGCTACCGCGTTTCGGTGCGGCTCCGGACGGTCGGGACACCGGCCTCTTCACCGCGAAGACCGATCTTCTCGCCGGCCCGGTCGCCAAGGACACAAGCGACCTCGGAGCACCGGTGGACAAGGTCCCCGCAGCCCCGATCGCCGCATCGATCGGGGCGACAAGACGCAGCTGGTTCGGATGGCTGTTCGGAGGGAACCGTCGCCGTGAGATCGGGCCGCTCGTGCAAGGCGAGCTTTCGCTCCAGAACGTCCGTCCGCTGCGCAACACCCTGCGCGATGACGATATCGCCTTGGTCGAGCGCAGACAATCCAAGGTCATCTGGGAGACCCCGGCCGCCGGGACGACCCGGAAAGACCAAGGCCACGCCTGGAACCGCCTGCGCGGCCGTCGCTTGGACAAGCTGGTGGTCGATCCGGATTGAACCGAGGCGCCATGCGTGAACCACGTCTTCATCCATACACCGGTGTTGCTGGCGGAAGTGCTGGCGGTCCTGCGCCCACGGGACGGCGCGAGGTACTTCGACGGCACCTGCGGTGGAGCTGGGCACAGCGCGGCGATCATGGAGGCGAGTGGACCGACGGGTTTCCTCTCCGCGTGCGACCAGGACCCGGCCGCGATCCGGGCGGCCACTGAGCGGTTGGCGCCGTTCGCCGGACGGTCCGAGCTGAGACAGATGAATTTCGCTGAGGCGGCGTCCTGGGTGGCGCCGGGGAGCTGCGCCGGGGCCTTGCTGGACCTCGGTGTGAGCTCGCCCCAGCTCGATGTGGCGGAGCGGGGATTCAGTTTCCAGAACGACGGTCCGCTCGACATGCGGATGGCTTCGGACCGCGGGGCCACGGCAGCGGATGTGGTGAACGGATGGGGCGAAGAAGAGCTGGGGCGGCTTTTCTGGGAGAACGGCGAACGGGATGCGCGGCGGATCGTGAGAGCGATCGGACGGGAGAGGGCGATGAGACGTTTCGAGACGACAGGGCAACTGGCAGCGTGCGTGGAGCGCACATGCCCGCGCGCCGGACGCAAGGCGCATCCGGCGACGAAGGTCTTCCAGGCCGTCCGCATCGCCGTGAACGGCGAGGTCGAGGCGCTCCACAAAGGCCTTGCCGGCGTCACCGGCATGCTCGCCCCGGGCGGCGTGCTCGCCGTGATCACCTTCCATTCCGGCGAGGACCGCATCGTCAAAGATTTCATGCGTTCCGAGGCGCGCGACTACGACCTGCCCCCGGGCGAACCCGACCTCCCCCACCTGCGGATACCGCGCCCGCCGCGGGCCACGCTGATCACACGTCGCCCGATCTTGCCGACGGACGCCGAGACTTCCGCGAACCCGCGCGCGCGCAGCGCACAACTCCGGGCGATGGCCCGCCTCTGAACCCATGGCCAAGAACCAGAAACGCGACGTCCAGGCCCTCCGTTGGGACACCCTGGCCTTCGTGCTGTTCGCGGTCGTCGCCGTCGCCGGCATGACGCTCGGCTACGTGCTCCAACGCCGCGAGCACCAGCGGCTCGGCGAGCAGGTCGTCGAACAGGAACGTCGCGCACAAGTTTTGAGGACCGCCTTGCAGCAAGCGCGGATCCAACAGGCCCGCCTCGTCTCCCCGGCACATCTCCGCCTGCGCATCGGCGAGCTCGGGCTGCGGTTGACGAACGTCAACCCGAACCAGCGCCTGTTCGTCACCCTCCCGCCCCTGTCCTCTCCCGCGGCCATCGCCACGACGCCCGCACCGCGTCCCGACAACGCCCGCTTGCGGCTGCCCTTGGCTGCCGCCATCCGCTGATATGACCACGCCCAACCCCACCCGACGCCTCTGGGTCATCGTGGCCGTCTACTGCGCCGGCTTCGCCGTCCTGGCCGGCCGGTTGGTCCAGGTCCAGGTGATCCAACCCGCGAGCCCGGCCGAACGTTCCGCGGACGCGACGCTGCGCCGGGTGATGAAGCCGGCCCACCGGGGCTCGGTGCTCGACGTGAACAGCGTCCCTCTCGTGATGTCGGAGTTCGCCGTCACCGTCCGCGCCGACCCCGCGAAGCTCGGAGCCTTCGCCCCCGAGGTCGCCCGCTTGGCGGCGCCCTACCTCGGCATCCCCGAAGCCGAGGTGGCTGCCCGCCTGATCCCTTCGACCTACCTGCAGATGGTCACCAACCGGATCACCAACGGCTCGGTCGCGACCTGGAAGGTCGGCACGGTCGAACGGGTCCGGCACAACAACGGCGTCAGCACCAACCTCCCGTTGGAGCGCTGGACCGCGCTGGAGACGTTCTTCTCGACGAACCGGTTCCAGCGCGAACGCGAGCTCGCCGGTATCCGGACCGGTCTCACGAACGCCGCCGCCGTGGCGAAACGGCAGACACCTTGGTGGGACCTCTTGGGACGCCGCCGCGTTTCGAGGGGATTCCGCGAGAAGCTCGCACCGGTGATCGCCGAGCTCGCGTTGGTCCGCAGCAACGCCAACGAATGCCGCGTCGCCGGCCTATTTCCGGAGCTCGTCGAGCTGCGCTCCTATCCGCTCGACCACCGCGGCGCGCATGTCCTCGGCTACACCACCAACAGCTCCGAGCAGCCCGCTGCAGGCTCACGCATGCCGACCCGTCTGCTCGGCGCCACCGGCATCGAGCAGCGCTTCGACCGCGAGCTGCAGGGCTCGCACGGCATGATGGAGATCCGGCGCGCCGGCGGACGCGAGCTGGTCCCGCTGCGCGAGCGCGACATCGCGCCGACCGACGGGATGAACATCATCCTGAGCCTCGACGCCAACGCCCAGGCCATCGTCGAGGAGGCGCTCGATTTCGGCATGGAGACGCTCCACCCGAAGAGCCTTTCCGCGGTCGTCGTCCGGCCGAGGACCGGCGAGATCCTCGCGATGGCCAACCGCCCGACGTGGAACCCGAACACGCGCCGCAAACCTTCCCTCGAAGCCCTTCAGAACCGGGCGATCATGCAACCGGCCGAGCCCGGCTCGACCTTCAAGATCGTCACCTATTCCGCCGCGCTCGACCTCGGGATCGTCCGGCTCGATGACATGATCGACTGCGAAGGCGGCCGCTGGGCCGTCCCCGGCATCCGCCGAACGATCAGCGACGACCAGTCCGACCGCTTCCACTCGGTCACCGCCGAATTCGCCTTCGCGCGTTCGAGCAACGTCGGCGCCGTGAAGCTCGGGCTGAAGATGGGGACCAACGCCATGTTGGGATACATCCGGGACTTCGGCTTCACAGCCCGCACCGGGATCGAATGCGGCGAGGAAGCGCTGGTCTGGCGCGTCGTCGACGGCGTGCCCAAGCAGGTCGCCGTCCGCGGCGAGTTCGGCGGCACGATCACGGGATGGGACGGCTACAAACCGAGCAGCCTCCCGTTCGGTTACGGCCTCTTCGCCACGCCGCTCCAGACCGCGATGGCCGCCGCCGCGATCGCCAACGACGGCGTGCTGATGCAGCCGAGGCTCGTGCGCAGGCTGGAGACAGCGGACGGCCAGGTCGTCCGCCAGTTCGAGCCCAAGGTCGTCCGCCGCGTCATCAAGTCCGAGACCGCCAAGCTCATGACCCAGGCGATGCGCCGGGTCGTCGTGGACGGCACGGGGAAACAGGCCGCGATCGCGGACTTCGATGTCGCCGGCAAGACCGGGACGACCAAGAAGGTCGACCCCGAGACGCACCAGTATTCTGCCAAGCACTTCTACGCATCCTTCGTCGGATTCTTCCCGTCGGACGACCCCGAAGTCTGCGTCATCATCACTGCCGACGAACCGGCCACAGCCGGCAAAGGCTACTATGGCGGCAAGGCCTGCGCGCCGATCTTTTCGCGGATCGGCCAAGAACTCGCGAGCTACCTCGCCCTGCAGCCCAAGGCCCGCACCAACGACACCACCGCGTCCACCTTTCCCGGGGAGAAGGGTCCCCGGATCGCCGGCCATCCCTGACCCATGCTCCTCGCCGCCCTCACCGACAAGCTGACCAACGCGCGCATCACCACGCGCGGCGCGGGTGCCTGTCCGTTCGAAGGAATGACGCCCGACGCGCGGCAGGTGACCCCGGGGATGGTGTTCTTCGCGCTACCGGACGCGCTCCGAGGGAACCCGTACCAGGCCTTCGCAGCGGCCGAACGCGGTGCGGCCGCGGTCATCTGCGAAGCGTCCACCGCGCTGCCGCCCCGGTTTCCACGGGTCGAGGTGGCCGATGTCCGGACCGCCTATGCGGAAGCGGCCTCTCTGCTCCACGGCCAGCCGGCCGGCCGGCTCGCGCTCTTCGGGATCCTCTCGTCGCCCCCCCCCGGGGACGGCACGCGCCGCCACGCCTCGAACGTCATCGCGATCCTCGCGCAACTGCTCCGCGCCGCGGGCCACGAGGTCGCACAACTCGACGAGCTCGGATGCACGAGCGGCGGACGCGTCATGCCCCGCCCCGTGTCCGGCCTCGATGCGATGGAGCTGCACGGTCTGCTCGCCCAACATGTGAAGGCCGGCGGCACCGCGGCGGTCGTCGAACTGACCGAGGCCACTTCGGTCAATCTGCCCGGTGTCGTCTGGGTCAAGCGTTCCGTCGGGACCGCCCAAGAGCCGTTGCCCGACGGCACCGTCCTCACGTGGCGCGGGCTCCGATTGCCGCAGGACGACGGATCGCTGCTCGCGCCGCTCGCCGGCCGAGGCAACGCCATCGCGCTGCGCGACGCGCTCGGATACGCCCGCGCCGCCGGCCTGTCCCGGGCGCAGATCCTGGCCGGCATCGCCCGGCTCCGGACCACGCCGGGTTTCATGGAGCCCGTCCATGCCGGACAACCTTTCGCGGTGTTCGTCGATGCGGCGCGAAGCGCCGCGGAACTGGCCGAAGTCCTGGCCGACGCCCGGACGCTGGCCCGCGGCCGGGTGATCCTCGTCACCGGTGCCCCGGCGGAACTTTCGACGGCCGGACGCGTCGAGCTCGGCCGGACCGCGGCCGCGGCGGACCGCGTGTTCGTGACCGCCGACAATCCTCGGCTCGCCTCCGTCTCCGCGTTGAGCGCGCAGATGACCAGCGCCGCTCCGGCATCCCGCTTCGTCTTCGAGCCCGACCGCACCCGGGCCATCCGCTCCGCGGTCCGCGTCGCCGGGCCGGACGACATCGTCGTCATCGCCGGCAAGGGGCATCGCCGATCGCAGGAGATCGGCGGCTCGGTGCTCCCGTGCGACGATCGCCGGACCGCCTCGGCAGCCTTGGCGGCCTGCGGACACCGCGGCGCGACCGACGACGAGTGAACGACCTCCAGGACCAAGCCCGCCCACCATCATGACCCTCACCGACCATCTGAACTGGGAGTTCGCCGCCAAGGTCCTGCTCTGCGCCTTCTGCCTGCTCGCGATGCTCTGACGATCCACGATGCCCGCCACCGACCTCCAACCCGCCGAACGCTCCCGGCCGCACCTGCTCGGCCTCGTCGCCGGTCTATTCTTGGCCGTCGCCCTCGTGCTCTCGGCGAGCCTGTTCACTCGCGCTTGGCTGAAGGTCGCCGACTCCGATTCCGTCACCGTCACCGGCTCGGCCCGCCGCAACGTCGCCGCCGATTTCATCGTCTGGCGCGCGGCCTTCACCGTCACCGCTCCGACGCTGCTCGAAGCGCAGCGCCTGCTGAAGGTGGACCGCGAGAAGCTCGGCGCCTTCCTCCTCGCCGCCGGGGTCACCGACCACGCCTTCACCCCGATCGCCATCGCCGAAGTCAGCGGCCAGGAGAAGCAACGGACCGGCGACGAGGAGACCACCACGCAGCGGATCGTCGGCTACAAGCTGGAGCAAAAGGTCGAGGTCCGCTCCGCCGACGTGGCCCGCGTGATCAAGATCGACCGCGATTCGGTGGACCTCGTGGAGCAGGGCGTGATGCTCACGCCCTCCGCGGCGGAGTTCATCTACACCAAGGCGGGCGAGACGAAGGTGGAGATGCTCGCCGAGGCGACCAAGGATGCGCGGGCGCGTGCCGAGCAGATCTCGAGCCAGGGCGGACGGAGGATCCGCGGGCTGAGGTCCGCCCGGATGGGCGTCTTCCAGATCACGCCGCTCTATTCGACCGACTCCAGCTGGGACGGCCACAACGACATCACCAGCCGCGAGAAGACGGTCACCGCGGTGGTCAACGCCTCCTTCACGATGCGGTAGCATGGACGCCCTCCCGCTCAGCTTCTTCGCGACCGCCGCCGATGGCGGGCTCCGCGGAGCCGCGCCCGGCACGACCGTGACGCGGGTCGTGACCGATTCGCGCACGGTGCGCCCCGGCGACCTGTTCGTCGCGTTGAAGGGCGACCGGTTCGACGCGCACGATTTCTTGATGGACGTCGCCGCGCGTGGCGCGACCGCGGCGGTGGTCTCCAGGGACCAGCTGGAGAAGGTACCCGCCGGGCTCGCGGTGGTCGTCGTCGACGACACCAAGGCCGCCTACGGCCGGATGGCGGCGGCGTATCGGCGGCAGTTCGACATCCCGGTGGTCTGCGTCGGTGGATCCAACGGGAAAACGACCACCAAGGAGATCATCGCGTCACTGCTCGGGATGCGGTCCCCGGTGCTGAAGAGCGAGGCGAGCTTCAACAACGACGTGGGTGTGCCCGCCACGTTGTTCCTCCTCGATGCCGGCCACCGCGCCGCGGTGCTCGAGGCGGGCACGAACCATCCGGGCGAGCTCGCGCCGCTGGTGCGGATGATCGCGCCGCGGATCGGCGTCATCACCAGCATCGGCCGCGAGCATCTGGAGCATTTCGGCGACCTCGCCGGCGTCGTCGCCGAGGAGGGCGCGCTCGCGGAGCTGCTGCCCTCCGCCGCGGACGGCGGCGTGCTCGTGATCAACGGAGCCTGCGCCTTCCATCGCCTGATCGCGTCCCGGACGCAGGCACGGGTCGTGACCGTCGGACACGGTGCACAGGACCACTGGCGCGCCGAGGTGCGCTCCATGACTTGGGAACGTACGACGTTCCACGTGACCGCCCCGCGCCCCGAATGGTGCGGCGTGCACGAGATCTCTTTGCCAGGCCGTCATTCAGTCCCCAACGCGCAGTTAGGACTGGCGGTCGCCTTTGAGCTGGGTATGTCGCCTAGCGACGCCCGCGACGGCCTGGCGGGTCTTTCCCCGGTGCGACAACGCCTCACGACCCTCCTCGCGGGTGGGGTGAGGATCCTCGACGACACCTACAACGCGAACGCCGACTCGGTGCTGGCCGCATTGCAGACGCTCGCCGACCTCCCGTGCACGGGCCGCCGTGTGGCGGTGCTCGGTGGCATGGCGGAACTGGGCCGCCATACCGAGGACGCGCACGCGGAGGTCGGACGGGCGGCGGCGAGGCTCGGGATCGACGCGGTGTTCGCCATCGGCGAAATGGCGCCGGTCACCGCGGCCGCCGCCGGATCCGGCCGGGCGACCTCCTTCGCCACGGTGGAAGCAGCGGCCCCGGCCGTCCTGCACTTCCTGCAGGCGGGCGATTCGGTGCTGGTGAAGGCCTCCCGTTCGGCGCGCCTGGAGCGGATTGTCGGGGCGTTGCGGGGACAATTGGAACTGCGCCCCGTCTGGAAGGAAGCGGCCTGACCCATGTTGTACCGCTTATCAGAACTCCTGCCGTACGCGCCTTGGACGGTGTTCCGGTACGTCACCTTCCGCAGCGCGGGCGCAGCCGTGACGGCGCTGCTGCTGTCCATGTGGCTCGGGCCCCGGATGATCGCCTGGCTGCGCGAGCTCAAGTTCCGGCAGGACTACCGTCCGAAGGACGTGAAGGACGGCGGGGTCGACGCGACCGCGGCGGCGGCGGACACCGCGAAGCGCGGGACGCCGACGATGGGCGGGATCCTCATCGTCCTCGTCCTCGACCTGACCGTCCTGCTCTGGGCGCAGTGGAACCCCCTCGTGTTGCTGACCGCGCTCTCGATGGTCGTGCTCGCCGGCCTCGGCTTCTACGACGACTGGCTCAAGGTCACGAAGCAGAGCTCGGACGGCGCGAAGTCCCGCGTGAAGCTCTACACGCAGTTCACCCTCGCCACGGTGATCGCCATCTATCTTTGGAAGCTGCCGTCCACGAGCGCGCTGATCGACGAGGTCCAGGTCCCCTTCCTCAAGGCGCCGGTGCTCGTCGGCGTGCCGATCATCGGCGTGCTGCTCGCCGTCTGCACCATCGTCGGCGCGAGCAATTCGGTGAACCTGAGCGACGGCATGGACGGCCTCGCCATCGGGCTCACGCTGGTCTGCTCGCTCGTCTTCCTGGTGATGACCTACATCGCCGGCAACGTGGTCTTCGCGAAGTACCTGCTCGTGCCGCACGTGTCCGGCGCGTCGGAGCTGACGGTCGTGTGCGCCGCGATGCTCGGCGCGTGCCTCGGTTTCTTGTGGTTCAACTGCCATCCCGCGGAGGTCTTCATGGGCGACACCGGGTCGCTTGCGCTGGGCGGGGCGCTCGGGATCATGGCGGTGCTCATCCACCAGCCTTTCGTGCTCTTCATCGCAGGTGGCGTGTTCGTCGCCGAGGCCCTGAGCGTGATGTTGCAGGTGGGCTGGTTCAAGTTCACCAAACGCCGCCACGGAGTCGGCCGCCGCATCTTCCTGATGTCCCCGCTGCACCACCATTTCCGCAAGAAAGGCTGGCCGGAATCGAAGATCGTGACGCGTTTCTACATCGCCGGGATCCTCTGCGCGGTGGTCGCGCTCAGCACCATGAAGATCCGCTGATGCATCCCGTCGCCTCCATCTCTAGGAACGTCGCGCGCCACACAGGCAGGCGCGCCGGCGCCGACCGGCGCGGAGCGCGCGGCGGGTCGTCCGTTTCGCCCCTTGCACCGGTGGCAAGCGGCGCTTTAATCGTCCGCGTGGATGGCGAGGGTCGCCGTCCGTCATCCGGCCGTTCCGGCGTTGGTGGTCAGTGCGAATCCTACAGTGTTCCAGCCCCGGTCCGCCTTGGTCATGGCCCTGCGCCGTGCCTCGGCGACGGGGCTGTGGTCTTCTCGGATGGAGAAGGCCGCATTTCCTGCCCGCTCCGCGTGGCCCCGATTTGGCGTGGTGGCGGCTTGAGGGGCCGTCGCGACGTCATCCCGTTCCCAAACATTCCTCGAAACCAGCCGCGTCCCGGCATCGCAACACCATGAGCACTCCCAACCCACTCGCACCCCAAGGCTCGCTGCTGGAGCAGCAGGCCAAAAGCCGTTCGTCCCTGCAGATCGCGGCTTTGATCGTCGGCCTCCACGTCTTCGTCCTCGGCGGCTTCCTGATCCTCGGCTGCAGCAAAGAGGTGAAGAAGGACGAGGCCAAACCGCTCACCGACTCGCTGTCCAACCCGTCGCCGATCACCGGCGACACCAACCTACCGTCGCTCGACGCCGGCGCCATCGCCGCGCTCCCGGGCGGCCTCGGGGCCTCCACCTCCGCGCCTCCCGCCGTGCTCGGCGCCGTCGCCACCAACCCGCCCGTCGTCGAGCCCCCGGCGCCGGCCGTGGCGAACGCGCCGGCCAACGCTGGGTCCGCGGCCGCCGCCGGTGAGTACAAGATCCAGAAGGGCGATATCGCCTACAACGTCGCGAAGAAGAACGGCGTCTCCCTGAAGGCGCTCAAAGAGGCCAACGCGAACGTCGACCTCGGCAAGCTCAAGGTCGGCCAGGTCATCCAGATCCCCGCGGGTGCCGCCGCTCCGGCCCCGGCCCCGGCGCACAGCGCCAAGACCGAGCACGCCGGTGCCGCCGACGATACAGCGTCGAGCGCGACCGGCGAGACGGTCTCGTACACGGTGAAAGGCGGCGACAGCATCACCAAGATCGCCAAGAAGTTCGGCACCTCGGTCAAAGCCGTCCGCGCCGCGAACGGCCTCAAAGGAAACGACATCAAGGTCGGCCAGAAGCTGAAGGTCCCGGCGAAGGCCGCGGCGCCCGCGGCCGAACCGGCCCCGGCCGCCGCGCCGGCGATCCCGACCGCGAGCCCGGCCCAGCCGCCCCGCTGATCGGACGGGAAGCACCGCGCATCGCCGATGGAAGGCGATGCGCGGCCATCCTTGCCTCCGCCCCTCTCTCGCCATGAACCGGACCATCACCACCTTGCTCCTTGCCGTCGGCGCGCTCGTCGCCCTGAGCGTGGCGATGCTGGCGAGCGCGACGATGCTCAAGCAGAGCGACCATCTGATGCACAGCTGGGTGCAGACGCAGGCCATCGCATGCGTCATCGGGTTCGTGGTCCTCGCGCTGGCGGCGCGCATCGATTACCATCTGCTCGAACGGTTCGCCTGGCCGGTCTACGGCGTCACCGTGCTGCTGCTTGCCCTCACGCTTTCCCCGCTCGGCAAGAACATGAACGGCGCCCAGCGCTGGCTGTTCCACACGCAGCCGTCGGAGTTCGCGAAACTCGGGCTGGTCGTCGCCCTCGCCTGGTTCGGGGCGCGCTTCCAGCACCGGATGGGCAGCTTTCTCTCCGGCGTGCTGGGCATGGCCGCCATCGCTGCCGTGCCGGTCGCGCTGATCATCGTCGAGCCCGACAAGGGCACCGCGGCGCTGCTCGGCGTCGTCACCTTCCTCCTCATGCTCGTCGCCGGTGTCCGCTGGCAGCACGTGGTCATCCCGGCCGCGGTCTGCGCGGTCGGCTTCGCCTTGCTCGTCTCGCAGAGCCCCTACGCGAAGAAGCGCGTCACCACGTGGCTCGATTCCATGTCGAGGCCGGTGGACAGGAAGGATGCCGACCGGGACGGGAACCTCCAGGTCAACGAATCGCTCTACGCGCTCGGCGCGGGCGGCGTCTCCGGCACCGGGCTCGGCCGCGGCGCCCACAAGTTCAACATCCCGGAACAGCACACGGATTTCATCTTCCCGGTGATCGGCGAGGAGCTCGGCCTGCCGTTCACGCTCGGCGTCGTCGGCGTGTTCGTGGTGATCCTCGTCTGCGGCGCGAGCGTCACCCATTCCGCGCCGGACACCTTCGGCATGTTGCTCGCCGGCGGCATCACGTTCCTCATCGCCGCCCAGGCCGCCATCAACCTCTGCGTCGTGACCGCGCTGCTCCCGAACAAGGGCATGCCGCTGCCGTTCGTCAGCCGCGGCGGCACCGGTGTGGTGCTGATGCTGGGCCTCACCGGGCTGCTCGTGAGCGTGGCCCGCCAAGGCATCACGACCGGGTCGCGGACCCGCGTCTCCGGCGATCCGTTCGGGACCGTCGACACCGATATGCCCGGATGAACACCCCCCGGCCATCGTTCCGTGTCGCCATCGCGTGCGGCGGCACCGGCGGCCATCTGTTCCCCGGCCTGGCGGTCGGCCAAGAGCTCGTCGCGCGCGGCTGCGACGTGAGCCTCCTCGTCTCCCCGAAAGACGTCGACCAACAGGCGGTCCGGTGCCTCGCGGACGAGTTCGAGATCGTCACCCTCCCGGCGATCGGCCTCGCCGGCGGCAACCTGCCCGCCTTCGCCGCCGCCGGCGTCCGATCCTTCCTCGCCGCCCGGCGCGCGTTCCGCGAAGCGCCGCCGCACGCGGTGCTCGCGATGGGCGGTTTCACCAGCGCTCCGCCGGTGCTCGCCGGGAGCCGGGCCGGCGCGGTCACCTTCCTGCACGAATCGAACACCCTCCCGGGCCGGGCCAACCGCTGGCTCGCGCACGTCGTGGACGAATGCTTCGTCGGCTTCCCCGAGACCGCCGATCGTCTCTGGAACCCGCGTGTCACCGTGTCGGGCACGCCGGTCCGGCCGCAGTTCGCGACGATGGACCCCGCCGGCGCACGCTCGGCGCTCGGGCTCGATCCGGACAAGCCGGTGCTGCTCGTGATGGGCGGCAGCCAAGGCGCCGAAGGCGTGAACCGGCTCGTCACCGCGGCCTTGCCCGGCCTTGCGGCCGCGGTCCCGGAGCTCCAGTTCTTCCACCTCACCGGATCCGCCGGCCTCGACGCCGTGAAGGCCGCCTACGCTCCGCTCGGGCGCCGCGCACGCGTCCGGCCGTTCTTCTCCGAGATGGAGCTCCTCCTCGGCGCGGCGACCCTCGCGATCAGCCGGAGCGGCGCTTCTTCGCTGGCGGAACTGGCGGCGATGGGCGTGCCGTCGTTGCTCGTCCCCTACCCCGCCGCGGTCGACGACCACCAATCGCACAACGCCGCCGCCTTCACCTCCACGGGCGCCGCCGAGACGTTGGTCCAAGGCCGCACGACGCCGGAACAGCTGACCGGAGCGGTCTGCGCCCTCCTCGCCGACACCGCGCGCCGCGAGGCGATGGCCGCCGCCGCGACCCGTCTGCACGCGCCGGACGCGGCGTCCTTGATCGCCGGACGGATCCTGGCGCTCACCTCCCAGTTCCACTCGCCCGTCCCTTCGCGGCCGATGCCGCTGAAGCCCCGGATGCGCTCGCCCAAGGAGGCGGTCGCATGAACAAGCTCACCCTCGCGCCGTTCATGCCGACCGGCACCTCCGAATCGTCCGCCGAACTGGCGATCCGGGTGATCGACGCGTACGAGGACCTCCAGGGCGCGCTCCCGTTGGAGGCGCTTCTCCGGCGCTCGGAACCGCTCGCGCGCCGCACCACGCTGCGCGTCGGCGGCCCGGCCGACATCTTCGTCGAACCGGATTCCGAGCACGCGCTCCGCACCATCCTGGAGATCTGCGCGCAGACCGGCGTGCCGCTCTTCGTGCTCGGCCGCGGTTCGAACCTGCTCGTCCGCGACGGCGGCATCCGCGGTGTCGTGGTCTCGCTCGCGCACACCGCCTTCGCCGCGGTGGAGGTCCAGGACGGGCACATCCGGGCCGGCGCCGGCGCCAAGCTGAAGCTCATCGCCACCGAGGCCCGCCGCGCGGGGCTCGGCGGGCTGGAGTTCTTGGAAGGCATCCCGGGCTCGCTCGGCGGCGCGCTCCGCATGAACGCCGGCGCGATGCAGGCGTGGACCTTCGATGTCGTCGAACGCCTGCGCTACGCCACGCGCGACGGCGAGGTCCACGACGTCCCGGCCGCCGAGGTGCCGGTCACCTACCGCTCCTGCCCCCTGCTCAAGGAGGCCATCGCCATCGGCGCGCTGCTCCGCGCCGCGCCGGCGGACGCCGAGGCGGTGAAGGCGACGATGGACGCCTACAGCCGCAAACGGTGGGATTCCCAACCGGCCCAGCCGAGCGCCGGCTGCACCTTCAAGAACCCGTCGCCGACGCTCCCCGCGGGCAAGCTCATCGACGAGCTCGGCCTGAAGGGCACGCGCGTCGGCGCGGCGATGGTCAGCGACGTCCACGCGAATTTCTTCGTGAACCTCGGCGGTGCCACCGCACGCGACGTGCTCGACCTCATCGACCTCGTCCGCGCCCGCGCACGCGAAGCCCGCGGCGTCGAGCTGGAGACCGAGGTGGAGATCGTCGGAGAGGATTGACCATGGCGCACCCACTCACCATCGCCGTGCTGCTCGGCGGCCCTTCGGCCGAACGCGAGGTCTCGCTCCGCTCCGGCGCCGCGATGGCGAAGGCGCTGCGGTCGCTCGGCCACACGGTCCACGAGGTGGACCCGTTGCCCGGCGCGCTACGGTTGCCGGCCGGCACCGATGTCGCCGTGCTGGCGCTGCACGGGACCTACGGCGAGGACGGCACCGTGCAGGCCGAGTTGGAGCAGCTGGGCGTGCCTTACACCGGGTGCGGTGTGGCCGCGAGCCTGTTCGCCTTCGACAAGGTCGTGACCAAGCGCCGCTGCATCGCCGCCGGCGTGCCCACCGCGGATTTCGCCGTGTTCAACTCCGTCGCCGAGTGGCCCGAGGGCTGGCAGCCGCCGGTCGTGCTCAAGCCGACGCGCCAAGGCAGCAGCGTGGGACTGCAGTTCGTCGACGCGACCGCGGATTTCCCTCGCGCGCTCGCCGAGTCGCTGCGGTTCGGCGGCGAGGTCGTGATGGAGAAACGGATCGTCGGGCGCGAGACCACCGTGGGGATCCTCGACGGCCAGGCGTTTCCGGTGGTCGAGGTCCGGCCGAAGCACGGCGCCTACGACTACGCGAACAAGTACACCGCCGGCCGCACCGAGTATCTCTGCCCCGCGCCGTTCGATGCGGCGACGACCGCGCGCATCCAGGAGGCCGCGCTCGGGGCCTTCCGTTCGATCGGCGGACGCGACTACGGCCGCGTCGACGTGATGGTCCGCGCCGACGGTTCACCGGTCGTGCTCGAGGTGAACACGCTTCCCGGCATGACCGAGACCAGCCTGTTGCCGAAGGCCGCCGCCGCCGCGGGGATCGGTTTCGCCGAGCTCTGCCAACGGATGGTGGACCTCGCGCTCCGGTCCGGACGCACCGACTGACCCCGCCATGGCCGACCTCTTCAGACGCTCGACACGCAACCGGCGCCGCGACACCGGGGCCACGCTCTTCGCCGAGACCGGGGACACCCCGGTCGGACGCCGTCGCGGACGTGGGTGGTCGAAGCGGTTGGTCTTCGTGCTGTTGACGGTCGGCCTCGTCGTCGGCAGCGGCTTCGCGCTGCGCCTCGCCAAGGAGCACTGGCTCTACCAGGTCCGATCGCTCGCGCTGCGGAAGATCGACGTGACCCGGGACGGCGTGCTGACCGAGGACGAGATCAGCCGTCTCGCCGGTGTCCAACCGGGCCGGAACGTCATGACCATCGACGTCTTCGCGATGCGGCAACGGCTGCTCCGGCATCCGCGCATCGAGGCCGCGACCGTGGCGCTCGAGTATCCCGACACGCTGCGCATCTCGGTCCGCGAACGCGTGCCCGTCGCCCGCGTCCTGCTGCCGCCGATGGGCGGCATGCAGGCGTGCTACCTGCTGGACGATTCCGGGCACGTGCTGCTGCCGTTCGATGACGGCCGCGCACCGGAGGGGATCATCGCCGGCGAGGCTGCATTGCCGACGTTGACCGGGATGAAGGCACCGGGCTTCTCCGCCGGCCAAGCGGTCACCAACCCGCTGGTCCTCGCGGCGCTCACCTTCTTGACGGGCTTCGACGCCTCGCCCGTCGCCGCGGTCACCGAGGTCGTCTCGGTGGACGTCTCCCAGCAGGGCGTGCTGACCGCGCTCACGCCCCAGGGATCCCAGGTGACGCTCACGCCGGACGACCTGGACCGGCAGCTCCGCGAATGGCGCGCCGTCCACGACCGCGCCGCCGAGCTCACGTTGGAGGCCAGGAAGACGCGGCCCGAGGCGCAGTTCTCCATCGGCACGCTCGACCTCAGCGTCCGCGGCAATCCGCCGCTCCGCTGGCTCGAGGCCGCCGCGGCCCCGGCCGCATCCCCTTCCCTGAAACCCGCGCCCCCCAAGCGCAGACCCTCCCGCCGCCATGTTTGATCCCGGCCAAGTCATCGTCGGTCTAGAGATCGGTACCCACAAGATCTGCGTCGCCGTCGGCGAAGCCGGAGCGAAAGGCGAGCTGACCATCCTCGGCATCGGCCAGTGCACCTCGCGCGGCGTCCGCAAGGGCGAGATCACCGACACGACCAAGGCGGCCGAGGACGTCCGCACCGCCCTCGCCGAGGCCGAGCAGCAGGCCAACGTCGAGATCCAGGAGGTCTACCTCGGCATCACCGGCAACCATATCCGGTGCCTCGATAGCCGCGGCGTGCATCCCATCGCCTCGTTCGACCGCACCATCTCGCCGGAGGACGTCGTGGACGCGGTCGGCAACGCCAAACAGTTCAACTGCCCCGCCGAGCACGAGGTGATCGACAGCGTCCGGCAGGACTACAAGGTCGACGACCGGACCGGCATCGAGAACCCGGTGGGCCTGGTCGGCGGCGTGCTCGAGGCGAGCGTCCACGTGATCCAGGGTCGCACCTCGCGCATCGAGACGGCCCGACGCGTCGTGCAGGGGATGCAGGTCGCGGTGGTGAAACCCGTCTTCAACGGTCTCGCCTCCGCGCTCGCCGTGCTCACCCCCGAGCAGAAACAGCAGGGCGTCGTGCTGCTCGACCTCGGTGCCGGCACGACCGAGTACGCCTTCTTCCACGGCGGGGTGCTGCGCCATTCCGGCGTCCTCGCCGTGGGCGGCGACCACGTCTCCAACGACCTCGCCTGCGGCCTGCGCATACCCATCGACCAAGCGGAGCGCCTGAAGATCGAGCAGGGCTGCGCGGTGTATGACCCGGCGCTGAGAGGCGCGACGCACACCATCCCCGGTGAGACCGGCCTGACGCCCCGGACCCTCAGCATCGAGAACCTCCACCGGATCATGTCGCTGCGGATCGAGGAGACGCTCGACCTCGTGGCCCGCGACCTCGCGAAGTCCGACGCCTTCGGGCTTGCCCGCGCCGGGGTGGTCCTCTGCGGAGGCGGCGCGCGGGCACGGGGCATCGAGACCTTGGTCGAACGCGTCTTCGAGATGCCGGTCGGCCGCGCCCACACCCACAACGTCTCCGGCCCGGCCGACGTGCTCGCCAACCCTGAGTTCGCGGTCGCCATCGGGCTCGTCCGCTACGGCGCGATGCGCCTCCAGAGCCGCAACCGCAGCCGCTTCGACCTGAAATCGACCTTTCAGAATCTTTTCCGCCGCTGAACCCCGGACACCGATCCCGCCATGGACAACCCGACCGGTACTGACATCTCCGCCGAAACCGCGCCCGCGCCCGCGCCCGCGCCGAGGACAGGCTTCCTCGTGGTCGGCGTCGGCCGGGCCGGCGGCGCGATCGCCGAGCTGCTCGCCGCGGCCGGCCTCGACGGCGCGCGGTTCGCCGCGGTGGACACCGATTCGACCGCCCTCGGACGGCTGCAGCGCACAGAGAACACCGCCATCGGCGCGCGCCTGACCCGCGGCGAAGGCTGCGGCAACGACCTCGCCCGCGGCGCGCAGTCCGCCGAGCAGGACATCGCACGGTTGAGGAAGGTCGTCGAAGGGGTCCGCCTGGTCTGCATCGTCGCCGGCATCGGGGGCGGCATCGGAGGCGGCGCGGCGGCGGTCGTCGCCCGCGTCGCACGCGAGGCGGGATCGCTCGTGCTCGGCATCGCGGTGCTGCCGTTCCGTTACGAGGGACCTCTGCGCCATTCCAACGCTTCCGAGGGCCTGCAAGCCTTGCGCGCCGCGTCCGACGCCGTGATCTGTGTGCCGAACCAAGGTGTCGCCGCGATGCTCGACGAGCGGACGCTCGTCACCGAGGTCTTCGACGCGGCGAACGTGATGGTCGCGCAGAGCGTCGAGAGCCTCTGGCGGTTGCTGCACCGGCCATCGATGAACCCTCTCGGGTTCGCCGACCTGGAACGACTGCTCCGCGGACGGCATGCCGAGAGCGTGTTCGCGGCGGTCGAGACCCGCGGCCCGGCCCGCGCCCGGGAAGCGGTCGAAAAACTGCGGACGCATCCCTTCCTCCAGGCGGAGCAGATGCTCGTGGACGCCGATGCGGCGCTGCTCGCGATCGCCGGTGGCAACGACCTGCGCTTCGACGAGCTCCAGGAGGTGCAGGACCAGTTCCAGCGCCTGTGCGAGCATGCGCAAGTCGTCACCGGATCCGCGGTCGACCCCGCGCTCGAAGGACGCATCGTGGTCACGGTCATCGCCACCCGCGGAGGTGCATCACCGCTCGCGGCGCCGCAGACCGCGATGCCCGCGCAGACGAAGACCCACCCGGCAAACGAAGCATCGGCGCCATCGGACGAGCCGCCGATGCGCTTTGAATCGATCGCCGGCGACGACCTCCCGACGAACCGGAGCGGATCCAAGTTCATCCCGCCCGCGCCGGACCTGACCGACTCGCAGAAGCGCGACCTCGTCCACCGCCAGATCAAGAACAAGCACCAGCGCAAGAAGACGACGCAGACGCTCTTCAATTTCGAGGTCGTCTCGGTCAGCCGCTTCGCCCAGACCGAGCCGGTGAAGCGCAACGGGGAAAACCTCGACGAGCCGACCTACGCCCGTCGCGGCGTCGCTCTGAACTGACCGCCGGCGACGGAGCCGCGGAGCTCGCGGAGGCGCGGAGCCCGCGACGTCGCTTACCTCTCGCCGGGAGCGGGAGGACCGAAGGCCCGCCGGAACCTTCCCGGTAGGGCGGCGCTGCTGCGCCGCCGAAACTCCGGCAGAGAGGACCGTGGCGAGGTTCCGGCGGCCTGGCGGTTCGGGCCGCCCGCGGCGCTACGCTGGCGGCCGGCGAGATCACGGCGGAGCGGCAGCTCTGCCCTGCCTCGGGCGGGCTCCGCCTCCTCATGTCGGCGGCTACGGGGTCGGGGGTCACCGGTGTTGGCGGCGGAGATGGACGGCGAGGGCGGCGAAGCCGAGGGCGAACAGGGCGTAGGTGCCCGGCTCCGGCACGCTGGCGGGCAGCGCGCTGAACTTCAGGTCGTCCAGCACATGGCTTTTGGCCAAGGGTGTGCCGATGATGTAGGGAGCGCCGGAGAAATCGTCGTAACCGGAGCTGCGGAACTCGAAGCGCAACTCGGCGGTCTTGCCGGCGAACGGGCTGACATCCACGGCGAAATAGGGCGCAGTAGGCGCGGCTGGGTTGTCGGTGGGGCGGGTGCCGATGAAGTTCACCGGTTCCAAGGAGCCGCCAACGAACACGCGGAGATTGTCGCCCTGGTAGAGGAATTGGAGCGATTGGGCGGCGGCGGGGATATCGCCGGTCTGGGTGAGTGTATCCGGACGGCCACCGGTGGACGGCCATACGCCAAGGGCAAAGTTTCCAATCACGGGTGCGGGCGCGTCCAGGCCGAAGTGCGTGTCCCGGAAGTTCACGTCCAAAATACTCATCCCGTTGCCGAAGCTTTGGCTCAGGTTACGACTAGCTCCATTATTTGGCGATGGAGTCCAACCCGGAATCATAAACCCACCTTCCAATGGTCCATCGAAACCTAAGTTTTGGAAAGGTGCCGCGATAGATTCGCGACAGAACACTGTCACGACGGCGAAATGAATCAGTGTTCTAAGTGCAGAGAAAATAGAAATTTTCATGGGACTGTGGCCGTGATGAAGCTTCCTTGGCTGAGATTCCAGAAGGAGCCGGAACCGCTGGTCTGCAGCTTGGTGGCCCGAATCTGGTAGGTATAACTGCCAGAGGTGAGTGTTTCTGTGAAGCTGGTCCCGGACAATTTCGTGGCAGTCACCTGCACGAAGCCGTCCAATCCGTTGGCGTTGGAGGTACGATAGACATAGTAATAGGTGCCTGGCTCAATGGCTGGATCCCAAAACAATGACACGGTCAAACCATTTACGCTCTTTCGCAAATTCTGTGGCGGGGTGACCCGGAAGAGGCGCAAAGTGGGGTCGCCGAGGATGCTTTGGAAGGCCGGGATGAAGGACTGGCTTTGCCAACCGCGGGTCATCGTCTCGGCCAACGGCGCGCCCGCGCCCAAGGGCGAGAAATCCCAGTATTGGCCACCGACCGTCGCCAGCCCGTAGTTGGGCCATCCCAGTGAAGCGCGGAGGAAATTGTTTGGAAATTGAAAAAGAGTGTTGGCTGTATTTATTGGGCTGATTCTCGCCCAATCGCAGGCGTAGGAGAACCAGACATTGCGGAAGGTGACGGGGACTTCCGCAGCAGCGTTGGCAAAACTCGTCGAGTAGAAGATACCCCCCATCCCGTCACCAAAGCCGTCATTGACCTCGTCGTCGTCGCCAAAGCGATAGTGGACGCCCAGATCGACCGGCACCTTCTGACGCAGGTTGTAGCCGTGAAAAACCCGCCCCGGTTCGATGCCAAAGGCCGCGCCCGCTAAGCTCTGCGCGCTGTTGGCTCCTCGGCCCATCTCCCCGCTACCGACGTAGGCCGACACGCGGCCAAACGTGGGTACACCGTTGGCGCGATACTTGAGGTCTTTGGCGAGGTATCGCCTGATCATGTCCGTCTCGGTCAAGGGAGCGAACGCGGGCATGCCGGCAAAATCTACCCGACCGACGGCGTAGTCGGGCACGCCCGGCAGGAAGTTCTGGTCAAACTTTCCGTCGGCACTAACCGCGAAATCAGTCTCTGAATTCAGGTTCTGCACATCCGTCCACAATGATTTATCCAAGCAGCCATAGAAGGCGTCGCACGTCCAAGCGCCGCGATGGTCGCCCTTACTCAAGGTGTGGCCATCATGCGCCATTGTACCGCTGTAGGGGATTGTAACGTGCCCGAGAATGAATACGGCGTTAGGCACATTGAGGACCCGGTGGTTCCAGATCCAATTGGTCACGCTGTCGCGGTTAGCGGCGTTGGCGCTCCAGTTTGAGTCATTGTGTCGAGGCGCGGTGATCCAATCTGCAACCGTCCAACCGTCACCCACCAAAGCAGATTTCAGGTTGGCCAGCTCCGTGGTGAGGCCAGAAGCAAGAGTGCTATCCACCAGTAGGATCACGTTGCCGCGGTATTGCTGCGGCGGCATCCCGCTCCCGGCCACGAACTGGCGGTTCCTCCAAATCCCACCATTGGCGAGCAATTCGGTTTTGAATTCATAGGTGTTGCCCGGTTGGACCGCGGGGTCCGTGAATTTCGGGCTCTGGATGCCCGGTGTGCCGGGGCTGGTCTCGTCGCGCACCATCGTCCAAGTGGTGGTGGGCGTGGGCGCGAGTTCACGGCGAGAGAGCCTGAGATGCCAAGGGAGCGACTTGACCGAACCGACCGTGAGCGACGCGCCTTCAAAGGGCCTGGTGAACTCGAGCTGCCCGGCCGGCGTGACCTGTGCGGTGAGTTGTTGGCGAGTGTAGCTGTCCACCTCGCCGAGCGGCCAGTTGACCGTCTCCACGCTGTCGAAGGTGCCTTGGGCCGGGGCGGCGGTGCCTGTGCGGTCAGATCCCAACGCAAAATCGGTGGCTGTCGGGAGGTCCGCGACGGTGATAGGCAGCCCCCCATATATGTAGCAGGGGTCGGTAATCAACGGGCAACCGTAGTTTCCGTTGTGCCAGCGAACACCTGTCCCATTGATGGCGGCCACCGTACCTAATGATGGGCCGTTCGCATCGGAATACGCCAAGGCCATCTCGTGCCAGTTGGCCGCCGTCCAGTTACCATAGTCGTCATTCCCGGGCAGGGTCGGTTGGAGGTTGATCGGCAGGTCCAAGTTGAGGTAGTTGTAGTTCACGCCGTAGCTGTATTGCCGCATGAACAGGACCAAGCCGGTCGTCGGGTGGATCCCGTCACCCGCTTGCTTGCTGAGCTGCCAACTCCAATGCCCCAACGATGTGGAGTTGAACTGCCCGACCTCCAGAAGCCGGGGCGTGGCTTCCAAGGGATGGCTGCCACCGGTGGTCGGGGCAGCCCAATCGGGCTTGAACCAGAAGCGGACGCCGCCTTGATCCAAGCGGAGATTGGGCCGGCCGTTGCTGTCCTTGAGCGCATACCTCAGCGCGCCGGTCTTCGGCGAGCCGGTCACTCGCACGCCATAACCAGCGAAACCACCCACCGTGTTCACTCCGGTCGCGCTGTCGCCGTTGAGATCGACCACGGGCGCCTGCCCGCGGTCGCCCAACTTGCTGAAGGCCGGGGTCGTGCCCGTGCCATCAAACGACCAATAGGCCAGACGTTTGGGGATCCAACTGGCCTTGCTCAGAGGATCGGTGCCGCCGGCGATCTCCTCGTTGTCAAGCGCACCGTCGGCGTCGGAGTCGGCGTTCTGCCAAGCGGTCTCTGTGCCGTTCTGCGCGCCGCTGCCGTTGGTGTCTTCCAGGTAGTCGGGCAGGGTGTCGGCGTCGGTGTCCACGGGTGTGGTGCTGCCGGAGCCGGTGGTGGCCACGTAGTGGAAGCCGATGTCCACTTTGGTGAGGTTGTCCGTGGAGTCCTTCATCTGGTCCACCCGGGTGGTGTGGTGGTAGAGGCCGGCAAGGTCGGCGGCTTGGCTGCCGACGTTGCGCAACGTGTTCAGTCCGGTAGTGCCGGTGATGGGATAGTAGAAGCCGCCGAGCGGGCCGGCCAAGTAGCCGCCGATCACCAGGTTCAACACGTTGCCGCTGCCGCCGAAGAGCGCGGTGGCGGCGCTGTAGCCGTTCCAGCCACCCACCAAGGACGCCCCGGGGATGCTCGTCCCGAGGGTGGTCGCATCGAAAAGGTTGTCCCGCACGGTCCAGGATGGGTTGCTGCCGAAGCTGGTGTATTGCAACGACAGGCTTCCGCCGTTGAAGAGATTGTTCCGCAGCACGGCGGGGAGGTTGGCGTCATAGAAGCGATAGACGGTCACGTCGCACGTCTGCCACAGGTTGTTCACGAAGGTGACGGTCTGCGCCGGGCTGGGGCTGGCGGCGGGGGCGAGGGAGAACTTCACCCCGCGGAACTGGCTGTCGCGGATATCGGTCACGCCCACAAAGCGGTTGTCCACGTTCAGCAGCGCGCGGCGGCTCGCGGCGTCGGCGGGATGGTCCATGGCGGTGAAGCGCAGGCGCACCTCGGGCCGCACGGCCGGAGTGCCGGTGGCCACATCGAGGAACCGGCGCGCCGTGAGGTTGGGGACGACCGCGCTGGGCTGCTCCTGCACGGTGGAGGCGTAGACCAGGCGGTCCATCGCGTCGGGCCGGCCGGTCGAGACGAACTTTCCGCCGGAATTGAGCATGAAGGCGGTGCCTTCGGTCCCGGCGACCACCACGCCGTTGGTGAGGGTGACGGTGGCCCCGGTGACGGTCGTTCCGGGCGCGAGGTAGTGGACCGGCCAGTAGTGGTAGCCCCAGCGCCATTTCGCGGGGTCCGTGCCTTCGGCGATCGGAAGGGCCCGCAAGGTGAGATCGGAAACCACCGAGGCAGGCAGCACGCCGGGCGGGCGCACGGTCATGCCGACGAGTTCCGAATTCAGCGGCGCGGCGATCGTGCCGGTGACACTCGCGGCCTGCACCCAGGCTTTGTCCACGTCCAGATAGTGCGCGCCGGCGCCGGCGGTCGCGAAGATCGGCAGGGAGCCGGCGTTGAAGGTGGTCGGCGGGGTGACCCCGATGGTCGGGTTGACCACGTTGGCCAAGATGGAGTTCTTCAGGGTCAGTTGGCCCGGGGTCGTGGAACTGGTCGTGTAGTTCACGAGTTGGGCCGCGTCGACGGTGATGAACTCACCGGTCGACCCGTAGATGCCAGTGGTCCAGAGGGCGCGGGTCACGTTGTGGAAAAGGACGTTCTCCAAGGTCGTGTTGAAGTCCACCTTCACGCCGGTGATGCAGTTCACGAACTGGGCGTGCCGGAGGGTCGGGCGGGTCGAACCGGTCGCCTCGATGCCGCTGCTGGCGTGGCGGACGGACAGGTTGGAGAGGGTGACCACGCCCAGGTTGTCCAGCTTCAGCGCGGTCGTGGCGTAATAGCCGCTCAACGTGCCCGCGGGGACCGAGAGGGGTTGGCCCACGGAGTGATCGTGCCGGGCGGTGAGGACCACCGGCCGGTAGGGCGTGCCCTGCCAGTTGAGCATGATGCCGCTCAGCAGATTCAGGCTCGGGCTGTTCGCACCGACATCATACTTGATCACGGTGCCGGCCTGGAAATCGACCGGTCCGCCGCTGATGTTCACCATGCCGGTGATCAGGTAGGTCGTCAGTGAATCGAAGGTGAAGCCCGTGTTCGAAGTGAAGATGATCACGTAGTCGAGAACGACGCCGGGGCGGGACGAAGCGGCCAAGGCGGTTGCAGGTCGGGAGGTTGCAGGTTGCAGGTCGGCGGCGGCGACCTCATCCATGCTGCGGACTGGAAAGTCCGCGCTCCCGGCCGCGAACAGGCGGCCTTGCGGAGTGCGGGGCCAGGCGGCAGCGACCTCGGTCGGGGCGACGGGCAGCTCCAGCTTGGCGGTGCGACGGACCTTGTCGGCGCGCCGGAGTTGGTCCGGCGAAGGTGCGGTGGCTTCGGGCAGCCCCTTGAGCAGCGGCACGAGGTCGAGGTAGGCGGTGCGCTCGACCAAGAAATCGCGCCCCTCGATCAGGCCCCACTCCTTGCGCACGTCGACCTCCTCCCGCGGCGAGCCGTCGGCCGGCTGGGCCGCTTCCATCGCGTAGCTCTTCCCGCGGGCCATCACCATGCTGCCGAAGTCCAGCCGCACATCCGCGAGCCGCTCACCGTCCTTCCCTAGCTGCTCCTGCGCGTGCTTCGCCGTCGGACGGGTGTCGAAGTATTCGGTGTAGACGGCCAGGTCGACCCGCTCCGGCACGAGGCCGAACTTTGCCGGATCCGGCAACTGCTGGCGGAGGACCACATCGAACTCGAAGGACCCGACCGCATAGATCGCCCGCACGTCCGCGTCGACGGAGTCGAACGCGTCCGGATAGATCACCGTGTCGGGTGCTACCAGTTCGCCCTTGGACGGCTTGAGTTCGGCCAAGCGCACGCTTTCGCCGGTCACGCGGTCCACGTAGGCCAGCAGCGTCGGCGTGCTGCGGAGCGTCTGGCCCTCCGGCGTCACCAGAGTCACCGCCCCGGCCGTGTGGAGGTTCCGGGCCAGCGCGATCTGATGCGGCCCGCGCGCCGCCACGAAGCCGTCCTTCGTCCGCACGAACTCCGCCACGCTCTCCTGGAGCGCGCCTCGTTCATCGGTATAATGCATCCCGGAGGCCACCTCCGTGACCGAATTGGTGAAGCCCCTCTCTTTGCCCGCCTTGTCCTGCTCCCGCGTGAGCCACTGCACCACCCGGTGGTGCGATCCCCGCTCCGTCACGGCGTGGCCGGCCGGCAAGGGAGGTGCGGCCGAAAGCCCAACCGTGGAGACGAGCAGCGCGAGGGAAGCAGCAGCGCGAGGGAAGCAGCAGCGCGAGGGAAGCAGCAGCGCGAGGGAAGAGCGGGAAGGCCATGGCGGGAGAGGGAGTAGGAGGTAGGATTTAAGATGAGCGCATCAGCTTAGCCATTGCAATGCCAAATCAGGAGAATCCTTTACCGATGTGCTCTAAATCTCTTAGATTTTGTTTGAAAAGGCCTGATGGCCTAGTAGGACAGGCTCCCAGCCTGTCTGCCCACGGGCTTCCAGCCCGTGGCACCGCCTGTCTTGCGTGGGGCTGGAAGCCCCGGAACCGACAGGCCAGAGGCACTGTCCTACTTTTCAGACAAGCACTTAGAGGCCAGACCTGCATAGGTGTGAGACCAAATGGGTGTGATCGTCGGCAGGACCTTTGACGGCTTGCAGGACAAGCCGCCCCCACCGCGAGGCCGAGTTCCACCAAGAGTCACCAGGAGTCGGTATCATACCCACTTCGTTGTGGTCCGGTCGACGCCCGCTCCGCAAGGCCTCTTCCGCAGCCACGTGGCATCCCGGCGGCGGCCTTCACCATCCTGCGCGGCGAAGCCTTTGAATTCTTCGCGCACGCCGGCGTCAGGCCGACCCGACCGGCTATGCGCATCCCGATCTTCCTCGTCTCCCTCGTCACGTTCCTGTCCCCGGTCTCCCGGGCCGTGGAGGTCTTGCCCGCGCCGCAATCGTTCCGGCAGGAGGTGTCGCTGCGGCACGGCACCGCCCAAGGGCTGCCCTCCGCGGACGTCCGCCTCCTCGATCTCGCCACCGACGGTTCGCCGCGGGTCTTCGCGGGCGGGAGATGGAGCGGCCTGGCCAAGGGCCGTTGGAGCGTGCTCCCGGTGCTCACGCCGAAGTCGGAGCGGGAGTTCGTCTTCGCCGATGCCGCGGGCGCGCCGGTCACGGTGGCGTTGCCGTGGGCCGAGGTGAAACAGGTGGTGCGCTCCGGCGCGACGACCTGGCTCGTGACGGAGGCCGATCCGTATCTCGTGCGCGACGGCCGGATGGTCTCGCAAGGCTGGCCCAGCAGGTTCCGCGTGAACCAGTTGGCCATCGCTCCGGACGGCGAGGTGTTCCTCGCGTCGAGCGGCGGTCTGTTCCGCAGGGTCGCGAACGGTTGGGAGGCGCAGAAAGCGATCGATCCGGTCGGCCGCTCCTGGACGACGAGCGACGTGCTCGGCGTGGCGTTCGACGCGAAGGGACGTCTGTGGTTCGCGACCCGAGCCGGCGTCGTCTGCCGCGACCAGGACGGCTGGAAGTTCCGCGAAGGCAAGGACGGCCTGCCGTGGAACGATTTCACCGGCATCGCCGCCGGCACGGGTGACGACGTTTGGTTCGGGACGCGGCTGGGCGCGATCCGCTGGGACGGCCGGGATTTCCACTATCGCCAAGGCCCGCGCTGGCTGCCGCACGACGAGGTGCGCCAGATCGCGGTGGACGCCACGGGCGACGCGTGGTTCGCCACGCAGGGAGGTATCGGCGTGATCGGGCGGCGCACGATGACCCTCGCGGCCAAGGCCGACCTCTACGAATCGGAGATCGAGCGCCACGTGAAGCGGACGGAGTTCGGCTATGTCGCCGAGGCGCCGCTACGGACGCCGGGCGACAAGGCGTCCGCGGACCTGGTCGACTCCGACAACGACGGCCTCTGGACCGCGATGTACGGCGCGGGCGAATGCTTCGCGGTCGGCGCGACCGGCGATGCCAAGGCGAAGGTGCGGGCCAAGCAGGCGTTCGAGGCGCTGCGCTTCCTGCAGAAGGTGACGCAAGGCGGGACGCCCGCGGCGCCCAAGGGCTTCGTCGCCCGCAGCGTCCGGTCGACGTCCTTGCCCGACCCGAACGAAGGCCAGCCCGCGGCCGACCGGTCGGAGCAACAGAAGGACGCGCTCTGGAAAGCCTACGAACCGCGCTGGCCGAAGAGCGCCGACGGCAAGTGGTACTGGAAATCGGACACCAGCAGCGATGAGCTGGACGGCCACTACTTCTTCTACGCGCTCTACCACGACCTCGTGGCCGGCACCGCGGCCGAGAAGGAGCGCGTGCGGGAAGTGGTCCGCGACCTCACCGACCACATCATCGAGCACGGCTTCACGCTGACCGACCACGACGGCAGGCCGACGCGCTGGGGTGTCTTCGCGCCGGCATCGCTCAACGGCGACCCGCGCTGGTGGGCCGAGCGCGGATTGAACTCGCTGAGCATGCTCACCTATCTCGCGGTCGCCGAGCACCTGACGGGCGATGCGAAGTACGCCGCCGCGTCGCGCGAGCTGGTCGACCGCCACGGCTACGGACAGAACCTGATGTTCCCGAAGGTCCAGTCGGGGCCCGGCTCCGGGAACCAGTCCGACGACGAGATGGCCTTCATGTGCTTCTACACGCTGCTCCGTTGTTCCAAGGACGAGGCGCTGAAGAACGCGGTCCGGTCGTCGTTCTTCGCCTACTGGCAGAACGAGGAGCCGGAGATGAACCCGTTCTTCGACTTCGCCTATGCGGCGCACGGGCTCGGCCGGAACGTCACGAATGTCTGGGGCACCTTCCCGCTGTCGCCGCGCGGCGACTGGTCGGCCGGCGCGATGGCGACCCTCCGCGGGTTCCCGCTCGACCGCTTGAAGTGGTCGATGAAGAACTCGCACCGGCTCGACGTGGCGCGGCTCGGCATCGCCGGCTCGAAAGATTTCTACGACGCGAAGGACCATGGCCGCGGCCACCGCGTCGACGGCAAGGTCCTGCCGGTGGAGAACCGCTACTTCGGCCACTGGAACACGGACCCGTGGGAACTCGACTCCGCCGGCGTCGCCGAGGAGCTGGGCGCGGGCACGGTGTTCCTTCTGCCCTACTACATGGGGATGTACCACGGGTTCGTCGCGCGGCCGTGACAAGAAGCCCGGCGCGGGACCTGAGAACCTGGACCCCGGACCCGTTCCCCGCGGTAACCTCGGCCACGACCGGCGGTCTTCACCCGCGATGAAGCCTGCTTTCCGTCCCCTCGTGCCGTCCCTGATCGCCGCAACCGCGTCGTTGACGGCCTGCGTCGCCGCGCTCGCGGCGCCGGCGGACCAGAACTGGCCCTCGTGGCGTGGCCCGACCGGCAACGGCGTCTCGGCAACGGCGCGTCCGCCGCTGGAGTGGAGCGAGACCCAGAACGTCCGCTGGAAGGTCGCGTTGCCCGGGCACGGGACCGCGTCGCCCGTGGTCTGGGACGACCAGGTGTTCATCCTCACCGCGGTCCCCACCGGCAAACCGGCGTTGGCCGCGCCCGAAGCGCCGGCCGCCTCCCCCGCGCCGGCCGATGGCGGTCGCCGTCGCGGTGGTGGCGGCGGCGGCGGCGAGACCGTCACCGAACGGCGGTTCGTCGTCATGGCGCTCGATTGCTCGACCGGGAAGACGCTGTGGGAACATTCGCCGCGCACCCAGGTGCCGCATGAGGGGCATCATCCCGACCACGATTTCGCATCGGGCTCACCGGTCACGGACGGCGAGGTGCTCATCGCGCATTTCGGCTCCTTCGGCACCTACGCCTACGACCTGAAGGGGAAGCTGCTCTGGGAAAAAGACCTCGGCGACATGCGCACGCGGAACAGCTTCGGCGAAGGCAGCTCGCCCGCGTTGTCAGGCGACTCGGTCGTCGTGCTCTGGGACCACGAGGGCGAGGACTTCATCGTCGCCCTCGGCAAACGCGACGGCAAGGAGCTGTGGCGCGCGAAGCGCGACGAACCCACCGGCTGGTGCACCCCCCTCATCGTCGAGCACGCCGGCAAGAAGCAGGTCGTCGTGAACGGCACCCGCAAGGCCTGCGGCTACGATCTGGCGACCGGCGCCCTGCTCTGGGAAGCCGGCGGCCAGACCGCCAACGCCATCCCGTCCGCGGTCGCCGGCCAGGGCCGCGTGTACCTGATGAGCGGCTTCCGCGGATCCGCGTTGCAAGGCATCACCCTCGGCCGCACCGGCGACCTCACCGGGACCGACGCCATCGCCTGGAGCCTCGGCAAGAACACGCCGTACGTGCCGTCGCCCGTGCTCTACGGCGACCAGCTGTATTTCGTCCGCGGCAACGACGCGATGCTGTCGGTCGTCGACGCCAAGGACGGCCGCGTGCAGGTCGATGCCGAGCGCCTCTCCGGGATATCCGGCGTGTACGCGTCGCCGGTCGGGGCCGCCGACCGGATCTACTTCACCGGCCGCGACGGCGGATCGCTGGTGCTGAAGCGCTCCGACAAGCTGGAGGTCCTCGCCTCGAACCGGCTCGACGACGGCTTCGACGCGTCGCCGGCGCTCGCCGGCGACCAGATCTTCCTGCGCGGCCGCAAGAGCCTCTATTGCCTCGCGGGACCGAGGTGACAGCGGCAAGGAGAAAGGCCTTCTTGACCGCCAAGAACGGGCCGACCGGATCCCGGGCCCGTGACCGAAAACATGGGGAAGCACGAAGATCTTCGTAACCGCTCCTCACGACGGCCGTCACATCACGCGGACGATGACGTCTGTGAACCATGCAGGGACGCCGTGAACACTTGATCGACCTCAGGACGGGGCAGCGCCGCGTCGCGGTGCCCTCGGTGCCGCTGCTCTCGAGCGCGGCGGCCCCGTGGCGCGATTGCCTCGTCGAGGAGCACGAGCTCGACGGGTTCGCCGTGGACGAGGTCAGCTGCCCGAACCACATGATCGTGCTCCAGTTACGGGACACGGTGTCCGTGGAATGGCGCTGCGACGGGCCCCTCCGGACGCTGGACATCCGGCCGGGACAGGTCTCGGTGGTGCCCTCGGGGGTGCCGCATTCGGCGCGCTTCAGCACCCGGAGCCGCTGGGTCGGCGTGTCGCTCTCGCCGGAGTTCGTCTCGCTGGCCGCGGAAACGGGCGCGGCCGGACCTCCGCCGGAGATCGTGCCTCGGATGGCGTTGGACGACCCGCTGCTCGAGCATCTCGTCGGCGCCCTCCGGACCGAGGCGGCCGCAGGCGCGCCGGGGGGCCGGATCTACGGCGAATCGCTCTCCGCCGCCCTCGCCGGCCACCTCCTGCGCCACTACAACGCACGTTCCACCGCGACGCAGCAACCGCTGGAGCTGGGGCATCCGCAACTCGGCCGCGTGCTGGAACATCTCCACGCGCATCTGCTCGACGATCTTCCGCTCTCGGCGCTGGCCAACGTGGCCGGGTTGAGCCCCTGGCATTTCGCGAGGTTGTTCAAGCGGTCCGTCGGCGAACCGCCCCACCGCTATCTCGTGCGACAACGGTTGGTGCGCGCGAAGGAGATGCTCGCGGGTGAGACGTCGTTGGCGGACATCGCCCAGACGCTGCGGTTCTGCGACCAGAGCCATTTCGCGGCCCAGTTCAAACGGGTGTATGGCGTGCCGCCGCAACGGTTCCGCCGCCGGCTCCGCGCCAAGTCGGCGTAGATCTTCCCGCACGTTTCTCCGATTAGGGCAAGCAGGTCCAAGCCGGCACCCCATGAGGGTGCCCATATCGGGACGGGATGTTTTTGGTCTTCCGTCCATGGTTCCTGCTGCTCGTGTTCACTGTTATAGACGCCCGCGTCACCGCTGGTCCCACGAATGGATCGGCCCGCGCGGTCCTCGAGGCCCGTGCTCGCTCGGCCTTCCGCGTCGCCGACGCGCCGGTCGGCGGGATGCTCGATCCACTGACGCGGGATCCGGCGCCGCGCAGCCGTGTGCGGATCTTCCTGCCGGACACCTCCGGGGTCGCGGCCGGGCAGCCGATGCCGGCGGCCGATGAGATCCGGCCGCTGCCCGGATATCGCGCTCCGTTGACGGGACCGACGGACGCGAAACATCCCGCGACGCTGCCGTCCGATGCGCCCCCCGCGCTGCGGGCGACAGCGGGATGGATCGAGGCGCATCTCGCGACGGACGGCCTGCTGCCGACACTCGCCGCGGTGCTCGACCGTTCGGGCCCGGCGCGCTTCGCCACCAACGGCGCCGCAGGCCTGGACGAGTTGCGGGCGGTCGGGTTGCCGGTGGATTGGCTCGAGCGCTTCGCCGATCCCGGGGCGGACGGATCCGGACCGACGCCCGTCGTCGCGCGGATCGCGCGCCGGCTTGCCGGGGGCGAACCAGTGGCCGCGGTGGCGGCTTCGCTGACGGGAGCGCGGTTCCGGGCGCGACCGAGCGACCCGGGATTCTCCGCGGCCTTGGAGGACGGCACGCAAGAACCCTCGCTCGTCCGTGTGCAGATCGGCGGCGGGCTGCGCCGCAACCGGCTGATCCCGGGAAGCGGGTTGGATGTGGCCGGGCATCTGGTGGCGGCGCTGCCTTCGGCGGATTTCTTGGCGGCGGTCCCGGAGACGATGGTGCCCGCGCTGCGGATCCAGGCACTCGGGCAATGGGGGTTGCGACGGCCGGGCCAGGTCACGCTCTTGCCGGCGCGGGCCGCCCTGAGCGCGTGGGCCCAGGACAACGGCAAGGCCGGGACCCTCGCAGGGGCTCCGGCAACACTGGCCCCGCGCTACGCATCCCGGGAAAGCTCGGGAGCGCTCTTCATGCCGGCCGATTCGGAGGTGATGCTCACGGCGCAGGCGGCCGGGCATCGCGTCGTCGCGTCGCCGCTGCTGTTCCAAGGAGGCGATCTGCTGGTGGTCCGTGATCCGGCGACGGGGCGTCGCGTGCTCCTGCTCGGGGCATCGGAGATCGCGCGCAACGTGGCACTCGGCCTGACGCCGGCGCAGGTCGAGGACGCCTTCCGCGTCGAGCTGGCCGCGGACGAAACGGTGGTCGTCCCGACCGTCTCCTACCACCTCGATCTCGACGTCACTCCGCGGGTCATCGGCGGGAAGCTCTGCGCCTTCGTCAACGATCCCGTGGCGGCGGCACATTGGATCGCTCGGGCCGGCGCCGAGGTGCTGCGTTCCGCCGGCGCATCCGCCGTGCCGGCGGGATGGCCGGCGGCCGGCGAAGTCGGCGTGCCGGCGGCGGTGCGCGCGGCGGTGGAGACGCGGCGCGGCGCGGACGGGCGGTTCCCAGGGGCGGTCGCCGGCCGATTTGCGGCCGGACCACAAGACAACGCCGAGTACCAGCTGCACGCGTTCTTGCTCGCGCTCGACGTGCTTTCGGCGGCGGATCCGCGGGCCGACTCCGCGGCCGGCGAGGATCCTTCGGCTCGAGCGGCATGGCGTTCCATCTTGGTCGGGCTCGCGGAACAGGCGGCCCTGTTCCGTGGTCGCGGTTGGCAGGTGGTGCTGGTGCCGAGCCTGCCCGACACCAGCCTCGGCCTGAACTACCTCAACGGCCTGCAAACCCCGACGAAGTACCTGATGCCAGCGATCGGCGGGCGTCTCGCGGCGTTGGATGCGGCGGCCTCCGCCGTGTTCCGCTCGGCGATGGGACCCGCCGTGGCAGTCATCCCCATCCCCACGCTCGACAGCCAATGGCATCACGGTGCCCTGCACTGTCTGCTCTCGGTATACCCCGCCGGCCGGTGACCGACCGGCACCGTCCCGGCCGCGGTCCGGAACTCACGGCTCCGGGGCGCTGACGGAGATCCCTTGTCGTAGCGCGCGTTCCCGGGCTTCCCAGGCAGCGTAGCCGTTGCGGGACTTGAAGAGCTCCTCTTTGGTCGGCGCCCGGCGCGGTGGCGGGCCGGTCTTCTCGCCGGATGCGGCACCTTCGGCCGCCGGGTTCGTCCGCGGGTCCCGGGGACCCGCGACCGGGACGTCCGCGTCGGCCAGACCTTGGGCGATCTGCGCGACGTACGCGTCGCGACGGAACAGATCCGGGCCGCCAAGAGCGACGTCAGGTTCGAGGGCAGGGCGGTGCGCTTGGGTCCTCGGAGCAAGGGCCGCCGGACCGTCGCCCGATGCGAAGGCGACCCGGCGGATGCCGTCGGCATCGGCGACCAGCGCGGTGCGGCCCGGGAGATCCACCGAGACCAAGCGGATCCCGGCCACGGTCTCACCGACCGCGAGCGAGAAGTGCCCGGTCGCCGGCAGTTCCGCGAAGTACGCGCGCGTCTCGCCGCCGAGACGGGCAAGTCCGGTCAGCACCAGCACCGACCCGGAGGCCGGCACGGACGCGGACGCGAGCAGGGCCGCGAGCAGCGAGAGAGAGCGCACCTCCCGGGATTAGTCGTCGGACTGGGCGGACTCAAGTTACGTGCGTGCAACAGAGAACCCGAGGGCGGCCCGCCGTACGAGCCGGTGCGCCGTATCCGGCCGCGCCACAAACGTCGGCCACCGGCTCCGGACCGTGGCCGAAAAAAGGTCCGTTGTGGCCGCGAACCGCAGGTTCCCCCCGACGGGCGCCCGTAACATCGAAAGCCATCGTGCCGACCTCACACATGAAACCTTCTCTCCGCACCGCCGCGCTGCTGCTCACCGTCGCCGTTTCCCGGCTCGTCGCAGCGCCGTTCACCTTCCAGGCGACCAACCTACCGCCGGACCTGTTGCTGGGATTCCGCCAGAACGGCGGCGCCCAGGAACTGGTGGTCGATCTCGGTCCGGTGTCGCGGTTCTATGCGGCGGCGCCCGGGAGCAAGCTGACGATCACCGAGTTCACCGCGGCGCAGTTCACCAACGCGTTCGCCGGGCTCGACAACATCGGGTTCGCCGTGTTCGGGGCGGTCCGGGCCGACGGCGACCCGGTGCGTCCGCTCCAGACGGTCTGGGCGACGCGCAAGCGCACCGGATCCACGGTCCAATCGGATCCGTGGAACCGGGTATCCTCGTTCTCCTTGGCCAACTCCGCGACGCGCATCTCGAGCATCGGCTCGGGCACGGCGACCTTCAGCAGCGCCAACCCCGCCGGCCGCGACAACACAGCCACCGCGGTCGTGCTGCCCGCCAGCAACCCGAACGGCTATTCGACCTACCTCGGCACCGGGAACCTCAAGAACACCTTCCAAGGAAGCCTCGAGAACGTGACGCCGCAGGATTTCGCGAGCGGAACGGAAGGGCTCCGTTCGGACCTGTACGAGGTGCGCCCCGGGAGCGGCGAATCGACCTATCTCGGCTACTTCGAGCTGACGCCCGCCGGCGCGATGACCTTCACCGCCGCCGGCGGCAGCACCCAGGTGCCTCCGCCCGCGCCCACCCTCACCGCCATCACCCACGACGGAGGGAGATCGACCGTGTCGTTCACGACGGTGGCCGGCGCCAAGTACAGCCTGCTCGGCACCGGCCCGATGGGGATCCTCGCGCCGTCGTCGCAATGGGCGGTCCGCGCCACGGCCGTCGTCGGCACGGGCGAGGTGATGTCGATCGTCGACACCACGGCCGACACGGACGCCTTCTACGCGGTCCTCGCCGAGCCTTGAGGACGTGCTCTTCACCCGTTCCCAAGCTCCCAGGGACCGACATCTAGACCCTCCATGAAAAAGCGCGTCCTCTTTGTCTGCATCCACAACAGCGCCCGCAGCCAGATGGCGGAAGCGTTCCTGAACGACCTGTGCGGCGATCAGTTCGAGGCCCAGAGCGCCGGACTGGAAGCGGGGCGGCTCAACCCGGTCGTCGTCGAGGCGATGGGCGAGCTCGGCCATGACCTCTCCGCGAACCGCACCAAGAGCGTCGTCGAGTTCCTGCGCGCCGGGACCTGGTTCCAGTTCATCATCACGGTCTGCGACGAGGCCAGCGCGGAGCGGTGCCCGATCTTCCCCGGTGTGAGCCGGCGGCTCCATTGGTCGTTCGCGGACCCGTCGGCCCTGACCGGGACGCCGAAGGAGAAGCTCGGGAGCACCCGCGAGATCCGCGACGCGATCCTGGCCCGGGTGCGACGGTTCTGCGCCGAAGAATGCGCTGTCGTCCCTGCGGCCGGTGCTTGATGTTGCAGCCATGACACTCGACCTGCTCAAGACCCGGCTCGCCGAAGCCGGTTCCCGCACCCTGTGCTTCGTGCGGCCGGACGGTTCGAGGATCCCGGCCCATGCGCACGTCACCGAGGTGGCGCGCATCGAGAAGCGTTACGTGGATTGCGGCGGCACGTCGCGTGCGGACCGGTTCTGTCGCCTGCAGGTCTGGGTCGCGGACGACCTGGACCACCGGCTCACCGCCGCGAAGCTGCTCTCGATCCTCAAGCTGGCGGGACCCATCCTCGGCGAAGACGAACTCGAGGTGGACGTCGAGCACGAGGTGCAGGTCATCACCCAATCGCCGTTGGACGCGGTCGGGATCGAAGGCGATGAGATGCTCTTCCGGCTGACCGCGCGACACACCGATTGCCTGGCGAAGGACCGATGCCTGCCTGCCGCTCCAGCGGCGCCGCAAGCAATCGGGTTCCGTCCGCGTCCGGCTGCGCCGGCGCGTTGATCGGTGCGGGTGGAAGGACCAAAGGTCCTCCCGGAAAGCGGGCTTGCCGGTCTGCTCAACCCCGATGATCCGGCATCCCGGTGCTTGGGATCGGGCGCGCCGCGCTCCGTTTCCTGCCAGCCGCGTCGGCGATCATCGGCCGTCGAGATGCCCGGCCCGCAGTTGCCGCCACGCGGCCTGCATCGACGTGAACGCGAGCTGTTCCGGAGCGATGTCGCCCATCGCGGCCCACACGAAACTCTGGACGTCGTCGAGCGCCCGGGCTTCTTGGCCCTCGGCCGCCGTGGCGACAAAGAAGAGGTCGAGCGTCGGATAGGTCACGTCGCCGTACAGATAGGAGTTCGGATGCGAGCAGAGAAAGCGCACCTCCTCCAGCCGAAGACCGACCTCCTCGCGGATCTCGCGACGGACCGCCGTCTCCGCCGCCTCCCCGATGTCGATGAACCCACCGGCCGGTGCGAGCATGCCCTTGCCCGGATCCTTCGCGCGGCGGATGAACAGCCATCTTCTGTCGTCCCGCTGGATGAACGCCGCCACGGCCGCGGCCGCGTTGAAGAAGTAGCGGAACCCGCAGGCGGCGCAGGCGAACATGTTTCCGGCCGGCGGCGCGGGCTGCTCCATCCCGCAGCGCGGACAATGGTGGAAGAACCGGCTCGGGTCCATCGCGCGGTCGTGGGATCCGGCGTGCGGAGCCGCGGTCACTTCCGTTTCGCCGACCACGCGCTGGTCACGTCGTTGCCGTCGAGCTTCGCCTTGGCCTGCCCGGTCAGCGCACCGTCCGCCACCTTGCCCGACATCTCGTAGGTCATCGTCGTGCCATCCGGACGGTCGCGTTTCACGGTCCAAGAGAAGGTGTCGCCGTCGGCCTTGCCGCTCTCGATGGTCAGCCACTTGTCGGACCCCGCGCGCTGGAACTTGCCGGTCACCGTCTTGCCGTCCTGTTGAAGGACCATCGGGAACGACACCGGCTGGCCGTCCGGCCCGGGGATGGTGAAGACCCATTCGCCGGAGATGCCGGAACCGGAGGCCGATGCGGCGACCGGCTTGACCCGCGTGTCGCCGAGGATCTGGCTGAGCTGGTCCTCGATGGCCTCGGCCCAGATGGAATAGCCGGCGGGCGAGAGGTGGAGGTAATCGGGCATCAGCGCCGCGGGCATCGTGCCGTCGTCGTCGAGGAACCGGCCGCCGAAATCGACCCAGAAGACGTCCTTGCCGTCAGCGGCCCGGCGCAGGACCTGGTTGATCTGGGCGAGCTTCCCGCGGATGACGCCGTAGTTCTCGCTGCGCGGGAAGATGGCGACGAGGAGGATCTTCGTGCCGGGCAGCTTCGCGCGGAGCTTGGCGACGATGGCGCGGACGCCCTCGACGATCTGGCCCGGGGTGTTGTCCTCGCCGTTCGAGTTGTTGGTGCCGATCATCACGACCGCGGCCTTGGGCGCCAGGCCGTCGAGGTTCCCGTGGTCGAGGCGCCAGAGCACGTGCTGGGTGCGGTCGCCGCCGATGCCGAGGTTGATGGCGTCGCGGTGCGCGTAATATCGGGCCCAGACCGCCTTGCCCTCGCCTTCCCAGCCCTGGGTGATCGAATCACCGATGAAGACGACCTTCGACTTCGTGCCGAGCGCCGCGACGTTGGTGTTGAACCCGCCATGGCGCTGCTTCCACCAGTCGTCGTTGCGCGGGACCGGCTCGACCGCGGAATGGGCGAGCGCCGCGACGCACGCGACGGTCAGAGCCCAGGACGACACGAGCGGACGAAGGCGAGGATCCATGGCGCGAGCATGGAGCGGACCTCGCCGGACGCAAGCCTCGGACCGCCCGCCGGCATCGGCTTCTCGCGTGCCTTCGACCGCGTCCGCGAGGAGCAGCGCCTCCCCGCTCCGCATCGTCGGAAAAGAACGGGGTCCGCCGGAGCCCCGCCTACATCAGCTTCAGTTTCGGCAGGTCCTGCGAATCCACGAGCCCGACGGGTTCGCGCTTCGCGTTCACGACCACGAGGTCGTCGATGTTCCGCTCGTTGAAGATGCGCAGCGCCTCGACGGCGAGGGCGTCGTCGAGGACGCACACCGGTCCCGGAGTCATGACGTCCTTCAAGGTCCGGGACAAGATGTGCTCGTCCGAGGCCATGCCGCGCCGGAGGTCGCCGTCGGTGAAGACGCCCACCAGCTTGCCTCGCCGGTCCACCACGCTCACCGAGCCCGACTTCGCACGGGTCATCACCAGCAACGCCTCCTTCACCGTGGTCGTGGACGGCGCGACGGCGTTGCGCCCGTCGCGACGCATGATGTCGCCGACCTTCACCAGCATGGCGCGGCCGATCGCGCCGCTCGGATGCCGCCGGGCGAAGTCCTGGGCCTTGAACCCGCGCGCCGCCATCACCGCCATCGCCAGGGCGTCGCCCATCACCAGCGTCGCCGTCGTGCTCGACGTGGGCGCGAGGTTGAACGGGCAGGCCTCCTTCGGCACGCGGCAGCCGAGGACGGCGTCCGCGTGCTTGGCCAACGTGGATTTCGGCGCGCCGGTTAACGCGATGATCCCGACGCCGAACCGCTTGATCGCCGGCAGCAGATGGACGAGCTCGTCCGATTCGCCCGAGTAGCTCAACGCGAGCACGACGTCGCCTTCGTTCAGGATGCCGATGTCGCCGTGCAGGGCGTCCACCGGGTCGAGCACGACCGCCGTGGAGCCCGTGCTGGAGAGGGTCGCGGCGATCTTGCGCCCGATGTTGCCCGATTTGCCGATGCCGACGACGACGAGCTTGTCGCGCCGCGCGAGAGCCGCGACCACCAGGTCCACCGCGCGGTCGAAGGATCCGTCGAGCGCGGCACCGACCGCCTTCAGCGCGGCCAGCTCGATGGCGAAGACTTCGCGGGCACGGGCGATATGCGACATGCCGGACGATGGCCGGATCGCCGCGACCGAAAGAAGGACGAAAAAGCCCGCGACGGCGCCGCGAGTCCCCGCCGTCGCGGCGGAAATCCTTTGCCGCCGCACGCACGGAAACTGCTAGGTTCGCCCTACTCCAAAGGCATGTTCTCGATCCTTCTTTCCCACGCGCGGCGCTGGATGTCCGCCGGTCTCATCGGCTGCGCCGCGGCGCTCGAAGCCGCTCCCTCGAAAGGCCCGGCGCTGCCGGTGGATCTCTTCCGCGCGCCATCCGAACCGCCGGGCCCCTCGTCGCGCCGGGCCGGCGTCGTCGTCTCCGAGGTCATGTACCATCCGGCGAAGCGGTCGGACGGACGGGATGTGCGGTTCATCGAGGTCTTCAACTCGATGCCTTGGTTCGAGGAGCTCGGGGGGTGGCGGATCACCGGCGACGTCGAGTTCACCTTCCCGGCCGGCTTCGTGCTGCCCGCGCGCGGCTACGCCGTCATCGCGGCGGCCCCGGCGGACCTGGGGGCGGCGGCCGGTCTGAAGGACGTGCTCGGACCGTTCACCGGCACGCTGGCGCGCAGCGGCGGTTCGCTGAATCTGCGGAACCGGCAGAACGCCGTCCTGTTCGAGCTCGACTACCGCGACGACGGCGTCTGGCCGGTCGCAGCGGACGGCGCGGGCCCTTCCCTCGTGCTCGCCCGGCCGAGCTACGGCGAACGCGATCCGCGCGCCTGGAGCGCCAGCGAACGCTCGGGCGGATCACCGGGCGGGCCCGAACCCGCGCCCACCACGGAGGCTCCGCGCACCATCGTCATCAATGAACTGCTCGCCCATCCCGCGCCGCCCGCGGCGGACTTCATCGAGCTCTTCAACTACTCGGAAACCGCGGTGGACCTCAGCGGCCACGTGCTCACGGATGATCCGGACATCGCCAAGTTCGTCCTGCCCGCCGGATCGGTGATCCCGCCGCGCGGATTCCTTTCGTTCACCGGACCGGAGCTCGGGTTCGGGCTGGGCTCGGCCGGTGAGGCGGTCTTCTTGCGGTCGGCAGACGGTTCGCGCGTGCTGGATGCCGTGCGCTTCGGTCCCCACGGAACCGACGTCGCCTATGGGCGCACGCCCGACGGATCCCCGGTGTTCAAGCGGCTGGCATCGCCCTCGCCGGGCGCCGCCAACAGCGCCCCGCTGCCTCCCTCGGTCGTCATCAACGAGCTGATGTACCATCCCGCCAGCGACGATCCCGCCGACGAATACATCGAGGTCCACAACCCGGGCAAAACAGCGGTCGACCTCTCGGGCTGGCGACTGGAGGACGCCGTGAGCTTCACCTTCCCGGAGGGCACGAAGATCGCCGGCGGCGGATATCTGGTCGTGGCCAAGGATGCCGCGCACCTCGCTCCGAACTATCCGTCGCTCGGCACGGCCGACCTCCTCGGCGATTTCGGTGGCACGCTCTCGGGCAGCGGCGAGCGCTTGGCGCTGTCGATGCCCGGACCGCTGGTCTCGACCAACAAAGCCGGCGTGGTCGTGACCAACCGGCTCCACATCGTCGTCGACGAGGTGACCTACGGCACCGGTGGTCGCTGGGGCTCCTGGACGGACGGAGGCGGCAGCAGCCTCGAACGCCGCGACCCGCGCGCCGACGGCCGGCTCGCACCGAACTGGGGCGACAGCGACGAGACCGCGAAATCGCCGTGGGTGACGGTCGAGGCCGCCGGTCTGCTCGACAACGGCAACCAGACCCCCAGCGGCCTCGAGCTCTTCCTTTACGGCGCCGGCGAATGCCTCGTGGACAGCGTGCAGGTCATCGGTCCGGGCGGGACCAACCGCTTGGCCAACCCGGACTTCGAGACCGGCACGACGAACTGGGTCTTCCAGGGCAACCACGGCGCGACCACGTTGGAGACGACCGGAGGCTTCGAGAGCGCGCAGTCGCTCCACGTCCGCGCCACCGGTCCCGGCCACACCGGTCCCAACCGCGTCCGCGTGCCGCTCAAGACGACGCTCGCCAGCGGCCAGACCGCGACATTGCGCGCGAAGGTGCGTTGGCTGAAGGGCGCGCCGGACATCCACCTGCGCCTGCACGGCAACTGGCTCGAGGCGCCCGGCCGGATCCTCGCCGCGCGCGATCTGGGCACGCCCGGCAGCCGCAATTCCATCGCCGTCCCCGACGCGCCGCCGGCCATCACCGATGTCGCGCACACACCGGTGCTCCCGGGTGTCGGCCAGCCGGTGACCGTCACCGCGCGGGTGTCGGACGTCGACGGGCTCCGTTCCGTGGTGCTGCGCTGGCGCAGGGATCCCTCGGCCGATTTCGTCGATGTGCCGATGGCGGACAACGGGGCGGGGCTCTTCTCGGCGGTGATCCCCGGCCAAGCGACCGGGATCCTGGCGGCGTTCCAGGTCGTCGCCACCGACGCCGCGGGCACGCCCGCGACGGCGACCTTCCCTGGCGACGCGCCGCTGCGGGAATGCTTGGTGCGCTGGGGCGAGAGCAACGTGGCCGGCGCGATGGGCAGCTACCGCGTCTGGATCACCAAGGCCACCTCCGACCGCTGGACCCGGCGCGAGAAACTGAGCAACGACCCGCTCGACTCGACCTTCGTTTACGGGAACTTCCGCGCCATCTACAACGCCGGTGCCCAGTACAGCGGCAGCCCGTACCACGCCCCGAGCTATTCCGGACCGACCAGCGGCAACTGCGATTACGTCGTCGTCTTCCAGAACGACGAACCGCTGCTGGGCGAGACCGGCCTGAACCTGCTCCAGCCCGGGAACGGCGGCGGGGACTCGACCGGACAGCAGGAGAAGCACGCGTACTGGATCGGCGCGCAGCTCGGCCTGCCCTTCTGCCATCGCCGGCCCGTCCTGCTCTACGTCAACGGGGTCAAGCGCGGCCAGGTCTACGACGACGCCCAGCAACCGAACGGCGATTACGTCCGTCAATGGTTCCCGGACGACGCGGACGGAGAGCTGCGCAAGATCCAGCTCTGGTTCGAGTTCGACAACGCCGGCTCGGCGTTCGACGCCGTGGGCGCCGACCTCGGCCGCTACACGACCACCGGCGGCGTGAAGAAGCGCGCCCGCTACCGCTGGAACTGGCCGCTGCGCTCCTTCGGGAACAACCCGAACGATTTCACGAACCTGTTCCGGCTGGTCGATGCCGTGGCCACTCCCGTCGGCGGCGACACCTACACGCGCACGCTCCAGGATTCGACCGATGTCGACGAGTGGTACCGCACGCACGTGACCGAGCACATCGTCGGCAACAACGACAGCTACAGCTACGGCGGCGGACAAAACATGTACGCCTACAAGCCCTCGAGAGGCCCTTGGAAGCTGCTCATCTGGGACATCGATTTCGCCTTCGCCGCGGCCAACCCGACCAGCGACATGGTCGGCATCGGCGGCCAGAACGCCGGCCCGGTGAACACCCACGCGCCCTTCGTCCGCTTGTACCACCAGGCGATGCTCGACGCGGCCGAAGGCCCGCTGCTGGCCGAACGATCCAACCCGGTCCTCGACGCCCGCTACAACGGCATGCGCACCAACGGCGCCACCGGCATCGGCAGCGCCAGCGGCATCAAGAGCTTCGTCGCCAGCCGGCGCACCTACATCCTCGGCCTCATCGCCAAGAAGGCCGCGGCCCTCGCCTTCACGCTCAACGGCGGCGCCGACCTCGACGTGGGCGCCAACCTGCTCAACCTCACCGGCACCGCGCCGCTCAACGTCCGCGTGCTCACGCTCAACGGCCGGCCGCTCGACGTCACCTGGAACACGATCTCCAACTGGACCGCCCGCGTGCCCCTGCTCCCCGGTACCAACGAGTTCGTGCTCGCCGGGCTCGATGCCCGCGGGCTGGCCGTCACCAACGCGCCGGCGACGATGCGGGTGAACTTCACCGGCACCCTGGAACCGCCGGAGGGCCGCGTCGTCTTCAGCGAGGTGATGCACCATCCCGCCGTCCCCGGTGCGGGTTACATCGAGCTCCGCAACCTCTCGCCGTCCGCCGCGCACGACCTCAGCGGTTGGCGGATCGACGGCATCGGGTTCACCTTCCCCGCCGGCAGCGTCCTCCCGCCCGGCAGCTACGGGCTGGTGGTCGAGGACGCCTTGGCTTTCTCCCGGACCTACGGCCCGGTGCTGAAGCCCTTGGGCGTCTTCCCCGGCCATCTCGACCGCGACGGCGAGACGCTCCGCTTGGTCCGTCCCGGGACGCCGCCCGCGACCGACCTGCTGGTCGACACCTTCACCTTCGAGTCCGGTCCGCCCTGGCCCGCCGGCGCGCTGGCTGGCAACTCCGTTCAGCTCATCGACGCGGCGCAGGACAACCGACGCGTCGCCAATTGGTCGGCCGGCACCCCCACGCCCGGCCGCGCCAACACCGGCGCCCAGGTCCTGCCGGCGCTCGCGCCCGTGGGGTTGAACGAGTTGCAGACCGAGAACATCACCGGCCCGACCGACGTGCTCGGCGCCCACGAACCGTGGGTCGAGCTCTTCAACGACAGCGCGGCCAACGCCAACCTGACCGGCTGCTATCTCTCCGATTCCTTCGACGCCACCACCCGATGGGGATTCCCCTCCGGCACCTCGCTGCTCGCCGGCCGCCGCCTCCTGGTCTGGCTCGACGGTGAACCGGGCCAGACCTCGACCGGCCAGCCGCACACCAGCTTCCGCGCCGGCACCGAAGGGGTTCTCGTTCTCAGCCAGGTCGCCGGCGGCCGCACGAACATCCTCGATTACATCCGTTATACCGCAACCGGTCCCGACCGGTCCTTCGGCGACTTCCCGGACGGCGATCCGGGCGCCCGGCACGTGTTCGCCATCCCGACGCCGCGCACGGCCAATTCCCTCGCCACGCCGCCGCTTTCGGTCTTCATCAACGAGTGGATGGCCGACAACCTGTCCACCCTCGCCGACCGGGCGGACGGCACGTTCAAGGACTGGTTCGAGCTCCACAACGCCGGGACCGCCGCTGCCGATCTCTCCGGGTTCTTCTTGGCGAACTCGCTCACCAACCGTGCGCAGTCCCCCATCCCCTCCGGCACCGTCATCCCGGCCGGCGCGGACCTGCTGGTCTGGGCCGACAAGAAACCCCAGCTCAACGGCTTGGTCGACGGCGACCTGCACGCGGACTTCAAGCTGTCCGCCGGCGGTGAGGCCATCGCGCTCTTCGCGCCGGACGGCACGCTGGTCGACGCCGTCAACTTCGGCCCACAGGCACCCGATGTCAGCGAAGGCCGCGTCCCCGACGGCGGTCCGGTCGCCGGACCGCTCCCGGTGGCGACCCCTCGCGCCACGAACGCCGTCCCGCCGCCGATGCTGCTCTCGGTGGCGACGGACGCCGGCCGCGCGACGGTCACCTGGAGCTCGTTCCGCGGATCGCGTTACCAACTGGAGTCGTCGAACCGGCTGTCGTCGCCGGATTGGCGTCCGGTCGGCGGGACGCTGACCGCAGAGGGCCGCTCGCTCTCCGCCTCGGAGACGGTGGACGCCACGGTCGAGCGGTTCTACCGGGTGCGGCTGCTGCCTTGATGCCCTCGGTTCCGAGCGGGACGCCGGTGATGACGGCGATCTCTTCCAGCGGGAAATCGCCCACGAACCGCAGCAGCAGCACCGCGCGATGTGCTTCGGGTAGTCCGGCCAAGCGCTGGAAGAACTCGGCCTCCTGTTCTCGGCGCACCAGCCATTCTTGCGGGTCCGGTTCCTCGGAAACGGCGGCAAGGTCGTCCCGTTCCTCGTCGGGGAGGTCGACGACGAGCCAACGGGCCTCGCGACCGCGGCGGCGGCCGTGCTGCTGGCATCGCTGGTGCGCGATGCCGAAGAGCCACGACCCGAAGCGGGACTCGTCGCGCAGCGAGGCGACGTGGCGGACGGCGCTGAGGAAGGTCTCCTGGACCACGTCGAGCGCGGTCTGGTCGTCGCGGAGAAGTTCGCGGGCATAGGCGTAGAGCGGCAGTTGATACCGACGGAAGAGCGCGTCCCATGCGGCGGGATCGCCTGCCCGGGCGGCGGCCACGGGCAGTGTTTCGTCTTCGGTCTCAACGGTCATCGACACCCGGTGGAATGCACCGGCGGCCGAAAGGTTCAACCCGGACGACGATTTCTGGAACCGAGATGTGCGGTGGTGCCCGCGAAGCCGGCGATGGAGCAGGATCCGCGGGCCGTTCTCCGATCGGGCGTCACTGGGTGTGATCGGAAGTGACGGGCATACGTAGCGCAGATTTTTGACCTGCTATGTCGCCGGGTCGCACTCGGCAGGGCCCGACACGCTCACCGGCCGGAGCGCCTGCGGATTCCAAATCCGCGATACAGCAGAGTGGAACTCTGCGCTACGTCCGATCGCACCCGCATACTGAGCGGGTCACGGTCGTCGTGACGCTGCCGGAGAGAGCGATTTGGACTGGCGGGGCATGCATAGCGGGAGGGCGTATCGGGCGGAGGTAGCGCAGGTTTGAAACCTGCTGTATCGCCGAGTTGCACTCGGCAGGGCTGCGCCGATTCCGACGCGCTCACCTGCCACAGCGCCTGCGGATTCCAAATCCGCGATACAGCCG
>CAIWVP010000034.1 GCA_903916195.1 uncultured Verrucomicrobiota bacterium | reverse complement strand
CTCGGAGAAAACCGGGATGTCGCCTGGGCCGGAAACGGCTTGGCCGCGATGGTCTGATCGATCGGCTCCACTTCCCCCACCCCCTCGTTTCCCATGAAACGTTCACTCCTGCCCTCGTTCTGCGCCCTGTTGTTGGTCGGTTGCGACGCCGCTGAACGAAAGACCGCTTTCGCCCAGAACGTCGAGACCAAGACTGCTGTGACATCGACGCCTCCGCCGATCCCCGCCGCACCCGTACCGGCGACCAACGCGCTGCCTTTGGTCGTCCGGCCTCCCCAAGCCCCGCCTGAGCTTCCGGCGCCCGTCCAAGAGGTCGTCCGGCTCGCCCAGACGACCTTGAGCGAAGGTGTCTTGGTGGACTACATCGCGGTGATCCAGGAGCCGTTCTCTCTCGATGCGGATCAGGTCATCTACCTCAACGACCTCGGGGTCCCGATGGCCGCCATCCAGGCGTTGCTCAAGCGCTACACCGCGACCGCGGCCACGGCCGGCGTAGCGCCGCGGGGCAGCGTCATCCAACCCGGGTCGCCCGTTCCGCCTTCTGCTGCGGCCTTCGCGCCGCCGGCACCTGCTGTGGCGGTCGCACCGGCAGTGACGGTCGGACCTGCTGAAGGCGCCCCTCCGCCTCCGCCCACGACGGCTCCGGTGGTCGTCTCGCAGCCGGCCACGACCGTCACCTACAACACGTTCTACGAGACGCTTTCTCCCTACGGCTCGTGGGTCGAGGTCCCGGGAGCGGGCTGGTGCTGGCGTCCGAGCGTCGCGGTGGTGGATGCCAACTGGCAGCCCTACGGCGACGGCGGGACTTGGGTGTGGAGCGATTGCGGTTGGTATTGGCGCTCGAGCTACTCTTGGGGTTGGGCGCCGTTCCACTATGGACGGTGGCATCGCGCGGTCGGCTTCGGCTGGTGCTGGACGCCGGATTACCAATGGGCACCGGCCTGGGTCACCTGGCGATCGTCCGGGGCGCATTGTGGATGGGCTCCCTTGCCCCCCCAGTAGTGGATGGACGGTGGGTGTCGGTCTGACGTGGCGCGGTGGCCGTGCGGCGTTCGACTGCGACTTCGGGCTCGGTTTCGACAGCTTCGTCTATGTCGGCTGGAACCGCTTCTGCGATCCGTCCCCGTGGCGCCATCGGTTGGGTCGGACGGAGATCGCTTCCGTCCATCAGCAGACGCGTGTGGTCAACGACATCCGCGGGAACAACAACACGGGCGTCAACGTCGTCGGCAACAACAACACGGTCATCATCAACAACGGGCCCGGCCTGGATCCGGTACAGAAGCACACACGGGGTGAGATCACGAAGGCCCGGTTGGTGGACTCCCAGGACGCCGGCCGCGCCTTGGCCTCCCGCGGCACGGGAACCGCCACGGTGTTGCCGGTGTATCGCCCGACCATCAACGCGTCGGCGAGCGGTGTGCGGCCGGCGCCTTCGACCGCATTGCTGGCGCGGCAGGAGAGAGGCGTGAACAACGCCATCGCGGGTGCTCCCTCCACTGGGACCAAGGCCGGTGCCGTCCGTCCCGGAGCGATCAACGGGTCCAGCCGCGGGGAAGTGCCGGTCGCCCGGAGCGCGAACCCGTCGACGAGCCTTTCGCCCCGTGGTGATCTCGGTGTCAGCTCCCGTCCGGCGGGTCCGACCGGTGATGGCGGACGCTCTGCGGTGTCCGGCGCGCCGGTCATCGGCGGACACGGTGCCGGATCCCCCTCGGCGGCTGCGCCGGCGCGTCCTGCGGCCACGACCGCCGGACCCGATCGCGGTCCCTCGTCGGGTGGCCCGACGATCATCGGCCGCGGTACCGGAGCGCCGGTCCAGGAACGTTCCGCGGCACCCGCCGCTCCCGGTCGTCCGCAGAGTTACCCGGGCGGACGGGCGCAACAGGAGTACGTGCCGCCGGCTACCACCATCCCGCAGAATCCCGCTCCTAACTATACGACGGGGCCGAGCGTTCCGCGCGCCCAGGCCAGCCGCGGCGAGGCCCCCAAGCCCCAGGTGCCGCCGGCCCGCCAAGCCGCGCCGGAGCCGCAGGTCTCGGCGCCCCAGTCGGTCCAAGCACCGGTCGTGGGACGTCCCTCGCCCACTTACAACGCCCAGCCGAGCGGCGTCTTTCGGAACGACGCCGCAAGGCCGTCGCAGGTCCAGCAGAGCGCACCGGCGCGTGTGTACCAAGCTCCTGCGGGTGCCACCGCTCCCAGTCCGAGCTCCACACCTCCACCCCAATACCGCAGCGCCCCGGAACGCAGTTATTCGCCTCCCGCCCAGCGCTCGGGCCCGCCGCCGGGTCCGGCGAACGGCGGCGGGGGCAACTCCGGTGGTGGCGGCGGCGCTCCGCGTCCTACGCCCGGCCATCGCGACACCACGCGCCCGAACTAAGTCCCGGTCTTCCGCATCCGCATGAACGCGCTGCCTTTCGCCGGCCTCCACCTTGCTCCGGTGCTCCTTGTGTCGGTCATCTTGGCCTGGTCGGGACTCGTCCTCAGCTCCTCCGCAGCGCCGGCCCCGGCAGGGAGGGTCCTGTTCGAGACGGGTTTCGAGAAGTTCGAGGGTTACGAGGTCGGCCTCGATCTGGTCGGGCAGAACGGATGGACCGCCTTCGGCACCGGCGGCAACGGCATCCTCGGTGAACCGCTCGCCGGGTTCCAAGGGCAGTACGCCTACATCGGTTTCTCCGCGCCGCCGACCAACCAGCTCGATCCCTTCAATATCTGGCGTCCGGTCAACCTCAAGCCGACCGGTGGCGCATTGCCGGTGGTCCAGTTCACGGTGACCTTGCAGATCCAGGACTCCACCACCGCGGCGCCGCGCTTCGACGACTTCCGTTGGAGCGCGTACAGCGTCGACGAGCACCGCTTCTTCACCATCGACTTCGACAACGACCTCCGCGAGATCAACTACATCCTCGACGACGGCGTCGGAGGGAAGGCGCCGCTCGTGCGCCCGACCGGCTTCGCGTTCCGCAACGGCGAGGCGTACGACCTGGTCGTGACGATGGATTTCGCCCGGAACCTGTGGTCGGCGAAGCTGAACGATGTCGTGGTCGTCCACGCCAAGCCCATCACGACCAGCGGCGCGAAACTCGACCTCGGGGACATCGATGCGGTGTGGGCCGTCCGGGATCCGGCCCTTCCGGGCGACAACTACATGGTCTTCGACGATTACCGGATCGTGGCGACACCGCTCGACGACATCCCTCCGGAGCTGGAGGTCGTCGGGCCTTTGGCGACCACCGGAGCCTTCATCGTCCGGGTGCTCGGTGAACCGGGGGTGACCTACACGCTGGAGGCCACGAGCGATTTCGTGGAATGGATCCCGGTCGCCACCGCCAAGGCGCCGAGCCCGGACGGCTATGTGGACCTCCAGGACAACGCCGCTCCTGCGAACAAGGCCCGGTTCTACCGCGCCGTGAGCCGGCCTTGATCGTCGGTGTGCGGCCCGTCCGGGCCGTCGCGAGGCGCCCGCTCCGGAGCAGGCACCCTCCTGCTGGAGCGAGGAATGGTCCGGGAAGCCCTCGGCCGGCGGGACCGGGCTTCCCGGGGTGACGCTTCCAGCCCGGGAACGCTCATCGTCCGGCGCCGCGTCCGGTGTACCTCAGGTCGTTGGTCTGCTTGATACCGGTCTTCGGTTTGTAGAGCAGGCCGAACTTCGCGAGGTTGCTGCTCACGGTGGTGAGGTTGCCGATCATCTCGCCGAACTGCGTCCGCAACGCTTCGTCCTTCAGCGCGGCTCCGGCCATGCCTTTGCCGGCCTGCAGGTCCGCGGTGATCAGCTTGAGGTCGCCGGTGGCTTCCGCGGCCTTGTGGAGTGCCGCCTGCAGGTCGGGCTTGGCGGCGTCGACCGTGGATTGGAGGTTCGAGGCGGTGTTGATCAGGGCCAGCGAGAGGGTGTTCAAGTTGCTGAAGGTGATCCCGACCATCGGCCCGTTGGTCGCGATCACGCCTTGGACGTCGCCGACGGCGGCTTCGGCGCGCTCGGAGACGCGGCGGAAGTTGATGGCGGTGGCGGCGAGGTTGGTGAGGACCTGCTCGCTGAGCAGCACCTTGTCGACGCGGGCGATGGTGCCGTTGATCCGGTCGACGGCGGTGTCGAGCTTCTGCATGAGACCCATCGCCGAACGGGCCGCCTCCTGGAGGTTGAACGGGACCTGGGCCCGGACGACCGAGCCGTCCTTGAGCGCTTCCTTCTCGTTCTTCGTCGGCACGACCGAGATGTACTGGTCGCCGAGGAAGCCGCTCTGCTCGACCTCGAACCGGGCGTCGGCGTAGATGGTGAACTTCTTGAGGATCCGCGTGGTGATGGCGACCGTGCGGCCGTCGTCGTTGAGCTCGATGGCCTCCACGGTCCCGACCGGGACGCCGGACACGAGCACGGCCGCGCCCGCCTTGAGGCCGCCGACGTTCTCCGCGCGGATCATCACGCGGTAGCTCGGGGTCAGGAGGCCGCGGCCTTTGCTGAAGTTCACCAAAAGAAGCGCGATGACCATCAGCGCGAGGAAGACGAACAGGCCGACTTTCGTGGCGTTGCGGGAGGAGTCCATTTCAGGCGAAGGATTGGCTGTCGGCGGGCACGATGCCGTTGACGAAGTTGTGCACGACCGGGTCGGTCGAGGAAAGGATGTCGGCGCTCGGACCGTCGGCGTAGATGCCCCCCTCGTGGAGCATGAGGATGCGCTTGCTGATGCGCCGCGCGCTGGCCATGTCGTGGGTCACCGCGATGCTGGTGACGTGGAGCTGTTCCCAGACCCGGTGGATCAATTGGTCGATGCGCGCCCCGGCGACGGGGTCGAGACCGGTGGTCGGTTCGTCGTAGAGCAGGATCTCCGGCCGGTAGATGATCGCCCGCGCGAGTCCGACGCGCTTGCGCATGCCGCCGGAGAGCTCGGCGGGTTTCTTCTCCTCGATGCCGCGCAGCTCGACCATCTCGAGCGCTTCGGCGACGAGCTTCCGCATCTGTGCCTCCGTGTGCCGGCGCTCGCGTTGCAGCACGAAGCTCACGTTCTCGTAGACAGTCAGGCTGTCGAACAGCGCCGCCATCTGGAAGAGCATGCCGAACTTGCGCCGGACCTGGAGCAACTGCCGCTCGTCGAGGCGGCACAGGTCCTGTCCATCGACCAGCACCTGACCGCGGTCGGGCTGGAGCAGCGCGATGAGATGCTTGAGCAGCACGCTCTTCCCACCACCGCTGCGGCCGATGATCACGACGGCCTCGCCCTTCTCGATGCGGAGACAGGTTCCGAGGAGAACCGGCTGCGGGCCGAAGCTTTTCCAGAGGTCGCGGACTTCGATCATGGGTCAGCCTTTGAACAGCCGGGTGAGGAAGAGCGTGAGGAAGAAGTTCGCCACGAGCACCGTGATGCTCGAGTAGACGACCGCCTCGGTCGTCGCCTTCCCGACGCCTTCGGCGCCCTGCTGGCAGCTCAGCCCCTTGTAGCAGCTGATGACCGCGATCGCGGCGCCGAACAAGGTCGCCTTGATCAGCCCGGTGACGACGTCCGTCGGCGCGGTGTAGCGGTTCATGTTCGCGACGTAGTAGGCGCTATCGATGCCCAGCAGGTGGGCGCCGACCATCCAGCTCGCGAAGATGCCCACCGCCACCGCTTCCGCCGTCAACAAAGGCGCCGCGACGGTCGCCGCCAGCAGGCGGGGAACGACCAGGTGATCGACGGGGTGCGTCGCCAAGGTCCTCAGGGCATCGATCTGCTCGGTCACCTTCATCGTCCCGAGCTCGGCGGCCATCGCCGCGCCGACCCGGCCGGCGATCATCAGGCAGGCGAGCACCGGTCCCAGTTCGCTGCACATGCCGACGCTCACCACCGCGCCGGTGGCGGTGTCCATCTTGACTTTGTGGAACTGGAAATAGGTCTGCGCGCACAGGACCATGCCCGTCGCCGCGCCGGTGGTGATGACGACGCTCTGGGACTTCACGCCGATGAAGTGGAGCTGCTCGACGAAATCGCGCCAGGAGGGCCGATGGTGGCGGAGGGAACGGAAGGCCTCGCCGGCGATGTGGGCGAGCTCGCCGAGCTCGCTGAACAGGTAGCGGACCCGCTGTTGGAGGATTGGGACGACCATGTCGCGGGGCGACCGTAGCGCGTTTCCCGGGAGAAGAAATGCCGATTTGCCCGGTGAGCCGCCGCCCGCGCTGCGGACCGGCGCTCGGAGACCTCCCAAAAATGCCTTTCCCCCTTGGCGAGCGTCCCCCACATTCGCACCTCGTTTTATGGACGTGAGACTTCCGAAGATAGGTGACAACGCGGACAGCGGCACCGTTGTCAGCATCCTGGTCAAACCGGGCGACGTGATCGCCGTCGGCCAGACGATCATCGAGCTGGAGATGGAGAAAGCAGTCGCGCCCATCCCCGCCAGCGCCGGAGGCACCGTGGGCGCCATCAAGGTCAAGGAAGGCGACAAGATCTCGGTCGGAACCGTCATCCTCACCGTGGAAGGCCCCCCCGGCGCGGCTTCTGCCGCCGCCGCTCCGACGGTCAAAGCCGCCGCCTCGAGGCCCGTCCAGCGCGCGGTATCCGTTGCCGATGACGACGACGAAGTGTCGTTGGCCGACGACGGGGAGGACGGTCCGACCCCCGGTGCTTCGCCCTATGTCCGCAAGGTCGCCCGCGAACTTGGCATCAAGCTCGGCCGCGTGGCCGGAAGCGGCAACGGCGGCCGGGTGCTCATCACCGATCTGGCTCGCCATGTGTCGCGGCTCGAGAAGGCGGTCGCCCGCGCCGGCCGTTATGCGGACGAGCCCAAAGGCCTGCACTTCCCGCTTGTCGGCACCGATTTCTCGGTCTTCGGACCGGTCACCAGCGAGCCGCTCACCGCGCTCCGCAAGGTCATCTCGGCCCGGATGGTCGAGAACAGCGTTACCTTGGCCCATGTCGCCCAGTTCGACGACGCGGACATGAGCCGGATCGAGGCGCTGCGGAAGCAGTTCAAGGCCGACTACGAGAAGGCCGGCGCGAAGCTCACGCCCACCCCCTTCATCATCAAGGCGCTGGTCGCCGCGCTGAAGAAGCACCCGAAGTTCAACGCCAGCCTCAACGAGGTCGCCGAGACGCTCGTCATCAAGCATCACTACCACATCGGGATCGCCGTCGATACCGACGCCGGCTTGCTGGTCCCGGTGATCAAGGACGCCGACAAGAAGTCGCTGCTCGAGATCGCCAAGGAGCTCGCCGCGATCGCCGAGAAGGCCCGCGACCGGAAGCTCGGCGCGGACGACATGAAAGGCGGGACGTTCACGATCTCGAACCAAGGCGCGATCGGCGGCGGGCACTTCACGCCGATCGTCAACAAACCCGAGGTCGCCATCATCGGCATCGGCAAGACGTCGCAGAAACCGGTCGTCACCGTCGACGGCAAGATCGAGGCGCGCCCGCTCATGCCGCTCACGGTCAGCTACGATCACCGGGTCATCGACGGCGGCGGCGCGGCGCGGTTCACGGTGGACCTCGTGCAGGCGCTGCAGGAATTCCCGGAATCCGAAGTGAAGCTCTGAACGACGAACCATGGAACCGATCCAAACCGACATCGTCGTCATCGGCGCCGGCCCCGGGGGCTACGCCGCCGCGTTCTACGCCGCGGACCTTGGCAAGAAGGTGTTGCTCGTCGAGCGCGACCCGCGTCTCGGCGGCGTGTGCATGAACCGCGGCTGCATCCCGTCCAAGGCCCTGCTCAACGCCACCCACTCGCTTGCTGTCGCCAAGGAATCCGCCCATCGCGGCATCACCTTCGGGGCACCGGTCATCGATGTCGACAAGCTCCGGGCCTGGAAGGACGGCATCATCGAGAAGCTCGGCACCGGCATCGCCAGCTTGGCCAAGATGCGCGGCGTCACCGTCGTGCACGGCCGCGGCCACTTCGAGGATTCCTCCACGCTCCGCGTCGAGACCATCGAGGGACAGAAGTTCGTGAAGTTCGACAAGGCGATCATCGCCGTCGGGTCCCGCCCCGCCCTGCCGCGTGCCTTCGACCTCGGCAATCCCCGGGTGATGACCTCCACCGAGGCGCTCGAGGTGACCGACATCCCGGAGAACCTGCTCGTCATCGGCGGCGGCTACATCGGCATGGAACTCGGCACCGTCTACGCCGGGCTCGGCTCCAAGGTCACCGTGATCGAGGCGATGGATTCGATCCTTGCCGGCGCGGACCCCGACCTCGCCCGCCCCGTCGCCGCATTCGCCAAGAAGGCGTTCAAGGAGGTCCGTCTCAAGGCGAAGGTCCTGGAGATGAAGACCGCCGGGAAACAGATCAAGGTCACCAGCGAGTTCGACGGCCAGAAGCTCGAAGAATACTACGACCGAGTGCTCGTCTCCGTCGGTCGCACGCCGAACGGCCAGGATCTCGGGCTCGAGAACACCAAGGTCCAGAAGGACGAGAAGGGCTTCATCAAGGTCGATGAGCACATGGCCACCACCGATCCGGCCATCTACGCCATCGGCGACGTCGCCGGTGGCATCATGCTCGCCCACAAAGCGAGCAAGGAGGCCCGCATCGCGGTGGAGAACCTCGCCGGTGAAGGGGGCGCGGTGAACAAGGACTACGTCATCCCCGCGGTCATCTTCACGGATCCTGAGGTCGCGTGGGTCGGGCTCACCGAGGCCGAGGCCAAGGCCAAGGGCATCGCCATCGAGGTGGCCAAATTCCCGTGGGGCGCCTCCGGCCGCGCATTGACCTACGACCGGACCGACGGCTTGACGAAACTTATCGTCGAACCGGAGACGCACCGCATCCTTGGTGTCGGCATCGTCGGCCACGGTGCGGGCGAGCTGATCGGCGAAGGCGCGGTCGCCATCGAGATGGGCGCGACCGCCGAGGACCTCGCGGCCATCGTGCATCCGCATCCGACGCTCTCCGAGACGATCATGGAGGCCGCCGAAGCGTTCTTCGGTCACGCGACGCACATCGTCAGCAAGAAGAAGACGCACTGAGCGGCGGCCCGGCGGATAACGGATCCGGGAAGCCCGCACAGACCGGGAGTGTACGTGCCGACGCTGATGCGTGGGTCTCCGATCTGCGGTGCAGCGGGTGCGCGATCCGCGGACGCCACCCGCTGCCGATCGCTTGGCATCGCGGTACCACGGCCGAGTCCGGTCGGCCAATCAACGGGATCGCGGAAGACGGCGCGGGAAATTTCAGGTCCACGGCGCGTCGCGTCTCCCCGCCGGAAAGGGTCGGCTTCCGTCATTTCTCCGAGGCTGTGTCGCTGCCGTGGGGCCGTCGTGTGACATCGCCGCCCGCCCGCGATCTCTTGGCCCGGTTTCGGGTGTGGGCCTACTTACCGACCAGCACTGCGGCGATCTTCTCCGTGAGTTCGTCGCTCACCGCAACCGGATCGCGCTCTCCGTCCACGATGTGGAAGCCGTAATCGCGCTGAAGTTGCCTGAACGCTTCGCGCATCAAGGCCTGATATTTCAGGAAGCTGTCGAACAAGTCGCGCGACAAGCCCAGGTCCATGCCGCTCTCCCAGTAATCGAGGGCGGGCGATTTGGCGAAGACGCGCTGGACCAGATGCGCGGGAGCCACGTCGAGGTAGAACACCGCGTCCGGGACGAGCGCGATGCCGTAGAGGTTCCGGAGCCATGCTGGATCGACCCCTCGGACGAGATCGCGGGCCATGAGCGTGTAGATGTAGCGATCGGCAAGGACGATGAAGCCCGCTCGAAGGGCGGGGAGGATGGCGTTCTCGAGCTGGTCGGCGAAATCGGTCGCGTAGAACAGCGAGAGCGTGGTCCGCGAGAGGATGTTCCCTTGCTGGGCCAGCTCCAGCTCTTCCCTGACCAGCGTCGAACGCTTCAGGCCGACCTGCAGGGTCGCGTGGCCGGCGCCTTCGAGCCATCGGACCAGCTGGGAGATCTGGGTCGAGCGGCCTGAGCCGTCGGCGCCTTCGACGACGATGAGCTTTCCGGCGAGTTTGTGGACGTCCTCGCCCGGCAATCCGTGGCCGAGGAAGCGCTTCGCGGTGACGCGCGGGACGACGACGTTCGCTGCCGGAATATCCTTCCTCCGAGGCGATCTTGGAATTTTGGCGGGCATGACGATGGTCAACGGGGTGGGTTCGCCGCGAACCGCTTCAGGTCGATCCGGGTCGAAACCAGTTTGCGGACCAGGCCCTGCTGCTCCTCGATGCGTTGGTTCGCGTCCATGATGGTGAAGCGGAACTCGGTGCTCATGGCCAAGTATTGCTCGAAGATACGGCCTTGGAAGATCCGGAAACTCTCGTAGGGATCCGATGACAAGTTCATGTCCATCCCGGCCTCGTGATGTTTGAGCACGGGCCGGTTGTCGAGGATCCGGGCCAAAGAGACCTCGAGGTCGGCGCGAAAGAAGAACGTCAGGTCCGGCAGCGCTGCGAACGAGTAGAGCCCGCGGACCCAATCGGGCGGACAGCCCCGCACGACGTCGCGCGCGAACGCGGTGAAGATATACCGATCGCAGAGGACCACGTATCCGGCCCGGAGCAGCGGCACCAATTGGCGCTCGTAGCGATCAGCAAAATCGGTGGCGTGGATCAGGCTGAAGGTGGTCGGCGTGAGCAGATTCTGTTTCTTGCCTTTGCTGGTCGCGCTTTTCACGAGCGCGGACGAGTTCCATTCCGAGAAGAAGACTCGGCAGCCCTGCTGCTCGAGCCACTTGAGGAGGAGGTGGACCTGGGTAGATTTACCGGAACCGTCGAGGCCCTCGACCGCGATCAGCCGGCCGGGGAACCCCAGTTCCGAGAACGTTTTCGTCATCGCAGACCGAACTTAGGGACCGACCACCCGGAGACAACGAGTATTTGACCCTTGCATCGGCCCAACCCACGAAAGAGCAGTGTGACCCACGACGACGGGTGTCCCGTCAGCCCAAGCGGCCTGCCTCTTCCGGACGGAACCGGGGTTTTGGTTCGAGAACTGCTAGGATGAGTTCCGCAGCGCTGCGGATGTTTTGCCGAGATTTATGGGGTTTACTTGGCCGAGGCTATTTTCCAAGATGGGCAGAGGCTTTTGAACGTTCAAAGCGCGGCCGTGTGTTCAACCGATGGGCCAACACAAAGATCTGTCGCAAGCCGTGCGTCCGGCGACAGACCGCATTCCGAACGACCGTGCTGAAGCCGACCCTCTGTACCACAACCGTGATGAGCGATATTGGATCCAAACGCTGCGCCTGTTTCGTGCTTTCCGGACTGGTGTTGTCGGCGGTACCGGCGTTGGGGGTGGATGCTGAAGATATCCTCAACTTCAGTTGGGGGCGGTTCAGCCTCAAGCCGCAGTTCGCCCTGACCGAGATGTACACCGACAACTTGACGTTCGGGAACAATTCCGTCACGTCGAGCCAGATTTATAGACCGCTGCTGGGATTCGACCTGGCCGGGACTCCGGTTCTTGGACCTGCCACGACGAACAGCTCGGTCATCCGTCGGCAAGAGAGCGACCTCGTCACCACGTTGAGCCCCGGCGCACGGATCAACTTTGGTGCAGGCGGCGCGAATCTGCTTTCGCTCGAGGTCGTCCACGACCAAGTGGCCAACCTCGACCACTCCTATGCCGACACATCCCAGGAGCACATCCGGTTCCGGGCCGAACTGGAGCGCAGCCGGCTCAAGCTTTCCGGGAAAAGCCAACTGGATTACCTATCCGGCCTCTTGGGAGGTTCCCTGTACGCGGGCACCTCAGGGACATTGATCAAGCGCAGGTCTTGGTCGGACGATTACAAGTTGACCTACGATTCGAGCGGGAAGACTGATATCTACATAAGCGCTTCCAACAGCGAGACCGACTATCAACAGGGGACCCCGCTGCTCGACTACAACACATGGAGAGGTTCGTTGGGCACCAGCTACAAGATGACCGCGAAAGTCGCCTTGTTCTCGGAAGGGCACTATGGACAGACCGCGGTGAACCCCAACATTGACTCCCAGCCCAAAGGGCCTCATTCGACGTTCTATGGAGGCTATGTCGGTCTGCGGGGCGAGTTCACGGCGAAGATCACGGGGACGGTCAAATTCGGATACGAGACGCGTGATTTCGCAGGGGCCAGCAATGCCTCGGGTTCCGGGACCCCGGCGGTCGAGGCCAGCCTGGCCTACGTGCCCCGACCCAAGACACAGATCGCGCTCAACTACAGCCGCCGGACCGATGTCTCACCGCAGATCAGTTCCCAAGGGTTGACCTACGATTCTGTGGGCATCACGGCGGTGCAGGTCGTCGGCAACAGCGGCAAGTGGTCGATCCAAGGGAACGTCGCCCTCAACGGTTCCGATTACGGCGATATCCCGACGACCTTGCCGGTCTTGGCCACGGATGCCAGTGGACAGGTCATCTTCGATCGCCTCGGGAATGCCACCTATAAGGGGGTCCTGGGCAACGCGGGGCGATCCGATCGGACATTGACCCTCGGGGCGGGCCTCGTCTACCAACCGTTCTTGTGGTTGTCCGGGACGGTCTCATATCAGTATGAGAGCTTCTCGCTCGATTTCCGGGACGCCGCCTATGCATCGCTCCATCCGTTGATCCCGTACGACAACCATATCGTAGCTCTTCGTGTCGCGGTCGGTTTTTGAACTATGAGAACAATCCAAACGACTTATCCAAGGGCCGGCCTATGGATCCTGCTGGTCCTTGCCTCGCTGGCATTTATGCGGGCAGGAGCAGCCGACACCGCCCGGAAGATCGTCCCCAACGATCTCCTCTTCATCAGGGTGTACAACGAACAAGAGATGACCGCGGAGAAGAAGGTGAACGCCGACGGATTCATCAATTACACGTTCGTCAAGGAGATCAAAGTCGGTGGCAAGACCACGGCGGAGGTCGAGAAAGAGATCCGCGACATCCTCGACAAAGACTACTTCGTGAACCCGGAGGTGAGCGTCGAGGTGAAGCAGTACGATGTCCAATACGTCACCGTCACCGGGCAGGTGGGCCGGCCTGGCAAGGTCGAGATCCCGCCCGACCATCTGATCGATGTCGTCGAGGCGATAGGCGCTGCCGGAGATTTCACGCGTTTGGCCAACAAGAAGGACATCAAGGTCCGGAACAACAAGACCGGAGAGAGCATGAAGTACTCCTATGACGGGCTGCAGAAGCTCGCCGAGAACGGCAAAAAGGTAATCTTGGAGCACGGAGATGTCGTGAACGTCGGTGAATCCACATTCTGACCGTTGATCCTATGGAAGATAATCTGAGTGCCAAGAGCCAGGAACCGGGGTCCGAAAGCGCCAACCCGACCCAATTACGTGATTATTGGTTTGTCGTCCTCGAGCGCCGGTGGCTCATCATCGCCGTCTTCCTTTCCTTCGTCTTGCTGGGCGTCGTGTATTCCTTCCGTGCCACCCCGATCTACCAAGGGGTCGCCCGGTTGCAGATAGACCCCGAGACCGCCGGCGTCCTCTCCGTCAAGGACGTTATCTCGATGGGGAACAAGGACATGGAATATCTCCAGACGCAGTACAAGAACATGGTCTCGCGGACACTGATCGAATCACTCGTCGCGAAACTGCGCCTGGAAGACGACGATCGCTACAAAAGGGCCATGGACAAGACCAAGGCTGTACTGGAAGACATCAGAATCGTCCCGATACGCCTCACCCGGTTGGTCGAGGTCCAGGCAAACCATCCGAACCCCCGGACAGCCGAGAACATGGCCAACACGTTGCTCGAACTGTTCCTCCAGCAGAACATCGACCGGAAGACTTTGAAGGCGATGTATGGCTTCCACATGCTGCAACAGGAAGCGACCGCGCAAGAGGCGGACCTCACCGCCGCGATCCAGAGCCTCCAGATATATCGGCAGAAGACCGGGATGATCTCCCTTGTGGAGGACCAGAAGCAGACCACCGAGAACGTCGATGCCGCGGCGCTCCGTGCCGCAGCGGAACGTCTGGGTGCCCAAAGCACCGTGGTCGCCGCCGTCCAGAAACGTCTTGAGGAGGCGACGCTTTGGATGAGCAAAGGAAACGATCTCAGCGAGCTCGGTATCATCACCGAGGACCCGAGCGTCCGGCAGATCAAGTTGAAGCTCACGGAGAGCCAGTCGCTGTTGAAAGGTTTCCGGACCCGGTACCGCGACAAGCATCCCAAGGTCCAGGAGATGGTCGGCGTCATCGCCGGGGACCAGGAACACCTCAAGGAAGAGTCCCAAAGGGCTTTCGAAAGCCTTCAGTCCTCGGCCCGCATCGAGGTCCAGAAAGAGCAGCAGGCGAAGGACGCTTTGATGAAGGCCGAACAAAAGATGACCGAGCTCAGCATCGCGAAGACGAAGTTCGATGTGCTCAACCGCAAGAAGGAGCGGTCTGAGATGATGTACCAGCTCGTGCTCCAGAAATCGAAAGAGTACGATCTCATCTCGAAGGACACACAGCAGACCATGTTCGTGGTCGACAAGGCGACCACTCCGCTCAAGCCGATCCGACCCAACAGACCGTTGATCCTGGCTGGCAGCATGTTCGGCGGGCTTGCCGTGGCGCTGATGTTGGCGTTCTTCACGAACTTCCTCGACGACTCGATCAAGAGTCAGGAGGACGTCGAGAACTATCTCCGGCTGCCACTTCTGGGATACATCCCGACCATCAAATCTACCAGCGTCGCAGAACGCGATCTTCAATCCCACATCCATCCGACATCCAGCGCTGCGGAAGGCTTCCGCACACTCCGCGCGGCGGTCTCGCTCGTGCGGAATGCGGATAAACTACGCACCATCGTCGTCACGAGCACGATTCCTTCCGAAGGGAAATCGCTGGTCGCGTCCAATTTCGCGATCGTGACCGCGCAGACCGGGCTGAAGACCTTGCTGGTGGACGCCGATCTTCGTCGTCCGTCGATCCATAAGGCGTTCCAGCTGAAGAGTCAGGTGGGCCTGACCGCCTATCTCTCGAGCCGGGACCGGACGATCGAGGAGATCGTGATCCCGTCCGAGGTGCCCAACCTGGACGTCGTCTGCTGCGGTGCCATGCCGACCAACCCTTCCGAGTTGCTCAGCTCCAAGAGGATGCTGGATTTCCTCGAGGAGGCCTCGGCCCGCTATGATCGCGTCGTCCTCGATTGCCCGCCGGTTTCCGCGGTGGCCGACCCCCTCGTGGTCGGCGCGATGTGCGACGGCATCATGTTCGTGACCAAGTTCAACAAGATCCGGCGCGAACATGCGCGCCGCTCGGTCCAACGCGTCCAGGATGCTGGTATCAACCTGATCGGTATCATCCTCAACGACATCGACTTCGAAGGTAAAGATAGCTACTACTACAGCTATCATTATTATCAGAACCGCTACTACGCATCCCATTACAAGGCCCAGCCGGCCTCGGCGGGCGCCAAGGGGCCTGCCTGATCACAGGAAGCTCGGGCGATAGCCCGGTGTCGGGTCGGATGGACATCGATCCATCCGGAACGGTTTGGAGTCAGTGGTCGAGCCCGGGTTCCGCTTGCGGTTCCCGGGCTTTCCGTCGAAACCTTGCATATGTCGCTTTCCCTGCTCTTCCAGCGATGTGTCTTGGTCGGTCTCGCCGCGATCTCGTCCGTGGCCGCCGAGGACAAGAAGGTGGACGCGACGGCGGCTTGGCTCGCTGAGCACTACACCAAGTCCGAGCACCGGATACCGATGCGCGACGGCGTGAAGCTCTTCACGCGCGTCTTCGTGCCGAAGGATGAATCAACGAATTTCCCGGTCCTGCTCACGCGGACTCCCTATGCCCTGAAACCATACGGGGCTGATCGCTACAGCGATCCGAGCGGATCGTTCGAGACCCTGGCGAAGGACGGATTCATCCTCGCGGCACAGGACGTCCGCGGGCGCCACGCCTCGGAGGGGACCTTCCAGCATGTCCGCCCGTTCATCGAGGGCAAGGGCCCGAAGGACACCGACGAGAGCACGGATGCGTGGGACACCATCGAATGGTTGGTGAAGAACGTGCCGCGGAACAACGGCAACGTCGGGATGCTCGGGATCTCCTATCCCGGGTTCTACACGTCGATGGGGATGATCGGCTCGCATCCCGCGCTCAGGGCCGCCTCGCCGCAGGCACCGATATCGGATTGGTTCATGGGCGACGACCTGCACCACAACGGTGCGTTCTTCCTCTCCCAGAACTTCGGGTTCTTCTACTGGTTCGAACAGAAATCCGATGACCCGCTGCGCGACGGTGGACGGCATTTCGTCTTCCCGACGCCAGACGGTCATGATTTCTATCGCCGGATGGGGGCGCTCGGCGAATCCGACAAACTGTTCAAAAACGCCTTCCCGGCGTGGACGGAGTTCTTGGCCCATCCGAACTACGATTCGTTCTGGAAGGCACGCGATGTGCGGCCGCATCTGAAGGATATCCATTGCGCCGTGATGACGGTCGGCGGTTGGTATGACGGCGAGGACCTGTTCGGTGCGCTCGAGACCTATCGGTCGGCGGAGCGCCAGAACCCGGGCATCACGAACACCCTCGTCATGGGTCCGTGGGCGCACGGCGATTGGGGCAAGCGGGACGGCGATAAGCTCGGGGACATCTCGTTCCACGCGAAGACCTCTGCGTACTACCAGGAGAAGATCGAGCTGCCGTTCTTCCGGCACCATCTCAAGGGCGACACGAACCACACCCAGTCCGAGGCGCAGATGTTCGAGACCGGCACGCAACGGTGGCGGCGTTTCGACGCGTGGCCTCCGAAGACCGTCGAGCCCCGGACCCTCTACTTCCATGCCGACGGCAAGCTCGGCTTCTCGGTGCCGGCCGAGGGTGTCGAAGCCTTCGACGAATACGTGAGCGATCCAGCCCGACCGGTGCCGTTCACGATGGAGATCACCACCGACTATCCGCGCGGGTATCCGACCCATGACCAACGCTTCGCCGCGTCGAGGCCGGATGTGCTGGTCTACCAGACGGAACCGCTCGAAGAAGACCTGACTTTGGCCGGACCTTTGACCGCTGCCTTGAACGTCTCGACGTCCGGCACCGACGCCGATTGGGTCGTGAAGCTCATCGATGTCTACGATCCTGAATTCCCGGCGCCGGACCCGAACCCGGCCCATGTCGTGATGGGCGGTTATCAGCAACTGGTCCGCGGCGACGTGATGCGGTCGAGGTTCCGCGACGGTTTCGAGAAGGCGGTGCCGATGGTGCCGGACAAAGTCGCGAAGGTGGAGTTCACGATGCCCGACATCCTCCACACTTTCCGCCGGGGGCACCGCGTGATGGTCCAGGTACAGAGCACCTGGTTCCCGTTGGTTGAGCGGAATCCCCAGACCTTCGTGCCCAACATCGCCTACGCGAAACCCGGAGATTTTCAGAAGGCGACCCAGCGGGTGCACCGTGCAACGACCGCACATTCCGGGCTGAAGGTGCTGGTGCTCCCGGTGAAGTGATCCGCTCGGCCTGCCTGCCCTGGCCCATCCACCAGGCCCGGTTGTCCTCGCGCTGAACCGTGGCAGGTTGTGTCCAGATGCCAGCTTGGAACCGTGTCCTTCAGAGCGCCATCGGCTACCACGAGCTGGGCATGTCGGAAGAGGCGCTGCGGGAGCTCGGGACGATCGATCCGGCCCTCCGCGGCGAACTGCCCACGCTGGAACTTCGCGGGGTGCTGCTTGTCCAGCTCGGGCGCTGGGAAGAAGCGGCCGAGACGCACGCCGAACTGTGTCGCGCCGATGGGGCTTGCGCCGAGTCGTTCATCGCTTGGGGATGTTGCCTTTACCAGCTGGGTCGCATCACCGATTGCCGGGACGCCTTGCTGGCGGCGCCGGCCTCGGCCCGAGACCACGCTTTGTGGAACTTCCACCTCGCCTGCTACCAAGCGATCCTGGGCGAAGATCAAGAGGCCCACGGTTCCCTCCACCGGGCGCTCGTGCTCGACCCGCGGCTCTCCGCGATGGCAGCCCGCAACACCAATCTCTCGCCGTTGATGGAGAGGTGACGGCGGCTGGAGGATCGCCCGGACGGTGGCGCCGGGCCATGACCCGCCCGAACCCGTCCTGTGTCGCCTTCCTCGACCTGCTCCTGCCCGCGGTGGCTTTCGCGGTCGATGGTGCGACGCTGGTCTTCCAGGAGGACTTCGGCCTCAAGGATCGCGCGGTGTCCGCGATGAAGGGCGTCGCCCGCGGCGAGGATCCCCGCCTGTCGTGGTTCGACCTCACGCACGAGATCCCGGCGTACGGCATCCGGGAAGCCTCGTTCCGGTTGAAACAGACCACCTCATATCGGCCGGCCGGGACGGTGTTCGTAAACGGGGTCGATCCCGGGGTCGGCACGGAGTGGCGAGCGGTCCCGCTGGAGTATCGAGATCCGGCGGCCTGAGAAACGCTGACCGGTCCCGAGGTGGTCCCGTGGTCGGTGGATGCAGTGGTCGATAGACGCGCTTGTGCGGCGGACCGGTGCGCTCGTAGCGTCGGTGCACCTCATGAGCACGCTGAATGTCGCTATCGTCGGAACCGGCGGGATCTCCCTCCAGAACCATCTCCCGGGTCTCGCCCTCTGCAAGGACGTCAGGGTCCACGCCCTGTGCGACTCCAACCCGGCCACCTTGGAGACGGCCCGCCAGCAGACCGGGGCTCCGGTCGCCTCGACGAAGTGGGAAGAGGTCGTCACCCGCGACGACGTCGATGCCGTCATCATCGCGACCCCGAATTTCCTCCATCCGGACATCGCCATCGCCGCGGCGCGCGCCGGCAAGCACATCCTTTGCGAGAAACCGATCGCCCTGGATGCCCCATCGGCCCGCCGCATGGCCGAGGAAGCCGACCGGGCGGGCGTCCGGCACATGACGGCCTTCACCTACCAGTTCGTGCCCGCGATGCGTTATCTGCGGTATCTGGTCGCGCAGGGCGAGATGGGCACGCCGTATCATTTCCGCTCATGCCGGTTGCAGGACTGGGGCACGCGCAACCTCGGTTGGCGCCAGGTCAAGAAGCTCGCCGGCACCGGTGAGATCGGCGACATGCTCAGCCATCGGATCGACTTCGCGCTCCAGCTCGTCGGGCCGATGAAGCGGCTGGTCGCGAACCTGATGAACCTCACGCCCGTCCGCGGCGGTGCGCCGAACGACACCGACGACTGGGTGGCGATCCTCGCGGAGTTCCGCAACGGCGCGAGCGGCGTGCTGGAGAGCTCGAAGCTCGCGAGCGGCCGCAACGAGTCCTGGCGCAGCCTGGATTACGTGGAGATCAACGGCAGCGAGGGCACGTACGAGTTCACCACCGGCAAGTGGAACGAGCTCCAGTACGGCAAGGCGGGAGGTCCCGGGCTGAAGACGCGCGTCATCCCGCCCGAGTTCCATGTCTGGCCCGGTTCACCGCGCGATCCCGGCGTCGGCGATCCGCTGGTCACCTTCCGCTACGACCAGGCCATCGAGTTCGTGAACGCGATCCGCGAGCAACGGTCCTGCTCCGTGACCTTCCACGACGGCGCGCGCGCCCAAGCGGTGATGGATGCCGCCGTCCGGTCCGCTGAGACGCGGCAGTGGGTGGACCTGTGAGGCCACGCCTAAGCCGCCTGCCGTGCGCACCCAACGACGGGACGGCCTCCGCCGGCGTTGACGCGTCTCCGGGATCCCGGAGCAATGAAGCGAACGGATGAGTAACCCCCGCTCCTCGCGCGACCGCTACAAAGGATTCGTCCAGAGCTACCAGCTCGGGAAGCTCGACGCCGAGGCAGAGCAGGGTGCCACCGGCAAACCCGCCGGCATGTCCAAGGATGGCGCGGAGTCCTCCGTCAAAGGAGGACTGCTCAAGGGCAGGCGCCGCGAGCATCTCCGCGAGTACGTCCGCTGGCTCAAGCCGCACCGCGCCGGCATCGGCGTGATGTTCGTGTTCGCGGTGATCGCCGCCGGGCTCCAGATGATGGAGCCGCTCTTCATGCGGTTCATCGTCGACCGCGTGCTCCTCGACACGTCGCTCGACCGCGCGTCCCGTCTTGGGAAGCTCCACTGGGCCGGCGCGCTGTTCGTCGCGGTGGTCGTCGCCTCCAACCTCGTCGGGGTGCTGAAGGACTACCGGCAGCGCTTGTTGAACGTCCGGTTGATGCTCGCGCTGCGGCGGGCGTTGTTCGACCGCCTCCTGCGCCTCCCGTTGCCGAAGGTCTGGGACATGAAGACCGGCGGTATCTTGTCGCGGATCACCGGCGACGTGGACACGACCACCGGGCTGATGCAGCTCGCCATCGTCTCGCCCGCGGTCTCGGTCGTCCGGCTGGTCATCGCCTTCGTCATCCTGCTCCAGTTGAACTGGCGGTTGGCGCTCACCGCGCTCGCCATCATCCCGGGCGTGATGCTCATCAGCTTCATCTCGGCGCGGCGGATCCGGCCGATCTACCGGTCGGTCCGCAAGGACGCCGAGCTCGTCGACGGCCGGGTGGGTGAGACGTTCTCCGGTATCCGCGTGGTCCGCGCCTTCGGTCGCGAGACGCGCGAGCTGCTGGAGTTCATGGCCGCGCGGCATCTGATGCTGCGCAAGGACCTCTTCGCCTACCGGCGCGAGCTGGTCATCTGGACCTCTTGGGGGCTCCTGCTCGGCGCCGTCAACGTCGTCATCGTCTGGTACGGCGGCTACCTGAACGTCACCGGCGGCGCCAGCATCGGCGACATCATGGCGTTCCAGTGGTACACGTTCCTGTTGCTGAACCCGGTGTGGCAGATCGTGAACTCCTTCTCCGAGCTGCAGCGTTCGCTGGCCGCGATGGAGCGCGTCTTCGAGGTGCTCGCGATGGAGCGCGACAAGCCGGACCGCCCCGACGCCGTCGATTCGCCGCGCACGGTCGGGGAGCTGCGCTTCGAGCAGGTCGGCTTCGAGTACGATGCGGGCCAGCCGGTGATCCGCGACTTCAGCGTCGTCGTGCCCGGCGGATCGGTCGTCGCGCTGGTCGGCCGCAGCGGCGCGGGCAAGACCACGGTGACGGACCTGGTCGCGCGCTTCCACGACCCCGCGTCGGGCCGGATCCTGCTCAACGGCGCCGACATCCGCGGCTTCCGCCTCCGCACCTACCGCGACCTGCTCGCCATCGTGCAGCAGGACGTCTTCCTCTTCGACGGCTCGGTCCGCGACAACATCGCCTACGGCCGGCAGGACGCGACGGATGCCGAGGTCGAGGACGCCGCCCGGCGTGCCAACGCCCACGAGTTCATCGTGAAGCTGCCGGGAAGCTACGGCACGACCATCGGTGAACGCGGCGTGAAGCTCTCCGGCGGCCAGCAGCAACGCCTGGCCATCGCGCGGGCCTTCCTCGCGGCGCCCCAGATCCTCATCCTCGACGAGGCCACCAGCAACTTGGACACCGAGAGCGAGCAGCTCATCCAGGCCTCGATGGCCGCGCTGCTCGCCGGCCGGACGACCTTCGTCATCGCGCACCGGCTCTCCACCATCCGGCGGGCCGACCTGATCCTGCTGATGGACGACGGTCGGGTCGTCGAACGCGGCACGCACGAGCAATTGATGGACGCCCGCGGCCTCTACCACGACATGGTCCTGCGCCAAGCGGCGACGTCGGCCCAGGACCAGTGGGGTGGATGAGCCCGACCGAGGACGGCCGTTCCGTCCGGTGAAATCCCGTGACCGACCGGCCCTCGGTCCGGACCCAGGCCGAGATCGTGTCCTGAGAAAGCGCCCATCGTGCGCTTGGCTTCGCCACCTGCGCAGGACGGGATCGCTGCCGGCACGGCTCCAGGAAGCGTCGTCGATGTCCATCTTGGGCTCGACGCGGGGTCGGCGTCTCTCCGGGGAGGGGATGGACGTCATCCAGATCGAACCCAACCATTCAGCCACCGGGCTTGCCCGGGGGGCGCGGCCGATGGTCCTCTCGCCAGGTCGCCATGAGAACCGAAACCCTCCCGATGTGCCTCCGCTTCGTCTTCGGTCTGTCGCTGGTGCTGGGGCCGGCGGTCGAGGCCGCGGAACCCGCCGGCGCTCGTGGCGGTCAGAGGGTCCGCGATGATGTGTTCCTCCAGGAGGTCGGTCGCCAGGTCGTCACGGCCGAGCCGCTCACCGCGGTGGCGCTGCATGGCAGCGAGGTCTTCATCGGCTCGGGCAAGGGTGTGATGCGGCTCGTCGGTGGAACGCTGGTCGAGGACGCCGCGATGCGAGCGCCGGTCCGGAGGCTCGTCTCCGCCGGAGGAGATCTATGGGCGGTCACGGCGCTCGGCTTGCGCCGGCTCGATACGACCGGATGGAAGGCCGTCGGCGACGAGGCCGTGTCCGACGTGTGCGAGCACCGCGGCGCGATCGTCACCGCGGCCGGCAGGAAGCTCCGCCGTGTGCGCGGCGATGTGCTGGAACCGATCGGCGACGTGGAGGCCAAGTTCGATATCACGCGGCTCGTCCCGCACCAAGGCTCGCTCTACCTGCATGGGGCAGGCCGGCTCACGACGTACGCCTTCGGCACGTTCGGCGGGAAAGATGCGTACGATTTCCCGGCGGACCAGACCTGGGACTGGGGTGCGCTGCCGTCGCCGGTGACGCGCGACGCGCTGGGCCTGGGCGGGGCGATCTACATCGCCACGGACCGCGGGCTCGGGGTGCTGCGCGGGATGTCGCTCACGGCTTCGCGGGGCGAGGACGGTTTGCCGTTCGAGGACACGACCTGTCTGGCCGCCGGTTTCGATGGTGATCTTTGGATCGGCACGAGCCGCGGCGCGATCCGCAAGACGGGGGGCGAGTTCCGTTACTTCGCCGGCCGGCGCTGGTTGCCGGACGAACGCGTGCAGGCGATGGCTATCGGGCCGCGCACGGCGTACATCGCGACCGACCGCGGGCTCGGCATCATCGACCACGAGCCGTTCACGCTCGCGAAGAAGGCCGCTTACTACGAACGACACCTCGAGGCGTGGGGACAGAAACGCCTCGGCCTCGTGCACAAGCTTGAATGGGACGACGGCCTGAAAGAGTTCGTGCGCGAGGCGGGCGACAACGACGGTGGTTACACGGGCTACTATCTCGCCGCCCAATCGTACCGGTACGCTGTCACGAAGGACCCGGCCGCCCGGCGCGAGGCGACCAATACGTTCCACGCCTTGCGATGGCTGGAGCGGATGACCGGCATCCCTGGCTTCCCGGCGCGGTCGGTGTGGGCCAAGGGCGAGCGCGGGCACAAATCCAGCGGCGGATCGGGCGGCTATCCGGCCGAATGGCACGATACCGCCGACGCCAAGTTCGAGTGGAAGGGCGACACCTCCAGCGATGAGCTGTGCTCGCACTTCTACGCGTTCGACGTGTTCCTTCAACTGGCTGCTCAAGGCGAGGAGGTCGCCCAGGCGAAGGCGCACCTCGCCCGGATCGCGACCCATCTGATCGACCACCGGTGGCAGCTCGTGGACACCGACGGCAAGCCGACGCGCTGGGGCCGTTGGGATCCGGATTACTTCCTCACCGACGAAGGCCGCTACGACCGCGGGCTGCAGGCCGTCGAGCTGCTGTCGTTCATCAAGACGGCCGAGGTGCTGACCGGCGGAGCGAAGTTCAGCGAGGCCTACCAACGGCTCGCGAAGCTCGGGTATCCTGCCTACACCCTGCGCGCCCGGACGACCTTCCCGGCGGACAGCATCCTCCATTTCTTGGACGAGCTCGGTCTCTGGGGCTGGTGGAATCTCATCCGCCACGAGCAGGACCCGGAGTTGCGTGCGTTCTACCGCCGAGGTTACGAACGCAGCCGGGAAGTCGTGCGCGTCGAGCACAACCCTTGGTTCGAGTTCCTCCACGGCGCGCTGACCGGCGAGGGTTGCGAGACAGGACCCGCGGTGGCCCACCTCCGCGGATGGCCGCTCGACCTGCGCATCTGGTCCTACCAGAACTCGCACCGCTCCGATCTTCGCACACCGGCCGGATACGTCGCGCCCAAGGGCGGCACCAAGGCCTTCTCGCCGAGCGAGACCGAGCCGCTGCGCTGGGACCACTGGACGATGCAGGCCGACGGCGGCTCGGGCGGCAACGATGTGGTGGAGCCGGCGAGCTGGCTGCTCGCCTATTGGCTGGGTCGCCACGAAGGCTTCATCTCCGCGCCGGACACGAGTGAACCCGGGCTGCTCACCGTACGTCCCGATGAGATCCCGAAGGGCGGCGCCCGGCCCTACGACGGCCCGCCGCGCCCCGTGGTCCCCTGACGGGTAGGGCAACCGTCCGGCAAGGCGTTCAGGATCCCGGATGGTCGTGGTCGTGGTCGTGGCCGCCGGTGCCGCCGAACTCGGAGACGCGGGTGCGCTTGCGGTCGCGGCAGGATTCCACCGCCTTGCGCAACTGGTCGCGCAACGATGGGTCCGCCGGGATGCAGGGCAACAACACGACCGGGGTGGTGACGTCGTCGGTGTCCAACTGAAGATCCCCCCGGCCGCACACGCCGAGGATGAACGGTTGGAGGAACGTCATGTCGCGGACGCGGTAGAGCTCCAGCTCGTCGGTGCGCTTGGTGAAGACCCCCTGGGTCACCCGGACCCGTTCGGTGGTGATCTCGATGCGATGGCTGCTGCGATGCCACCAGCGCCAGAGCGCCCACGGGATCGGGACCACCAGCAGGCAGCTGAGGTTCAGCCAGAAGTCTTGGGCTGCCGACGGGCTGCCTTTCCAGAGGATCTGTTCCGGGGTATCGCTCATCGCCCCGCAGTCTTGCGCGCGACGGTGCGTCCGCCAGCAGGAAGTTGGTGTGGCGGACCTGCCGGCCCGGTGCCCGTCGCTCAGATCTCCTCGAGCGCCATCGTCGCGTCGCCGAACTTCGGCAGGCGCACGTCCATCTTGTCCATCATCGACAGGTACAGCCGGCACATCTGGCGATCCGGCTTGCCGGTGTTGTCCAGCACGCGACCGCCGCGGATGCGGCCACCACCGCCACCGAGCAGGACCACCGGGAGGTTGGTGGCGTCGTGGTTCCCGTTCAGCATGGACGAGCAATACATCAGCATCGTGTTGTCGAGCAGCGTGCGCGGGCCTTCTTGGATGCTGTCGAGCTTGCGCGCGATGTAGGCGACCTGCTCGAGGAAGAACTGGTTCACCTTCAGCCAATCCGCCGTGTCGCTGTGCGAGAGGAGATGGTGGATCATGTAGTCCACGCCGAGGTTGGGGAACCGGAGCGAGCTGTGGTCGTTGTTCAGCTTGAGGGTGGTGATGCGGGTGGTGTCGGTGCGGAAACCGAGCACGAGGATGTCGCACATCAGGCGCATGTGCTCGGCGATGTCCTGCGGGATGCCGTCGGCCGGGCGGGGCATGTCCGGCACGGACGAAGCGGGCCGCCAGCCTTGGAGCTCGCCCTTTTTGCCGGCGTTCTCGATGCGCTGCTCCACGTCGCGGACGGAATCGAGATATTCGTCGAGCTTGTGCTGGTCGCCGCGGCTGATGTTCCGGCGGAGATCCGCGGCATCCGCAAGCACGGCGTCGAGCACGCTCTTGTCGCCCTTGTCCGCGCCGTCCTTGAACAACCGGTCGAACGCCAGCGCGGGATAGATCTCCAGCGGCGTCGGCGTGGTCGGCGAGCTCCACGAGATGTGGGAGCTGTAGAGCATCGAGTAGTTCTTGTGGACCGAAGGGTTCGATTTCTCGCAGCCGAGCACGAGGCTGGGGACCTTGGTCGAGCGGCCGTAGCGCTGGGCCAGGAGTTGGTCGATGCTGGTGCCGGAGCGGATCTCGCCACCGGAGGCGAGCGGCGCGCCGGAGAGGAGGTTGCCGGTCTGCGAGCTGTGGATGTTGCCCTTGAGGGCCTCCTCGTTGTGGAGGCCGCGGATGAAGAGCATCTTTTCGCGGAAGTCCGACAACGGCGCGAGCACCTTGCCGAGCTCCATCTGCTTGCCTTCGCCCTTGGCCCACCATTCCTTGGAGTGGAAGCCGTTCCCGGAGAAGAGCACGGCGAGCCGGACCGGTGCCTCGCTGGCGGGCCGGACACCCGACGGCGGGGCGTCGCCCCAGACGGTCATGGATTCCATCCACGGCAGCGCCATGGTGACGCCGACTCCGCGGAGGAACGTGCGGCGGGAGAAGTGGTGGGTAGGCATAAGCGTGCGTCGGTCGTCGGACGGTGAGGTCCTGATCTTTTGGAGGCGTCTCGGAAAAGTCTGTCCCAAACGTTGTCGGCCGACAACGGTCCATCATCGGAAGGATGGATGAAAAGTAGGTGGACTCACCTTGCCGGTTTGCGCTCCCGGAATGGTTCCACGTGGCGAGTTGATACCATGGGTGTCCGGATCCGCCGAAGACGCGCCGGATCGGATCCCGGCCTCGTCCGTGTCCGCTTGTCCGTTGACAACCACCGTTCACGCGCATAAACGTTTTTTGTCCACCCGTTAGATACCTCACCTGCTATCTCTATGGCGAATCTTCCCCGTATCTCCGAGACCGAATGGGAGATCATGCGCGTCGTGTGGGCACTGAGCCCGGTCACGGCTGCCGATATCATCGACCAGCTCTCGAAGGACGACCCCACCTGGCACCCGGTCACCGCCAAGACGCTCCTCAACCGCTTGGTCAAGAAAGGCGCCCTAGGCTACGACCTCGATGGCCGCGCCTATGTCTACAAGGCGCTGGTCAAGGAGCGCGACTGCGTCAACGCGGCCAGTTCGTCGTTCTTGGAACGGGTCTTCGATGGATCGCTGTCGACCATGGTCGCCCACTTCGTGGAGCACCGGAAACTCTCGGCGAAGCAGGTGAAAGAGCTGCGGAAAGCTCTGGAAGAGCACTGATCCGGCCCGGCGTTTGCTTAGTGCGGCCATCCCTTCGCCGCCATGGACGCAGCCCCATTGACCGAGTTTTTCGCCCAACTGGGCAACGCCTCTGCCCAAGCTTCATTGCTGGCGGTGGCCGTTTGGGCCACGTGCCGGGCATTGGGACGGCATCTGGATCCGCGTTGGCGGTGCAGGCTCTGGTTGCTGGTGATCGTCCGGTTGGCTTGGCCGTTCTCCCTCCCGAGCCCGGTCAGCCTCTTCAATCTCCTCTCCGCGCCGACCCGCTTGGCAAGTCCGGATGCCGTGCCGTTCTGGCTGCCTGGTGAGGTCGCGGCCCAAGCAGGACGGTGGGTGGAACAACCTTGGGTGGCCTGGACCTGGACCGGAGTCGCTATCGCGCTTTCCCTACGGGTGGCCGTCGGCTGGCTCCGGTCGTTCTGGATACGCAAGGCCGCACGGCGGATGGATCCATGGCAGGTCGGGTGGCTCGCCAAAGAGTGCGAGGACGCTACCGGGCAGGTGGCTCCGTTCGCCGTCCACGAATCGGCCCACGTGCAAAGCCCCTGCTTGGTGGGCTTCTTCCGGCCGTGTCTCCTTCTCCCGCGAGGGCTGATGGGCGAGCTCTCGCGGGACGAGCTCCGATTGGTCTTCCTCCACGAATTGGCGCATCTCCGGCGCCGGGACCTGGCCTTGAACTGGTTGCTGGCTGCCGTCGAGAGCATCCATTGGTTCAATCCGTTGGTCTGGCTGGTGACCCGCCGTTTTCGGGCCGACCGGGAGGAAGCCTGCGATGCCTCCGCGCTTGCTGCTCGCCCGGAAGCGCGCAGGGCCTACGGCGAGACATTGATCAAACTTCTGGAGCGCGGGGCCCCTTTCGCGTCGGCGCAGGACAGCACGGCGTCTGTCGGCATCCTGGGCGGCGACGAGAACGAGTTCGCTCCGTTGGTGCATCGGATGCAGGCGATCGCCCGTTACCGCCCCGAGGCCCGCACTTGGGTCGTCGGGTCTTGCACCTGGCTGGCGTTGGTCTGCGTGGGCTTGACCGACGCCGAACCGAGACCCGCGACGGAAGCTCCGCCCACGGTCGTCGTGGCCGAGACCGGTCGATGACAAGGTCGCCGAGGGGGTCTCAGGAAGGGCTCCGAGTCGGAGCGGTTGCCGGCGGGAAGTCGGTCCGGCTCCCATGTCCACCGGCGCTGGCGTCCTGAGCACGATGCCCGTGCGCTATTTTGCGACATCCCTTGCCTCGGCGTGACCCCCTGTTAGCGTGACCTCGGTTTTGGAAGAGCGGAGGATCGCTCGTGGCGCAAGCTGCGGGAGGAAAGTCCGAACTCCATAGGGCGCAGGCCCACGTAACTCCGGTCAGGCCGGAGATACACGCGGGCAGCTGTGGCGAAAGCCGCGGTTGACAGATAGTGCCACAGAAAACGTAGACCGCCGCCGGCCGCAAGGTCGGCGGTAAGGGTGAAACGGCGGGGTAAGAGCCCACCGCCCATAGCGCAAGCGACGGGGCAAGGAAAACCTGCCTGGGAGCAAGACCAAATAGGGGACCTCGGTGCTGCCCGCACCAGTGGCCGCGCAAGCGGTCCGGGTCCCGGGTATCGGTTGCTCAGATAAATGATCCTCTCCGTCCGCAAGGGCGAAGACAGAACTCGGCTTACAGCTCTTCCAAGACCAATTCACCGCTGCCGGAGCCGAGGCCCGGCCCGTGGTTCCGGCTCCGCCGCCGTTCAACGGTGCCCGTGGAACCCGCCCCGATAGCCGCCCCGGTATCCTCCGCCGAAACCGAACGAGAGCGACACCGCGGGATAACGATAACCGTAGTACGGATAGTACCCGTAGTCGTAGACCACCGGCGCGGCGACCACGACCTGAGGCGGAGCTTGGATGTAGGTGGTGACCGCGGGCTGCACGACGACCTGCGCCGGCTGGGGATTGGCGCCGACGTAGGACGCAGGAGCCGCCGCCGGGGCCGGCGGCGCGATCGGCGCGGCAGGAGCGACCGGGGCAGAGGCAATCGCTTCGGCGCCCTTGGAACGGTTCAGCATCGCGCTGAGGACCTTGTCGGAAACGCCTTCGGAACGGAGATGGATCAAATCCGAAGCGCTCAGGGCGTACGTAGCGGTCGCATGGTCGATGTAAGCGACGACCGTGTCGTCGCCGACCTTGGCGCGGACGAGTTTGAGCACTTCGTTCGAGCTGTAGGAGAGCGTGGGCACCGGCGCCGGTTTGGCCGCTGCCTCTTGGGCTGCGGCCCGGGACACGGCACAGTCCGACAGGACGAGCACCACGGCCGCGACCAACGAACTGCTGACGATGAAGCTTTTCATAAGAACGACCCACCAGACCGACCACCGATCCATTTTGCCCGGAGCCGGGCTTCATGCGAGGGGATAGACGGGCCCCGGTGTCACGAATTCATCGTGCCTCGCCAGCGTGCCCTACCGGTTGCTCCCGCATGTCCCCAGATCAGGACACGGACATGTCTTCCTCAACAGGTGGAACTCGCTCAGGGGTTCTTGTTGACAAGATCTGGAACGACCTGTGCTTGGGTCGAGAGCTTGTAGGTGTCGCCTTGGGGAGTCGGCAACTCGACCTCGGCGAAGAAGGCGGTGAAGCCGGAAGCCGGCTTGGGCACATCGGCGTGGGCCGATTTGTGGTCGCCTTCGATGACCAGTTCGCGGCTGGTCCAGGTGTCGTCGCGGAAATCGCGGTCCTTCGACTGGGCGCTCCACAAGCGGATCTTCTTCGCCGGACGGTCCACCGCCACGTCGATCCCCGCCGCGCCCTTGGCGCCGTCGCGTAGCTTCCAGGTCACCTCGGGCAACGCCTCGTCCGCGGCGACCTGGGCAAACCAGTTCGCGAGCGTGAGGGTGGCATCCTTGCCGCCGCCGAGATCGTGGCCGGCGTTCGGCGTCTGGAACACCACCTTTTTAGCCGGGAGATCGTCCCAGTAGTTGCGGAGGGAATCGACCACCCAGTAGGGATCGTTGCTTCCGAGCAGGAGCAGCTTGGGCATCGTGTAGCGGGCGCGATAGGCGTACGGATCGACCCAAGAACGCAGCTGGCGCATCGGTTCGTCGTCCCGCGTGTCGAGGTGCAGCTCGGTGTAGTCGTTGATCTCCTCGCTCTGGCGGCCGTACATCTTGCCGGTCCATTCGAGCTGCTTCTTCATGTTCAGCATGTCGATGACCATCGGAGCGATGGCCTTCACGCGCGGATCCGCGGCGGCGGTGAGCCAGGTCGTCCAGCCGCGCTTGCTCGCACCGGAGATGACGAACTGCTTCACGTCCTGGCCCCACTCCTTCTTGGCGAACTGCTGGACGGTGTCCATGCCGCGGACGGCGCTCTTCACCATCGGGAAGAGCAGCGGCCACGTCTTGTCACCGGTCTTGAGGAACTTGTCGAAGGTGTACGCGATGAGCGCGTCCTCGGTGCGGCCGTCGTAGAGCGGCTGGTTCGGGATCTTGGTGATGATGGCGGTGACGGCGCCGGCGCGCTGGGCGATGAGGTTGAAGCGCTCCGCGTCCTTGTCGTCGGGCGCTCCGTAGCCGCCGCCGGTGACGAAGAGCAGCGCGATGTCTGGATGGGTCAGCTTGTCCGGTCGGACGACCAGGATGTGGTGGCTCCAGAACTGTCCCTGCCACGTCTGCGAGACGAGTTCGAGATGGCTGAGCGTGGCGCCGGGCAGCGGCTTCTGCTCGTTGCGCTTCCAGTTGAAGGAGGCGTCCGGCGCGCCCACGTAGTCCTCGAGCGGGCCGGCGACGAGACGCAGGGCCAGGATGCTCAACGCCGCCGCGGCGGACGACAACAGTCTCGGAAGATGCACCTGCGGAGGACACGCGTTGCCGTCCGGGGCGTCAAGGCCGGGTCCGGCGCGTCGTCCGTCGTCGGGAGCGCGGAAGCGGTCGTCGTCAGGGCTCGATCCAGACCGGGGTTCCCACGGTCACCATCTGCCGGAGATAGGCCGCGTTCCAGTTCGCCAAGCGGAAGCATCCGTGGCTCTCGGTGCGGCCGACCTGCTCCGGGGCCGGTGTGCCGTGGATACCGAAACCTGGCTTGTCCAGACCGATCCAGGCGACTCCGACCGGGTTGTTCGGGCCGGGCGGGATGCGGAGCTTGCGGCCGATCTCCTTGGCCTCGGCGGATTCTGGGAAGACCGCGGGATCGAACGTGTAGTCGGGATCCTTGACGGCGACGGCGACGTGGAGCTCGCCCACCGGGCGCTTCTCGGCGATCCGGCCGATGCTGCACGGAAAGTGCGCGAGCAGGTTTCCTTGCGCGTCGAAGGCCCGGATCCAGCGTTGCCCGAGGCTCACGCGGACCAGGGCCGCGTGCCGGGCCGGCGGATAGGCGGCACGTGGGACGAACAGTTCGAGGCCGGCGGCCGGATGGTCCCAATCGACCGCCGGGTTCAGCCGACGCACGAGCGACGGCTGCGCGTGGTGCCGCTCGGCGACGAGCTCGAGCAAGGTCTCGAAACCAAGCGTCCGCACCCGGGATCGACCGAGCCAGGTGATTGGCACCGGCGCGAGCCCGGCGAGGTCGGCGGCGGTGATGGTGATGAGGGTGAAGGGTTCGCCCCGTCCGGTCTCCAGCTCGCGGACCGTGTCGGGGTCGGGTCGGCCGGTCTGCTCGAGGCCGTGCTGCATCTGGAACGCGCGCAGGGCGGACGCGGTCTGCGCGCCACCGACGCCGTCGATCGGGCCCACGGAGATGCCGTGGCCGGTGAGCGCGAGTTGTAGCGAGAGGAGCAGCTCCGGCGGTGGAGGGGTGCGGGCCGCTGGCGTCCCGGCTTTCGGGATCTCGGCGCGGACCTGATCGGTGTCGGTCGCGACTTTCGGTGCCGGCTCCTTCTCGACCGGTGGTGGAGCGGCCTGCTTGGGTGCTTCGACGATCGGTGCCGGCTTGGTCGTCGGCTGCGTGGGTGAAATGGACGGTCCGGACGGCTCGGCCGCAGCAGGAGGTCCGGGCGTGGAAAAGACCGGAACCTTCTGTGAAGTGGAACCGGCCGAGCGTCGCCATGCGGTCCAACCCGCACCGGCAAGCACGCCGATCGCCGCGCCGATCCAGAGCCAGCGCGTTTTGCTGCGGCGAGGACGAGGACCGCGCGGACCTGGTGCAGCACGACGTGCCATGGCGGGTCACACGTCGATCACCGGGCCGTCGCCGTTGCTGCCACCATCGCCTTTGCGTCCGCGGCCCTTCTTCAGCTGCACCTTCGGGCCTTTGCCGAGGAAGGCGTTGGCGACGAGCGAGACGATGCTGATCACCAAGGCGCCCCAGAACGCGGGCCCGAACCCTGAGACGTGGAAGCCCTTCACCATCGAGCCCACCATCCAGAGCAGGAGCGCGTTGATCACCAGCATGAACAGGCCGAGCGTGTAGAGCAGCAGCGGCAGCGAGATGACCAACAGCAACGGGCGCACGAACGCGTTCAGGAACCCCAGCAACAGCGACGCGACCAGCAGCGACGAGACCCCGTCATAGCTGAGCCCGCGCACGATGTTGACGGCGACGAGCACGGCAAGCGTGGTGACGACCCAGCGTTGGAGGAATTGGACCGCGGTGGCGGACATGGCGCCGCCACTATAACGGAGCCGGACCCGCTGTCAGGGACGAGTTGTCGCGGATTCTCCACGGGTGTGGGCACGGACACCGGGAAGGGTCTGGAGCCTTAGCCGTCGTCCAGCCCGTCGTCCAAACGAAAAGGCCGACGGCTTTCGCCATCGGCCTTCGGAAAGGACCCGTGCCCGGCACGGATCAGTAACGGTCGCCGCCGCCGCGGTCACCGCGCCAGCCGCCACCACCACCGCCACCACGGTCGCCGCCACCACGGTCGCCGCCGCGATCACCGCGCCAACCACCGCCGCCGCCAGGACCACGGTCACCGCGGTACCCGCCGCCGCCGCCTCCCCCCGGAGGACGGTCCTCGCGCGGACGGGCGATGTTGACGGTCAGAGCCCGGCCGCCGAGTTCCTTGCCTTGGAACATCTCGACCGCGTTGTTGGCCTCGTCGGGGGTGTTGAACTCCACGAACGCGAAGCCGCGGGATTTGCCCGTGAACTTGTCGAGCATGAGGTTGACGTTGGTGACCACGCCAGCAGCGCTGAAATGGTCTTGGAGGTCGCGCTCCAAGGTCTGGAACGACAGGTTGCCCACGAAGAGCCTTGAGTTGTTGTCCATAACGATCTGACCGCTCCAAACGCCGTGGTGGGCTGCTTGCACCTGCAGGCCGCTAGTTGCGTGGGTTGAACCTACCGCCACCCAAACCGTCGCCATGACTCCGACACCGCCGTTCTGAACGGACGGGCGAGAATTGCTCATAATCTCACGTTCTCCGTCAACGCGGTATTTGGTTTGGATCCGGGCCGGACCCCCCCCGTTTCAGACCGCCGAGAAACTCGCGACGACCTCGATCTCCACGGCGGAGGCCCGGGGCAATGCCGACACCTGCACCGTCGAGCGGGCGGGGTACGGCGGCGTGAACAACTCGGAGTAGACCTCGTTCATCCCTTGGAACTGCCCGAGGTCTGTCATGAAGACCGTGCTCTTCACCACGTGCCGGAAGTCGAGGCCTTGGCTGGCAAGGACCACCTTCACGTTCTCGAGCGACCGCCGTGTCTGCGCGCGGATGTCGCCGACGACCGGGCCGATCGGGTGCGCCAGGTCGATCGGCACCTGGCCGGAGCAGAACAGCAGGTCGCCGATGCGGACCGCATGGCTGTAAGGGCCGAGCGCCGGCGGGGCGCCTTCCGGGGAGATGGCTTGCTTGGGCATGGCGGGATCGGACGATGTCAGAAAAGCGGTCGGCGCAGGTCGGCGGACGAGGCCGGGTTCACGTCTTCTCCTCGTACCAGGCCATCTGGATGTTCTCGAGGACCTTCTCGTTCGACGCCTCGGGAGGAGCGCCGAACCCCTCGAGTTCGGTCACCATCTTGTGGAGTTTCGGGAACGACAGCTTGAGGGGGTCCTGGTCGGGGAACTTGTCCATCAGAGCCCAGGCAATCTCCTCATGGTCTTTCCAAGTGAGTTTCATCGGCGCCAGTCCTCGCGCACCGACGCCGGGTCGTCAAGGCCGCCGGATCCGCCGCCGCGCCCGGGCTCAACGGTCCACCCGGAAACGTTCGTGCTGGTACAAGTCGTCGGCGACCTGGAACAGCGCGATGGCGTCGTCATAAAGCGCCTTTGCCTCAGCCGGGACCTCGGGCAGCAACTGGAACTCGCCCGTCCGTCCGTCGCCGCGGTAGCAGGACACGCCGTGCCGGATGCCCAGCACGATCAGGTGGCGTCCGTCGAAGATGCCGATGTCGCGGTTGTGGTTCATCAGGACGCGGCCTTCGCCCGGAAGGATCTTCAGCAGGTCGCGGCCGAAGAAGGTCGAGCGGTAAGGACGCCCCAACCGGCCGAGGATGGTCGGCGCCACGTCCAGCGAACTGCCGAGCGCTCCGATGCGGTCGGGAGCCTTCACGAAGGCCGGGCCGACCATGACCATCGGGATCTCGTAGGACTTGATGGGGATCTCTTCGCTGCCGTAGACGCGCGCGCCGTGGTCGGCGACGACGACGAAGAGCGTGTTGGTCCAGAACGCCTCCTGTCGCGCCTGCCGGAAAAACCGTCCCAACGCGTAATCCGTGTACTTCACCACATGCTCGCGTTTCCGGGCAGCGGGATCCTCGGCGATCCGGCCGGTCGGATAGGTGTACGGCTTGTGGTTCGAGACGGTGAGCACCGTGCTGAAGAACGGCTGCCCGGCCTCGTTCCACTTGCGGAACTCCACGAGCGCGCGGTCGTACAGGTCCTCGTCGCACGCGCCCCAGGCGGTGGTGAACACCGGGGCCGGGATGTCCTTGAGCTCGAAGAACCGGTCGTACCCGTTGCGCGTCGCAAAAAACTTCGTGCCGTCGAACAGGCCCCGGCCGCCGTAGAAGAACGACGTGTGGTAGCCGTCCCGCTGGAGCGTTCGCGCGACGGTCTCCACGTGGTCCGACAGGTCGCGCACGACGATCGAATCGCCCGGGAGCGGCGGGAACGACGACAGCACGCCTTCCATGCCGCGCACGGTCCGGTTGCCGCTCGCGTAGAGGTGGGTGAAGAGCAGGCCTTCGGACGCCGCGAGCTTGTCCATCTCCGGCATCAAGGTCTCGCCTGGCCGGCCGAGCGATCCCCAGAACTCGGACCCGAGGCTCTCTTCGAGCAGCACCACCACGTTGTGGCGCGGGCGGTGGGTGTCACCGCCCATCTCCCTGACCAGCGACCGACCGGCGCCGACGAAGGCCGTGTTCGTCCCGCCGACAAGCCGTCGCGCGCGGGCGTAGGCCTCGTCCAAGGGCATCGTGGGGTAGAACGCCGTGTAATCAAGATGCCGCGTGATGGCCGCCGATAGGAAGGCGAGCGGACCGTTGTTGGCGAACTCGTTGAGCAGGCGTTCTTCGCCCGAGCTCTTCAGCCGCAGCGGCACCGTCGGGACCAGCACCGCGGCGAGCAGCGCGACCACCGCGACCGGACGCCACCCGGCGCTCGGCGGGAACGCGCCGCCGCGCGGTCCCCACCAGCGCCGCGCGATCCACACCCACGCCAGGCCCGCGAGCAGGCACACGCCGATGATCCGCACGATGGGATACGACTCCCAGATGTTGACGAAGACCTCGTGCGGATAGAGCAGGTAGTCCACCGACACGGTGTTGAAGCGCGAGCGGAACTCCTCGAAGAAGTAGAACTCCAGCGCGTGCTGGAACACCTGCCACGCCCAGAACAACGCCAGCGCGGCGTGGAAGAGCAGGCGATGCCACGTGCGCGTGCGCCACCGCTCCGGCACCCACCTGAGCCAGAGCAGCCAGGGCAAGGTGAAGACCAGCGCCACCAGCACGTCGCGGTGGATCCCCATCGCCATCGCCCACAACACGCCGGCGAACGGCCCGTGCGTCTCGCCCGCGAACCGCGCGCACAGCACGAGCCTCAGGGCGACCGACATCGCCATCAGCCAGCCGAATATGTACAGGGCCAATGCGCCCGAGGACCGGTCCCGCGATACCGGCGGCCGCGTCAGTGTGGTTTGTTCCATGGAAGATCCTGTCCGCGGACCGATGCCGGATCATCTGTGGCAGGTCTACGGCCCGCGACCCTAGCCCGGCCTCACCGGGGCTCAAACCCCTTTCCCGGAGCCCGTCTTCAAGCGAGCAGCGCGTCCAGGTTCCGCTTCAACCTCGCCGACATCCGGTCCTCCTCGATCGCGGCGAGCTCTTCCGGGCCCGATCTCGGCAACACGTGGACGCGGTCCGCGCCGAGCAGCTCGGCAAGCACGGTGCGGTTGGTCCGGCACGAACCGTCGGGCTCGGCCGTCGCGGAAAGCACCAGCTTCGCCCGCGCCGCGACCATCTTCGGCAACGCCGTGAAGACGAGCAGCGATTGGTTGATCGCTCCGAGGCGGTCCGGGCAGACGACCAGCACACGGGCACGGGTCGCGCGGATCAGTTCCCGGGCCGAGAAGCCTTCGCCCAGCGGGCTCAGCAATCCGCCCGCGCCTTCCACGAGCAACTGGTCGCGGCCGCGCGCCGACCGCCGGAGGAATGCCACCGCTTCCTCCAGCGTCACGCGGACGCCTTGGCGACGGGCGGCGACCAACGGTGCGAGCGGCGCGCGGAAATGCCACGGGTTGATCTCGTCCATCGGGACCCTCCCGCCCTGCGCGGCGAAGAGCGTCTCGGCATCCTCCCGGCCGCCGGAGCAGAACGGTTTCACCGCGCGGAACCGGCCGCCGGTCGCGCGCAGACGACGTGCGAGCAGCCCGGTCAGCAAGGTCTTGCCCACGCCCGTGTCGGTGCCGGTGATGAACCACGTCGCGCCCATGTGCCCAGCAGACACGATACCGGCCCTTGGTGCGAGCCGCGTGATCGCCGACGCGCCGGACATTTTGGCCGGGATGATTTCATCCGAGGAAAAAACTTCACCGAACAGCCGCGCCCATGGTTTCGTGTGCAGACACCATGAGACGCTCCGCGAAGATCACCGCGCCGTTGTTGGCCGCGTTGGGCGCGGCCTTCTCCGCCGTCGCGGCCGAGAAGCCCGTGTCGTGGTTCCACGACATCACGCCGGTCTTCCGGCGCTCCTGCAACGGCTGCCACAACCCGAACAAGCTCAAGGGCGAGGTCGACACCTCGACCTACGCGGGCTTCCTCAAGGCGGGCAAGCACGGTCCGAGCTTCGTTGCAGGCGATCCGGCGAAATCGCTCGTCCTCGAGGAGGTCGCCGGCAAAGAGCCGTCGATGCCGAAGGAAGGCGATCCTCTCTCGCCCGCCGAGGTCGCGTTGGTCGAGCGTTGGATCCGCGAGGGCGCCAAGGACGACACGCCCGCCGACGCTTACTCCACCAAGCTCAAGGAGCCGCCCACGTATCTCTCGCCTCCGGTGACCACCGCGGTCGCGTTCTCGGCCGACGGCCGGTGGCTCGCGGTCGCGGGGTATCACGAGGTCTTCCTGCTCGACGCCGGCGACCTTGCGCTCAAGGCGCGGCTCGTCGGCGAATCTCCGCGCATCGAGGCGCTGGCGTTCACCGCGGATTCCAGGCGCCTCGCCGTGGCCGGAGGCGCGCCGGCCCGCTTCGGCGAGATCGAGGTCTGGGATCCGGCGACGGCGCAGCAGGAGCGGTCCTTCAAGGTCGGTAGCGATTCTCTCTTCGGCGTCTCCTGGTCGCCCGACGGCTCCAAGCTGGCGTTCGGAGGTGCCGACAAGACCGTGCGCGTGCTGTCGTCGACCGACGGCAAGGAGCTGATGAAGTTCGACAACCACAGCGACTGGGTCTTCCGCACCACGTGGCTGGACGACGGCCAGCGCCTGCTCTCCGGAAGCCGGGACCGCGCGATGAAGTTGATCAACACCGCCAACGGCCAGTTCATCGACGACGTCAACAAGCTGCTCGAACCGGTCGTGAGCATGGCCCGGCATCCCAAGCAGGAATGGGCCGCGTACGGCGGTGCCGAAGGCGGCGTGCGCGCCTACAAGATGCAGGAGAACCAGGACCGCACCTCGGGCAACAACGACGTGAACCTCGTCCGCGAGTTCGAGCGGCAGCCCGGCCCGGTGCAGGCCCTCGCCTATTCGCCCGACGGCTTGCTGCTCGCCGCCGGGAGCGTCGGCGGCGAGGTCCGCGTCTACAAGACCGACGACGGCAAGCGCGCCGCGACCTGCGGCGGCCACGGCGGTGCGGTCTTCGCGCTGGCCTTCTCGCCCGACGGCAAACGGCTCGTCACCGCCGGCTTCGACGGCCTCGTGCGCGTGTTCGATCCGGCCGACGGCAAGGTCCGCGCCGTGCTCGATCCCGTCCCCCCCGAGGCGATGCGCAAGCCGGTCGCCTCCGCCAACTGATCTTCCCCTCCGTGGCATATCCCCGATCCCAACGATGAAAACTCCTCTGCCCTGCCTCCGGCGCTTCGCGCTCGTCACCAACGCCGCCCTTGTCCTCGCCGCTTCCGCCGCGGGCAACCCCACTGCCAAGGAACCGGCCGTGGTCACGGCCGGCGTCGCCGGCGCCCCGCCGTCGGATGCCATCGTGCTCTTCGACGGCAAGGACCTCTCCGCGTGGAAGGGCGACAAGGATCCGGCCCCCGGGTGGCGCATCGCCGACGGTTACGCCGAGGTCCATGGCGGCGGCATCACGACCAAGGAGGAGTTCGGTGCGATCCAGCTCCACATCGAGTGGGCCGCGCCCGCCGAGGTGAAGGGCGACAGCCAGGGCCGCGGCAACAGCGGTGTGTATTTCCAGGGCCGCTACGAGATCCAGGTGCTCGATTCCTGGAAGAACCCGACCTACTTCAACGGCCAGGCCGCCGCGTTCTATCTGCACAACGCGCCCTTGGTGAACGCGAGCCGCAAGCCCGGCGAGTGGCAGGCCTACGACATCGTGTTCCATCCGCCGGTGCCCGGCGCGGACGGCAAGGTCGCCGAAGGTTCCTTCACGGTGCTGCACAACGGCGTGCTCGTGCAGGACCACGTCCCGGTCAAAGGCGACTCGACCACGGCGGCGAAGTTCTCCGGCGTGACGCCGAAGGGCCCGCTGTTCCTCCAGGACCACGGCAACCCGGTCCGCTACCGCAACATCTGGCTGCGCAAGCTGGATTGATCCGCGCCCGCTCCGAATGAGCCGGTCCTTCGGCCCCGTCGGCGACATCGCCGGGCGCGTCACGCGCAACGTGACGTCGCGCATCGTCTCCAAGCTCGCCGGCCTCGCCGTGGCCGCGCTGCTCGCGGCCGTCGGCCTGAAACAGTGCGGCAAGCCCGGGTCGCGCGAGCAGGTCGCCGGGGCCTCCGCCAAGGTCGTCGACTTGAACACGGCCTCGGCGGACGACCTCATGCTGCTCCCGCGGGTCAACGAGGCGATGGCCCGCCGCATCATCGCGGGCCGGCCCTACGACGTGGTCGACGACTTGGCCAAGGTGAGCGGCATCGGCCCGAAGACGTTGGAGGGGCTGCGCCCGCGGGTCGTCGCAGGCAAGCCGGCGAAGTGAAGCGGGCCCCGGAAAGAACAAGAGGAACCTGACGGAAGGGAACGAAGGCAGGGACTGATCAGGCCGATGGATGGCGGCCGGGCATCGCTGGCCCCGTCCGTGGTCCGGCTGCTGACGCGGATCTCCCGGGCGCACCGTTCAGGTCCCTGTCCACGATCCGTGGGCCTCGACCGTCGTGGAGACCCTCCCCGACGGAGAGGGCCGGGTGAAGGTCGAGGCCGCCCAGCTTCCCGACAGACGTTCCTCCAGCGAAGCCATCCTCCCTTCGCCGCCACGCCGGTCCATGGCGTCCTCGTCGCGATTCTGCTTTCCGCTCCGGCGGGCTTCTGCCGCCATCTTCGCCGTCATGAAGCTCATCTCTTGGAACGTGAACGGTCTGCGGGCCGTGCTGAGGAAGAACTTCCTCTCCTACCTCGCCGACGAGGCGCCCGACATCCTCTGCCTCCAGGAGACCAAGTGCTCGCCCGACCAGGTCGAGCCGGTCTGGCCGGCCACCTACCAGACCTATTGGAACTCGGCCGTGAAGAAGGGCTACTCCGGCACCGCGATATTCACCAAGACGAAACCCATCGCGGTCACCCAAGGCATCGGCATCGGGGACCATGACAACGAAGGCCGCGTGCTCACCGCCGAACACGGAGATTTCTACCTGGTGAACGCGTACGTGCCGAACTCGCAGCGCGAGCTCGCTCGGCTCCCTTACCGTCAGCGTTGGGACGTCGACTTCCTCGCCTACCTCAAGACGCTCGAGCAGAAGAAGCCGGTGATCTGGTGCGGCGACCTGAACGTCGCCCACACGGAGATCGATCTCGCGAACCCGAAGGCGAACATGAAGAACCACGGTTTCACGCCCGAGGAGCGCGCCGGTTTCGGCGCTGCCATCGACGCCGGGTTCGTGGACACCTTCCGCGAGTTCGAGAAGGGCGGCGGCCACTACACTTGGTGGAGCCCGATGGGCACCGCCCGTGCGCGGAACATCGGTTGGCGGATCGATTACTTCATGGTCAGCGCCGCATTCCGGCCGAGCCTCCGGCGCGCGTTCATCCAGCCCCACGTCATGGACAGCGACCACTGCCCGGTGGGCATCGAGATCGGCTGAGCAGCGCCGCGCCGACGGCGGGGTCACGGGACGTCGAGCCGGTCGAGCACAGGCGGTCCTGACAAAGCGCCCCACGCCGCGCCGGACCTCGCCGCCGGTCGTCAGATCACGCGCATCGTCACCGCGTCCACGAGCTGGTCGCCGGCGGTGACGATGCTGAGCACGACGACGGCATCGCCGCGCTTGAGTCGGCCTTTCGCCATCAGCGACGCGAGGGCGGCGTCGACGGTCTTGTCCGGTTCCGCGTGGGTGAACGGGACGACACCAGGCACGACGCCGCGGCAGATCGCGAGGGATTCCGCGGTCGTCCAGCGGTCGGCGAAGGCGTAGATGGGGGAAAAACGCGGCCGGAGCCACGAGACGTAGCGGGCCATGTGGCCGCGCCGGGTGAAGACCACGATGGCGGCGGCCTTCAGTTCGTCGGCGAGCAGCACCGCGCTCTTCACGAGCTTCTGCCGCGGCGACGTGAGCTCGGCGGCGTGGTGGTAATCGGCTCCACCGCTCCGCTCGATGCGGCGGGTGACGGTGTCGAACACCTCGATGCACTGGAGCGGGTACTTCCCCACGGTCGTCTCGCCGCTGAGCATGATGGCGTCGGCCTGCTCGAACACGGCGTTCGCCACGTCGGTGATCTCCGCGCGCGTGGGCATCGGGTTCGTGATCATGCTCTCGAGCAGATGCGTTGCGACGATCACCGGGCGGCCGATCTCCTGGCACTTCTTGACGATGCGGCGCTGGATGATCGGCAGCTCCTCGTACGGGCACTCGATGCCCAGGTCGCCCCGCGCGACCATCACGCCGTCGGAGGCCCGGGCGATGGCCTCGAAGTGGTCCACCGCGAACTGGTGCTCGATCTTGGCGATGAGCTTGGGCTGGTGCGGCGAACCGGCCACGAGCGCGCGCAGCTGCGCCATGTCATCGGGATCGCGGACGAAGCTGAGCGCGATGAAATCGACCCCGACCTCGAGCCCGAGCTCCACGTCGGCCTTGTCCTTGTCGGTCAACGCAGGGAGCGAGACGCGGACGCCGGGGAGGTTGATGTGGCGTCGGCTGCCCATCTGCCCCTCGGTGAGCACTTCGCACACGACCCGTGTGGCTGTCTTGGAGAGGATGCGCATCCGCAGCTCGCCGTTGTCCACGATCAGCGTCTTGCCGACCTCGACGTCCGCCGCGAACCCGTCGTAGCCGACGGACGTGCCCTTGACACCTTCGTCGGGACGGAGCGAGTCGCCTTGGACGGTGAAGACGAAGCGGTCACCGACCGCGAGGGGGATCTTCGCCGGCACATCGCCGGTGCGGATCGCGGGGCCTTGGGTGTCGAGCAGGATCCCGATGGCGACGCCGCGCGCCTTGGAGTGGGCGCGGATGTCCTTCACGACGCGGCGCACCCAATCGGGCGTGGCGTGGGACATGTTCAGCCGGGCGAGTCCATGCCCGCGTCGATGAGGCGTCCGAGCATCTCGGACGAGTCGGTGGCGGGCCCGAGCGTGGCGATGATCTTGGTTCTGCGCATGGGTCGGCGCGAGGCCGGGCGAGCGATACCGGACACGCCGCGGGCGGGCGAACCTATTCGCCGTCTACGAAGGGTCCACCGGGCGGACGACCGGCACGTAGAGCGTGGCCGTGGTCCCGGATCCGGGCTCGCTGCGGATCTCCAGGGCGCATCCGGTGGCGGCGACGAGGTCCCGCACCGAGGTGAGTCCGAGGCCGACATCGCCCCTGCCGGGCTTGGTCGTGACAGCGGTTTGGAAGAGGTGCGGCCAAATTTCCGGCGAGATCCCCGGGCCGTCGTCCTTGACCGCGATCGCGAGCAGGGGCGGACGGTTCTCGAACGTCTCGCGCAGCACGAAGCGGCCTTGGGAACGTTCAGGGCCGTCGAGCAGGACCGGTTCGTTGACCAGCCACGATTCGAAGTCCACGCGGTGCGGCACCTCGGAGGATTCGAGCGCGTTGCGGCCGAGGTTCACCAGGATGCGGAGCAGGTCCGCCTCCCGCGCCTTCAAGCCCGCGGGCAGCGCGGGCGGGCGGATCGTGAGCTGGTGGCCCTTGGACGCCGGGTGCACGCGGAGCAAGCGTCCCAGGTCGTCCATCACCTGCACGGCTGGCACGCCTTCGGGCGGACCGGGCGACGAGAGGTCCTGCCGGGGGCCGCCCGCCAACTGGACACAGAGGGTCGCTTGGCGGCCGAGCTCCTGGAGCTGGTGGCGCCACGCCGCGACCTGCGGCTCGGAGGGTGTGGATTGCCGGGTCAACTCCTGGTCCAGGGCTGCCGCCCCCGCGGAGATCGAGTTGAGCGGGGCGCGGAATTCGGACAAGAGGCTGACCAGCAGGTCACGTTCCTGCGCGGCCGTCTCCGCGGCGGTCACCGCGCGCTGGAGCGCCGCCTCGCGTTTCTTCTCGAACCGCAGCCATGCGCGTCGCCGGGCCGCCTGTTGGATGGTCTGCCGCAGCACCTGCAAGTCGAACGGCTTCGGCAGGAAATCGAACGCATCGAGCCGCACCGCTTGGCGGGCCATCTCGAAGGTGCTCTGCCCGCTGAGGATCACCGTCTGGATGTCGGGGTCCACCGTCCGCGAGCGCTCGAGGAACTCGAAGCCCGACATGCCGGGCATGCGGATGTCCACGACCGCGACATCGAAGAGCCCGCGCTGGATCAGCGAGAGCGCGTGCGGTCCGGACGCGGCGAGCACGACCTCGTATTGGTACTCGAAGATGAGCCGCAACGCCTGCCGCAGCGGCTCGTCGTCGTCGACCACGAGCAGCACGGGACGGCGCACGGGCAGCGGCGGCAACGCCGGGCTGTCCGCCGTCAGGACGCCGCCGGCGCGGACCGGGTGCATGGAGGGGGGTGGCGACATACATCCGGAGGCTCAGGGGGTCGCGAGCAGGCGTTCCCAAAGCCGTTCGTTGGTCATCACCCGGACAAGGAAATCTGCGTTCTCTTCGCTCGCCGTCCCGATGCCGGGCGCCAACGGGAGCCAGATGCGGAACGCGAGGCCTCCGTCCTTGCCCGGTCCCACATGGATCGTGCCGCCATGATGGTACACGATGAAGTAGCACGCCATGAGGTAGATCCCGAACTCGTCCGGGCTGTCGTTCCGGACGAAGAACGGGTCGAAGACCGCCATGATCGAGGCCTGGGGGAGGCCCGGTCCGTCGTCCTGGATCAAGAGCTCGACACCGGCAGGCTGGAGAGCGGTGGCCTCGCGGGCAGCGGCCTCGAACCGGATGGTTGCGCCGTCCTGGAGGTTGGTCAGCTCGTCGCGGAGGAGGAGCTGGAAGAGTTTGCGGATCTTCGGAAGGTCGACGAGCAGGCGCGGCAGATCCGACGGGATATCGTTGATGACCTGGATGCGGCGGCCGGCCAGCTCGAGACCGATCTCGGTCACCCCGTCGGAGATCACGTCGCGCAGACCGATCTCGCTGTCGAACTGGAACGGTCCCGGTTGCGTGTGGTCGGAGAGGTCGTCGAGCAGGTCGACGAGCAGCTTCACACGACCCTGCACCTTGTGGTGGAAATCTTGCCAGAAAGCCGGGTGGTGGAGCTGGTTGAGATCGAGGCTCTCGCGGTGGAGCATCTCGGGCGCGAGGTCGAGGAAGGTGCGGACGGCCGACATCGCGTTGCGCACGTGGTGGCCGAGGCCGGCGGCGAGCACCCCGAGGCTGAGCACGCGGTCGGTGATCACCATCTTGTGCAGCACCGACATCTTCTCGCGCAGCAGTTGGTCTCGCTCGTTCTGGACCGTGTAGAACTCGAGGGCACGTTTGAGCACGTGGTCCAGCTCGTACGGTTCCCAGGGCTTGGAGACGTACTTGTAGATGGCGCCGTTGTTGACCGAGCTGATGGCGGCATCCAGGTCGGTGAAGGCGGTCGCGAGGATGCGGACGGTCTTGGGCCGGAGCTGGCGCGAGCGCTCCAGGAACTGCACGCCCTTCATGCCGGGCATCCGCTGGTCGGACATGATGACGCCGATCTCATCACCTTGGGTCTCGATCAAGCGCAGGGCATCGTCGGCGTTGGTCGCCGTGAGGATGCGGAAAGTGTCCTTGAAGCCGCGATCGAAGCCCTTCAGGGACTTCTCCTCGTCATCCACATAAAGGACGGCGTATCGCTTGTAATCGTAGTGGGGATCCATGACCGGCAGTGCGTTGAGGCGTTTTTCTTATGTCACACTGTCGTCGGGAACTCCAATGCAAATTCGGTCCACTTTCCTGGCTCGCTCTGGGCTGTGATGCGCCCGCCGGCCTCGTTGATGATGCGGTAGCAGATGCTCAATCCGAGCCCGGTGCCCTTGCCTACCTCCTTGGTGGTGAAGAACGGGTCAAAAATCTTGTCCAAAATATCGGTATCCATCCCGGGGCCGTTGTCGTGGAACGTGACGGTCCGGGCGGTGTCCGTGGCCTCGGCCCCGAGCACGATCCGGGCGGTCTCGCCGTCGCTGAACCGCTTCTCGCCGAGCGCGTCGACGGCGTTCTGGAGCAGGTTGACGAAGACCTGGATGAGCTTGTTGCGGTTCGCCCTCACCCGGAAACCCGGCGGGATGGCGTTGTCGATCGCGACATCCTTGGTCTCGGCCGCGAGGAACCGCAGCGCGCCGGCCGCGACGGCGCGGACATCCACATCCTCCATCGCCCCGCCGTGGGGATGGGTGAAAGCCCTCAGGTCGCCGACGATCCCGGCCACACGGGTGAGCCCGTCGCCGATGTCATGGAGGATCTCCTCGAAATCGGCGATCTCGCCGGGCGGCATCGAGCGGCCCATCTTCTGGAGCGTGAAGATGCCCGTCTTGGCATAGTTCAGCGGGTTGTTGATCTCGTGTATTATCCCGGCGCTCATGCGGCCGAGCGAGGCCATCTTCTCGGATTGCACGAGCTGCGATTCGGTCTCCTTCAGCTGCTCGAGGGTCGATTGCAGCTTCTGGTTCTGCCAGGCCAGCTCCTTCTGGAGCCTCTGGGCGTCGACCAGGTTCTTGAGGCGGATCCGGAGCTCGGTCGTCGAGAACGGCTTGGACAGGAAGTCATTCGCGCCGGCGGCCAGCGCTGCGAGCTTGGTCTCGTCGTCGGCCCGTGCGGTGAGCAGCACGATGGGGATGTTGCGGGTCGGGAACCGCGCGCGGACCTCGCGGCAGACGTCCAGGCCGTCCTTCTCCGGCATCATCATGTCGCAAAGGATGATGTCCGGCAGGAACTGGGCGGCCTTCTCGATCGCCTGCTGTCCGTCCACCGCTTCGAACACCTGGAACTGCCCGGAAAGTTGGGACCGCAGGAACCGCAACATGTCCGGCTCGTCGTCCGCGATGAGAATCCGTGGCCGGTGGTCGGTGGACGACATGGTGTCGGGCCTCAGGCTCTCCTTGAGCGGGGCGATCCCCGGGAAGAGCTCCGCCCTGCGATAGAGACTGACCAGCCAAGCGTCCTGCGGTTCGGCCGGCCCGGCCGGCGGGAGCACAGTGACCGGCTGGGCGTGTGGATCGGTCCGGGGCGGATCGATCCATGGCAGGGTGATGGTGAAGGTCGTGCCCTTGTCGACCTCGCTGGCGACCGTCACATGACCTCCCTGCGCCTCGACCAGTTCCTTCACGAGCGCGAGGCCGATACCGGTGCCCTGGTGCTTGCGTTGGGAACTGGTGTCGGCCTGCCAGAACCGGTCGAAGATGTGCGGGAGGTCGTCCGACCGGATGCCGACGCCGCTGTCGCTCACCTCGATGACCATCTCGTCGCCGTGGCGCTCGGGGTGGCAGGTGATCGTGCCGCCGCTCGCGGTGAACTTGATCGCGTTGATGATGAGGTTGAACAGGACCTTCTCCAGCTTGTCCGGGTCGAGCATCGCGCGGCCCATCTGGTCGTCGAGGACGAGGCGGAGCTGGATCCGGCGGTCCTCGGCGAGCTTGCGGGTCGAGTTGACCACGCCGCCGAAGAACTGGGAGAGCGGCACGGCCTCGCGTCGTAGGGCGATATGCCCGGAGTCGAGGCGGACGAGGTCGAGCAGGTCGTTGATGAGCTTGAGCAGGCGGAGACCGTTCCCGTGCATCGTCTCCAGGTGCTCGTCGATCTCCGGCTCGCCGAGGCGGCCCCGCTGCCGGATGAGCGCGTCGAGCGGCCCGAGCAGCAGCGTGAGCGGGGTGCGGAGCTCGTGGCTGATGTTGGCGAAGAAACGGCTCTTCACCTCGTCGAGGTCGCGCAGCTTCTGGTTGGCCTCCTGCAGCTGGCGCTGGTTCTTGCCGAGCTCGTACCGGAGGGCGAACTCGCGCTCCCGGAGCTGGTTGTAGAGCCAGTTGCCGGCGACCACGATCACACCTGTCAACGTGAGGAAGTACAGGTTGTTGAAGAGGTCCTGCCGCTGCCCGGGGGCCTCTGGCCAGCCGGTCCCGATGAGGCATGCCGAGAGGTAGAACGCGACGACGCTGCCGACGATGGCGAGCGATTCGCGGACGGTCCAGCGGGCGACGACGTTGACGGCGATGAGGACGAGGTTCAGGCCGGCGTAGTAGTGGGATCCCCACTGATCCTTGTGACCGATCATGCCGGCGATGCACACGGCGGGCAGGAGCGCGATGAACGGGCCGAGCATCCGCACGTTCCGCTCGCCCCACCGGGTGTGGTGGACGGCCAGCAACGCGCCCGTGACCAGCGAGCACAGGAGCCGGAGCCCGAGGAAGAACTGGAACACCGCGACGTCGTCCTTGTAGACGACGTAGTCCAGCGAGGCCCCGAGGGGCATCAGGACGATGACCAGCGCGCAGCCGAGCTTCCCGATGCGGAGGCGCTCCCGGAGGTCCTCTGAGTGGAAGGCCTCCTGGAACGCCGCATCGGCCTCCGGTCCGCCGTCAACGATCGATGGGACGGCGGACTTCAAGGTAGATGTTGACGCCCGTCTCATCCGCGCGGCTGACGATGTTCTCGTCGGGCACGCCTGACGGATGGAGCAGCTTCAGCTGCTCGCGGTCACGGTAGACGAGATGCCAGTCGAGGATGAACTCCATGCCGTTCCGAGAAGGGTTGCTCGGATCGACGTTGGTGGCGACGAGCAGCCCTCCAGGGGCGAGCATCTCGTAGAAGATGGTCATCAACCGCTGGCAGATCCGGTCGGAGAGGTAGTCGAACAGGCCGGCGCAGTAGATGAGGTCGTAGCGCGGCTGGCCGTGCTCGGGCCGCGAACCTTCCTTGAGGACCTGGTGGACGGATTTCTTGACGAACTGGAGCGGCGTCCGGCGCCCGTGCTGGACCTTCAGTGCATCCAAGCGGTGCCGCGTGAAATCGAGCGTCTCGTCGTTGAAATCCATCAACGTGAAATCCATCTGGTCCACGACTGGATCGGTCGCCAGCAACTGCTGGATCTCGCCGGCGGGTCCGCAGCCCAGGTTGAGGATGCGGACAGGTCGTCCTTCGGCCGAGGTGCGGCGGGCCTCGGCCGAGAGGACCTGCACCAGGTACTTGATGCGGTTGCGGTGGGCGAGGGCCGGGGCGGAGTTGAGGAAGTAGAGGTTGACGGTCTTGGCGAACAGAGAGCCGCCCTCGAACGGGTCGCGGAGGATCATGTTCACCATCTCGTAGTCGCCGGCGTACCCGAGCGGCTTCTGGAACGTGCGGTAGGCGAACGGCGCGCAGAGCACCAGCGGATGCAGTTGTCGCTTGATATAGTTCCGGTGCATCGGCTGCAGCGCGGGATCCAAGGAGCCGGCGATCGATTCGAACCGGTCGAACAACTCGTCGATCACCGTCAGCACCGGTTGGCTCAGGTCGGTGATCACGTCGCGTTCAAGCAAGGCCCGGTTCCCTCCGGGTGACGAACGGATGCCCAGCTCCACCTGCTCCATCCACCGCCGCAGGTCGGCGAGCAGCGTCTGCATGTCGGCCACCACGACCTTGAAGCCGGGGGTGACGCTATGGATCTTCTGCCATTCTTGGAGGAACTCGCCGAACTCGTCCCGTAGCCGCCCCGGATGGGCGGACGACGAGAACATGTCCACGTCGAGCCATGAATCGTCCAGCGTGGCCTCGCACAACACCATGATGCCGGTGTTGACGATGTTGCTCACGACGGCGCGGCCGGAATAGACCAGCCGGTCGTTCATCGTGATCCGGAACTCGCTCAGCACCTCGGAGATCTGGACGATGCTGAACGGGTTGTAGACCTCGAGCACCACGGTGAAGCGGGTCAGGCGCACCGGCGTGGCCCGGACCTCCGCGCCCTGGCTGTTGCGGCAGCTGATGAAGCTCTCTCGCTCGCCCGATAAGGTACCTGTCGGTTTCGTCGCCATGCGGATCGGTCTAAAGCAAGTTGTCCTGTCGGGCGTGGTCCACGCCGGCCACGGCCCATCGGATCGCCGCGCCACCCGTCGGAAGCGGGCGGTACCGTCCGTACAGCATGTCAGAAATGCCAGCCCATGCTCAAGAGCAGCGCGTGGCTGAGGAAGTCGTACTCGCCGTTCGCTGATTGGCCGGAGGAGTTCACCGGGTTGCCGGTGACGGTCCTCGTCGGCCCGTAGCCGAGCTGGTAGGCGAGGTCCACGCTCAGCCGGCCATGCTTGTAGCCCCCGCCGAAGCTCACGAAATGCCGGTCCAAGTCCGAGACCAGCGGCGTGAAGTCGTGGTCGGGCACCGAGTTCTCGTTGAAGATGTACCCGGCGCTGACGGACCAGCCGCCCCCGAGGTGCCGGGTGGCTCCGAACTCGTAGTAGAAGCTCGACTGCCAGTTGAACGCGATCGCCGAGTCCAGGAACGGCGCCTGCGGCGCGTGGACGCTCATCGAGTTGAGCCGGTTCCAGTCGTTCCACTCGATGTCGAACTCCAGGTTCCAATCCGGCGTCGGCCGATATGAGATGCCGGCGACGAAGGTCTGCGGGAACGGGAGCTCGGCCTTGGCATCCGGATGCGCGCTGAAGACCGGCGATGTGATATCGAGGTAGCCGTCCAGCGGGATCCGCGATTCACTCCGGTAATTCAGGCCGATCTGCACCTTCTCGCAGAGTTTCCAGAGGATCCCCGCGTTGAACCCCGGCGCCCAGCCGGAGCCGTTCAGCCGCGACTGGCCGACACCCGCGATCGGCGACAGACCGCTCCGCAGGTCGGCTTCGGCGTAGTTGATCATCGCTCCGCCGCCGATGGATAATGTCGGCGTGATCTGCCACGCGACCACGGGGTTGAGTGTCAGGTAGGTCAGCTTTCCGCCCAGCACCACGCTGCGGAATCCCGTGTCCTCCGGCCACTCCGAGCTCAGGCCATAGGGTGAATACGCTCCGAAGCCGAACGAGACCGGCGATTTTTCGGGGGTGAAGGTGTAGAAGATCTGCGGGACGGCGTGGAGGTCCTTGCTGTTGTCGTGCTTCTTCCCGGCAGGTGAGGTGTAGCTCACCCCGAGGTCGATCCCATAGACGCCGAATCGCGCCTGATGGCCTTCGAGTTGTGTGATGCCGGCCGGGTTGTAGTAGACCGCCGACGGGTTGTCGGCGGTCGCAGCGAACGCTTCACCTCGGGCCGTGGCGAAGGCATCCTGGTCCGGGAGTCGGAAACCACCGGCATGCGCCGGGACGAACGTCGCCGCCAAGCAGACGGCAGCGGACAGAAGACGGCGAGGATGGGGCGTTTTGGACATGTCTATAATTTTAACCCTTCGATATCATGTTGGGCAATCGTTGAGTCTAGGGATGGTAAAGCGATGTCCGTCAGGGAAGGCTCGGGGCCCATTTGGCCGCAGCCGTGGGCGGGATCCGGGGTGGGTCGTCATGCTTCCGGGTGTTTGGAGGCCTCGTGGGCACGGCGGAAGAACGCGTTCGTGCCGGTCCATTCGGTCATCCATTCACCGAACGCGGGGAACAATGTGGTCAGCGCCAGCACCGGACGGATCGGATACCGGTTCACGATGACCTCCGGCACGTCGTCGCGGACGGCCCGCAACAAGGCGGCGCAGACCTTCTGGGGCGAACAGGCCCCGAGGAAGATGGGCGCGGACCGACCGGTCTGGACCTTGAGCCGGGAATAGATCCCCGCCTCGACGAAACCCGGCGTGATGACCGACGCGCTCACACCGGTGCCGCGATATGTGTTGCGGAGGGACAGCGTGAACGCGCTCAGGCCCGCTTTCGTGGCGACGTAGGGTTCCTGGTAACCCGGCCCCGATTTCCCGGCGAGCGACGAGATGTTCACGATGTGGCCGCGTCTTTGCCGGAGCATGTGCGGCAACGCCAACCGGGTGAGCATCATCGGCGCCTCCAGATTGACGTTGATGACGTCGCGGATCCGGTCGACATCGAGGTCGTGGTAGGTGGACGAGAACTCGACCCCGGCGTTGTTCACCAGCAGATCGATCGACCCGAATCGCGCCATCGCCGTCTCGACCACGCGGGTCCGCTCCTCGGGCACCCTCAGGTCCGCCACCAGGATCTCGGCCTGGACCGAATCCTTGCGCGCCGCCGCTTGCACGTCTTCGAGACCGATGCCGGGATAGGCGACGAGGAGCAGGTTCATCCCCGCCTTTGACAATGCCGCCGTGAAATGGACTCCGAGGCCGCCGTTGGCGCCCGTCAAGATTGCGTTCCGCCCTGCCAGGTTCAGCCTCATAGCCGTTCTCGCGTTGGTGGTGGCCCAGGGAACTTGTATCGTCCTATAAAGCATCTTAGGGCCGGGGAAGTTGCCGTGCCGAGAAAAAACACCCTGACGCGCCGGCGCCCCGCCCTTCAACGGGCGCCGCCGGCGAATGCCGTGTCCAGTTGGTTCAACGTCAGCCACAACTGGCTGCGCGTCGTTTTGCCGTCGACGGCGTCGAGGTTCCACTTCAGCTCCATCTGCATCACCGGCGCGAGGTCGCCGAGGTCAAGGAACACCGTGCGGCCGTCGGCGAGCAGCTTCGCGGATCTGATCGGGACGTCGTCGCGGCCTTCCTTGCCGGGCTGCGCGACCGACCAGTCCTTCGACCCGTACTGCGCGGCGTAGCGGTAGTTCCAACGTTTCACCGCGTAGCTGCCGGCATCCTCCGCGGTGTCCCGCTTCAGCGGTTCGCTGAAGGTGACCGTGATGCCGTTGGCATGGGCGTGCCATTTGACGGGGAGATGGGCGGGACGCCCGGTCCACCGGACGCGTTGGAGCGCGCCGTCCTTCACTGCGCTGGTCTGCCAACCGGTGCTGCCCGCCACGTAGAGCGCGCCGTCGCGGGCGTTGAAGGTCGCGCGGTTCGGGCCGCTGAGGAGCTTCACCGGCAACGGCACGACCGCGCCTTGCGAAACGTCGCCCACGGTGTCCCGCAGCACGGACATCATGCCGCAGCGGCCCCAGAGCAGATGGAGCATCTGCCCGCCGAGCGGCCCCCACGCGCTGCGAGGCAACCAGACCTGCGATCCGCTGGAGTTGTCGACCGCGTGCGGGATCCAGCACAACGGCGCATCGTAGCCGAGCGCCCGCTCGGCGGTGATCTTCGGGCCGCCGTAGCCGTAGTAGCCTCCGGGCCGGACCTCGCTGATCTGCGACGATGGCGTCCACTCGCCCTGCTGCGGCGCGACCGTGAGGAGACCGTCGGGCCGGACGCCCATGCCGTTCGGGTTCCGCCAACCGGTGGCCAAGGTGATGTTGGTACGACCGTCGGGCGAGACCCGGTGGATGCCTTTCGGGTCGACGTAGTAGAGGTTGCCCGCCGCGTCGGCTTCGAGGCAGGTGACGTAGTCGTGGCCGCCGGCCGACGTGGCGATGGAATCGGTGAAGCTCTCGTAGAAGTCCGCTTCGCCATCGCCGTCCTCGTCGTGGAGCCGGGTGATCCGGTCGCGTCCGAGCACGAGCACCTTTCCGTCGCGGACCCGCAGGCCGAGCGGCTGGAACAGCCCGGTCGCGTAGCGCTTCCACGTGAGCTCGCGCAAGGAGTCGTCGATGCCCGTCACGCGCCACACGTCGCCGTGGAGGGTGCAGACGTAGGCCGCGCCGTCGGGTCCGAAGTCCACGCCGGACGCGAACAGCAGGGCCTTCCACGGGTTGTCGTACGGCAGGGTGAGCGTGTCGACCGCGAGGATGTCCGTGTCCGCCCCAAGTTGGCCGCGGGTGGTCCGCGCCGGCCAGCGCGACGGCGAAGGCCGCAGCAGCCGGCTAGGGTCCTCGGTCGGCACCGATGCCTCGGCGAACTTCTTGAACTCGCCGGACGCCGCTTCCGTCCCGCGCCACAGCAGCACCGAGAACACCACGGGCTTGTCGCTCGCCGGGAGCACGATGTCCTTCCAGCCGCCGCTTTCGGCGATGTAGTTCGCGGAAGAAGCGATGTGGACGCCGGTCACGACCGCGGCCGAAATGGTGTCGCCTTCCTGGTTCTGGTCGAGCTGGCGATGCACGGTGACGTCGGTCCGGGCTGTGTCGTCGACCTTCCGGTGCTCGGAGGAGGCGCTGACGACGTTCGTCGTGCCGCGGAGATGCCCGGCTGCGACCATGCGGAGCGGCTGGGCGTGGCGGTCGACCCAGAAGGTCCGGCGGAACACCGGGCCGGCCGGAGTGTTTTCCAGTCCCGGGACCTCTAGCACCCGGACGCCGTCGAACGCGTGCTCGAGCACGGTGCGGCGGTCGCCCCGATGGAGTCCCACATAGCGGTACGATGCCCCGGTCGAGGATGCGGTCCCATCGACCGCGGTGAAGGCCAGCTTGCCGGCCGGCTGCGGCGCGCGGATGAGCCCGAACCGCACCGGGCTGAACTGGAGGAACCCGCCGGTCCACGCCGCGCGCAACGCGCCGGTGGCCATGTCGTAGGCGACCGCGCCTTCGCCGTGGTCGCCGACCTTGATGGTGAGCCCTTTGGCCACCGCGCCTTCGGGGAACATCAAGGTCGACGCCAGAAACGGCCCCACGTCGGTCTGTTGCCAGCGGTTGTCGTTCCAATCGGCTTCGCCCTGCGTCGACGCCTCGCGACCGGAGATGGCCGGCTCGCCCACGCCGGCCTTCGCGACCGGTCTGGCCGCGCTCTTGGATCCGCCGACCGCGGGAGCGGTGGGCCGTGGCAGGGCCGTGAGATCCGCTTCCGACCCGTCGCTCTTGCGCCAGACCGCCAGCGACACCGTCTCGCCCTTGCCGGTCCCCTGCTCCGTCACCTGCAGGTCCTCGATCCAACCATCGCAACCGAGGCCGCCCTCGACGAGCCGGCCGACCGCGATCTGCGCCGCGGTACCGTCGCCTTCGGTATCCCGCTTGATGGAAGCCCGTGCGACCTCGGCGCCATCCACCGACAACCGGACCGCCTCGCGCGCGAAATGCATCACGATCGTGTGCCACTGGCCGTCGCAGACGTCCCGGCCCGAGCGCAATTCGGACGGCGTCACGCCGGGCACGTACATGCTGAGTTCGCCGGTGCCCGTGTAGGTGTAGAGTTCCCAGTGAGAAGGCGAGGACTTGGCCTCGCTCGCGGCGATGATGTTGAACTGCGCCTTGCTGCCGAAGCGCACCTTGGCGGTGACGCGGATCGGCGGCTGGCGGAACCATGGTTTCCCGTCGAGCACCAGGCCTGTCACCCGCGCGTCGAGCGCCGGACCGGACTTCCCAGGCCGCACCGCCGTCGAGGCCGGAGGCAGGAGGCCCGCCGCGGCGCGCGACGGACGCGGAGCCTTGGGCTTCGGCGGCGCGTCCAGCTGGGCGAGCACGACCTTGAGGCCGTCGAGCTCCTTACGCAGCTTCACCTCGGCGTCCTCCTCGGTGTGGCCGAGGATGCCGACCGGGCCGCTCCATCCGCTCGCGCGCAGCGTGCGGACCATGTCGACCTCCTCGTCGCCGGTGCCGAGCGGGATGATCTTCTTCCCCGTGCGGTCGCCGTCCCGGACCATGCCGTCGAGGTTCACCGCGAGCAGGAAGGGCTGCACGAGACGGAGCACCGCGGCGAAATCCTCGATATGGGAGTGGCCGTGGTGAAAGTTGTAGACGATGCCGACGTTCGGATGGCCGGCGGCGCGCAGGCGCCGGACGATGGCCACCTGGTTCGTCGGTTCCCCGAACCAGCCGAGATGGTTGTACAGGCCGACCGTCGACCCGATCTTCTGCGCCGCGTCGCAGATCGGCGCGAGGGTCGCGACCGCGCCGTCCAGCTTGGCGGCGACCTTCGCGGCATCCGGCTCTGGTTCGGTGCCCATCGTGACCCAGAGCTGCGGGCTGAGCTTGTGACGTGCGAGGCAATCCAGCACGGCCTTGGCCTCGTCGTCGAGCGAGGCCGGGAACCACCAGGCGGTCAGCTCGATGCCGCGCTTCCCGAGGGCCGCCACCTCGGCGTCGAAGGTCGGCACGTGCTCGGACCGCCAGTCGTAGGCGAGCCGCCGGATGCCGAGCCGCTGCAGCATCTCGGCACGCTCCTCGGGTCCGCGCTTCTTCGTGTCGAACGGCACGATGCACCACGCGACGAGGTTGGTCGGCGCGAACAGGGCGTCGACCGCGCGGGCGGCCGGCGGACCGGCGAAGAACACGAGAAGGCCGGCGAGCAGGCAACGGGAGCGGAACAACGGGTGCACGGCCGCATGACGCGACAACCCGCGTCCGGCTTCAACCCCGGAAACGGCCCGCAGCGCGCCCGATCGCAGGAGAGCCCGCGTCGCGCCGGCTCACATGCCCATGATCTGGTAGCCGGCGTCGACGTAGATCACCTGGCCGGTGATGGCCGCCGCGCCGTTGCTGGCGAGGAACACGCCGGTCGCGCCCAGCTCGTCGGGCAGCACGTTGCGCTTGAGCGGCGAGTGCGCCTCGTAGTGCTTGAGCATGTCGCCGAAACCCGCGATGCCGCGCGCCGCGAGCGTGTTCATCGGGCCGGCGCTGATGCAGTTCACGCGGACCTTCTTCGGCCCGAGCGAATACGCCAGGTAACGCGTGCTCGCCTCCAGCGCGGCCTTCGCCACGCCCATGACGTTGTAGTGCGGGATCACCTTCTCGGCGCCGTAGTAGCTCATCGCCACGATGCTGCCGCCGTCGGTCATCAACGGCGCGGCGCCGCGGGCCAGCGCGATCAGCGAATAGGCGCTGACGTCGTGCGCGACCTTGAAGGCGTCGCGGCTCGTGTCCAAGAAATCGCCCTCCAACGCCTCGCGCGGCGCGAACGCCACCGAGTGCAACAGCAGGTCGAGCCGGCCGAACTTGGCGCCGACCTGCGCGAACACCGACGCGATGTCCTCGTCGCGCGTCACGTCGCACGGAAGGATGATCGTGTCCGCGCCGAACGTCCCGGCGAGTTCCTCGACGTTGTCCTTCAGGCGTTCGCCCTGGTAGGTGAACGCGAGGGTTGCCCCTTCGCGGGCCCACGCCTGCGCGATGGCCCAGGCGATGGAGCGTTTGTTGGCGACGCCGAAGACGATACCGAGCTTTCCGGTGAGAAGTCCCATAGAAGCGCGGAGGCTTAGCCGAAGACGGTTGCACGTCAACGTCCGCGGATGCCCTCGGTCGACACCTCCACGGATCGCGCGCCCGCCGGCCAGGCGAACTCCTGCGACTTGCCTCCCGGCCAGCGGACCTGGAGCCCGGTCGGGGTCGAAGGCGCGGCCAGCAGCACCGTCGCCGAATCCTGTGACCAGTATCCGTGGCCCGCGTGGACCTCGCGGGCCGGACCGTGCCGGTCGCCGGACCGCAACCGCACGATCGCACCGACCGCGTCGGGATTGTCTTTCGGGCCGCGCAAGGCCACGCGGACGCCCGGGCGTCCGGTCTGGTTCCGCAAGAGCCGCACGGGACCGTTCTGTTGTCCCACCGCCAGGTCCGGACGGCCGTCGCCGTCGAGATCCCCCACCGCGCTGCCGCGCTGCTCGCCGTGGATGGAGACGCCTGATGCCAGAGGCCCGAGCGCGCGGAACCCGCCGCGACCGTCGCCGAGCAGCACCAGGCCGGCTCCCGCGTCTTGCCGCGCGGTCTCGATATCCATGCCGGAGAAGTTCTGTGCCAGGAACACGTCCTCGTTCCCGTCACCGTCGAAGTCCGCGACGCTCACGCCGAAGGCCGGCGCGAACTGCGCCTGCAACGGCATCGCCCGCGCCTCGAAGCGGTCGCCGCGGTTCAGGAAGACCATCGAGTCGGATGTCGAAGCGACCAGCTCGCGGGCCGCGGCGGCGTGGTCGCCGAGCACGGTGGCGATGCTCGCGCGCCCGTAGGAGTGGTGGTCCGGCACGCGCCCCGCCACTGCCGGCAGCAGCGCCGCGACCGTCTTCCATTGCCGCCACGGCGTCACCATCGAGAGCTGCGGATCCATCGATGCGAGCAACGTCTGCACGCCGCCGTTGTCCGCGAGGTCGCCGTAGAAGAGCCGCGCGGGCAGGTCGCTGCCGGAAGGTGGGTCGACGCGCCAGTTGCGGCCCCAGTTCGAGACGACCAGGTCCATCCGGCCGTCGCCGTCGAGGTCCGCCGTGGTGATGCCGTTCCAGCAGCCGGTGATACCGTTCATCCCGTACGATGTGGTCACATCGGTGAACTTGCCGCCGTCGTTCCGCAGCAGTCGGACCGGGCCCCAGTCGCAGGCGAGCGCCAGGTCGGCATCGCCGTCGCCATCGAAGTCGGTGGACACCGCGCCGCTCACGAGGCCGATGTCGGCGAAGGTCTGGGCGACCACGAAGACCCCACCGTCGTTCCGCAGGAGCAACGAAGTCGCCGGCTCCGGATACCGACCGGCGACCGCGCGCCCACCGATGAAGAGGTCGAGGTCGCCGTCGCCGTCGACATCCGCCATCGCGACCGGGCCGGTGGAGTTGAGATGGTTGATGACCGCGAGCTTGGCGACGGGTGGTGCGGCACCCTTCAAGGTCGCGATGACGAACGGCGCCGCATCCGCGTCCGAGTCCTCCCAGTTCGACGCGCCGGAGACGATGCGGACGGTGCCGTCCGCGACCTGCCACACGGCGATACCGGTCTGGTCGCGCGGATTGGACGGCGGCACCGGAGCGTTGGTCCATTCGATCAGACCGCGCTGGCCGTCGTTGCGGAAGACGACGGTGCGTCCGGTCTTGCCGCCGGAGACGATGAGGTCGTCCGCGCCGTCGCTGTCGACATCGGCCCAGGCGACGCCGGGCCCGAGGGTGCTGAGCTTGCGCGGAAGCAGCGGTTGCCGCGCGAAGTCGTCGTAGGGCTCGTCGATATGGACGTGCCGGACGGACGCGCTCACATCGCGGAACAACGCCGGCGGTGCGGCGACGGCGGGCGGTGAGGGCCGCGCCGCGGCCTCGTCGATCTCGTAGATGCGGTCCGGCACCACGTCGTCCACGACGCTCCTCTTGCCGCTGCGCCAGACGACCTCGATCGAGAGCCGCTTGGCCGTGCCCGCGGCGAAGACGCGCATCGGATCGTCGCTCGAGCAGTAGCGGCCGCCCGCCATCATCTGCTGCGTCTGCGTGACCGGGCCGCCGAGGACCTTGATCTTCGCGCCGATGCCGCGTGTGTTGCCACCGGCGCCTTTCAAGCGCACCGCGACGCGCGGCGCGGACGAGTCGTTGCGGAGGACGCGTGCCGGCCCGTTGAGGCAGTTGATGACGACATCGAGATCACCGTCGTTGTCGAGATCGGCCAGGGCCATGCCCTGTGCCACACCCGTGGTGTCGAACCCCCACGCGGCGCCGGCGTCCTCGAAGGTCAGGTCGCGGCGGTTGCGGAACGCCATGCTCGGCACCTCGCGTCGCGGCATGCGCCCGAGGAACTGGAGGCGCTTCTCCGGCGTCCGCCACGCGCCGGTGCGGCCGACCTCGGCCATCACGTCCGCGTCCTGGACGTCATGGTTGCTGCCGTTGGCGATGAGCAGGTCCTCCCAGCCGTCCAGGTCCACGTCGAGGAAGACGGCGCTCCACGTCCAATCGGTCGCCGCCACACCGGCGAGCGGCGCGATGTCGGCGTAGGTGCCGTCGCCGCGCGCGAGGTGCAGCGTGTTGCGCGGGACCTCCGGGCGGAAATCCGGGTCGGAGACCGGCCAGGGCAGGATGCCGTCCAAGGTGAACGGCCGTTGCCATGCGCGCGTCTGCCGGCGCGGGCTGAGCATCTCGGCGACGAAGAGGTCGTCGAAGCCGTCGCGGTCGATGTCCGCGGCGTCGACCGCCATCGACGACAGGCTGTAGTGGCGGAAGGCGGTCCGCGGAGCGGCCTTGAAGCGTTTGCCGCCCTGGTTCATCCAGATGCGGTCCGGCCAATAGACGAAGTCGTTGCAGACGTAGAGATCCGGCAGGCCGTCGCCGTCCAGGTCGCGGAACATCGCGGCCAGCCCCCAATCCGGCGGTGCTTCCTTCAGTGCCTGGCCGTCCTCGTCGAGGAACACGCCGACGTGCCACGGGGCGGGGATGAAATTGCCGCCGCCCTTGTTCACATAGAACTGGTCGCCCTCGCCCTTCTCGAGCACCTCGGTCGCGCCGCCCGGGTTCGGTAGCGCCAGGAAACGGTCGCGCGGTTCGACGACCGGCGAGCCGTCGGGCGCGCGGCCCGTGGTCATCCGCAGGCCGGGAGGGTTGTCGTTCACCGTGTCGGTCCGGTAATGCGTGACGTACAGGTCGAGGTCGCCATCGCCGTCGACATCGGCGAGGGCCATCGATGTGGCGCCGGACTTCTTGGCGAGCTTCGGATCGGCGACCTCGGTGAAACGGCCGCGGCCGTCGTTGAGGAAGGCGCGGGTGCCGCCGCCGAGGCTGTTGACCAGCAGGTCGAGGTCGCCGTCCCCGTCGATATCGGCCAACGCGCAGCCGGTCGAGAACTGGCCCGGGCATGCGACGCCGGACGCGGCGGTGACCTCCTCGAACTTCCAGCCTCCCAGGTTCCGGTACAGGACGTTCCCGCCGTCGAGCCGGCAGAAGTAGATGTCCACCCAGCCGTCGCCGTCGACATCGCCCAAGGCCACGCCCGAACCGTTCTCGAGCAGGCGGTTGGCGGCGACCATCGCGTCGGTGAGACGGTTGGTGAAGCGGATGCCGGTTTCGGCCGGTGGGAGCAAAGTGAAGCCCGGTTTCCCGGTCGCCGGGACCTCGGCCTTGGCGCTGCGGAACCCTTCGCCGGTCTGCCAGACGAGCGGCGGGGCCGCGAGGACCGGGACGCTGGTGCAGACGACGAAGGCGAGCGCCACACCTCCGGCGAGATCGCGGGCATACCGGGCAGCTTCCATGGTGAGGGGAGGACGCTAAGGAGGCTGCCCGCCGGAGGCGACCGGATTTACTGGAGCCGGAGCGGCCGCGTTCGGATGGGTCGCCGGCGCAAAAAGGGCGGGCCTGGAGGGCCCGCCCCGCGATCGGTCCGGTGGCGGCCGGTTCAGGCCCCGATCTTCTTCTTCGCTTCTTCGGGCACCTCGACCTTGGTGGTGCCCACGGCCTTGAGCTCGTAAGTGGTCGTGCGGGTCATGTTCCGGTCCTCGCCCTGGATGTTCACGGTGCTCGAGATCTTGACCTGTACCTTGGAGATCTGGCCTTCCTTGAGCCAGTACTTCACCGAGCCCTTGGCGTTCTTGGGCTCGGGCGCCTGGCCGCCGGGACGTCCGCCGCGACCGAAGGCGGCGAGTTCCTTGGCGCCTTCTTCCGTGAGGTCGCCGCTGACCACGCCGTCCGAGGCTTTCAGCTCCTTGACCTTGTCGGCGAGCTTGCCCGCTTCGTCGCCCGGGATCCGGCTGCGGAGCAGTTGCCCGCGCATCCGGCCGCCACCGCCGCCGCCACCGCTCGCGGCGGCGCGGAGCTCCTCGGCGGTCTGCCAACCGTCCTCGGTCTTGAGCACGCCCTTGTCGCCTTTGAGCACCGCGGTGGTCGTGTTGCCGTCACGTTCCTGGGTGAGCACCGCGAACCCGCCTTTCTCGGCCTTGCCGCTGATCGGCGCCGGCGTGGATTGCCCGCCCTCGATCTCGGTGACAGCGGTCCAGCTGTAGTTCGGAGCGTCGGAGAGCTTCTTGGCGGCGGCTTTGACATCTTCCTTGGCGTCGGCAAGGCAGAGCGTCAGCGCGAACGAGGAGAGGAATGTGGCGGTGAGGATGTGTTTCATGGGGTCGGGGAGTGAGTGTGCTGGTTTGAGCAACGGTGGTGACTTGGAAGAAGACCCGGCCGGCGAACGGACGGTTACAGCGAAGGTTCCAGAGGGTCGTGCCCGACGACGTCGGTCGGACCGGCCGAGGCCGCCTCAACCGACGCGGAAGCTGATCTTCTGGACCATCGCCTTGCCGACGGCGAGCTGGAGCCGTTCGAGGATCTCGTGGCGCCGGTAGCGGACGATCTCCGAGAGCCACGTGCTGCTGTCGACGTTCACGAAGAGCGTGCCGCGGACGAGGCCGGCCGGCTGCGCGTGCTGCGCGATCAACGGATCGATGGTCCGTTGCCAGACGGATTGGATCTGCGATTCGGCGACGCGCTCCTCCAGCCGGAGGCCGGCCAGGACCTGCGGGATGAGCTGGCCGACCGGGCGCCCGGCGGAACGCGCGGCGATCTCGAGCGGCCGGACATCGATCCCGCGCCACGCGGCGAGCACGCGTCCGCGGGCCTGTTCGGCTCGGCGGGCTCGGGCGGCTGGGGACGGCGGCGACACGACCGCAGGCTGCGGAGCGCGGAAGGCGGGGTCAAGCAGCCCGCCTTCCGCGCAAGATTCTCCGCAAGAGATAGGCAGCGCACTTGCTAAGGCGGGGGCATGCCTATCGGAACCCCGTCGTCCCGCTCCGTCCGGAAGTTTTTAGTTCCCCGTGCCGGAGCCCTTTGCCAAGGTCGCGTCATCATGTCTCCGGTTCGTCAAGTCCTAGCCTTGCTGTCGTGCGCCATGGTGGCCCTGATGGTCGAGGCCGCCGAATTCCGTCTGGTCACCGGTGACGTCTTCAAGGGCGAGCTTTCCGCTGCCGACAAGGACGGCCTCGTCGTCCGGCTCGACAGCGGCGATTTCTCCCCGCGCATCGACTGGGCGAAGCTGAGCGACGAGACGCTGAAGGACCTGGCCGACAACCCCAAGGCCCGCCGCTTCGTCGAACCGTTCATCGAACCGCCGTCCGAGACGATCGCCCTTCAGCAGGCCAAGGAGATCCCGGTCAAGCAGCCTGCCCGGGTCGAGCTGCCCGACGTGAAGAAGGGCCTCGCTGCCGCGCTGACCTCGCCCAACGGCTTGGTCCTCCTCGGTGTCCTCTTCTTTGCGAACCTCTACGGTGCCTACGAGATCGCCCGCTTCAAGTGGCGTCCGGTCGCGCTCGTGTGCGGCACCTCGGCGATCTTGCCGGTGCTCGGCCCCCTCATCTTCCTCGTCTTGCCGCGCCACACGGTCGAGGCCCAGGAGAGCGCCACCGAGACCGCCGTGCAGCAGACCCATCTCGGCGTCCCTGTGGGCGGGGCGGTTCCCGCGAGCGGCGGGGGTGTCGCATCCGCGCTCGGTGTCGCCAAGGGCGGCGGCAGCGCCACGCAGCAGGAAGGCCTGCCCAAGATCTTCAAGCGCGGCGACATCACCTTCAACCGCCGCTTCTTCGAGACGCAGTTCCCGACCTTCTTCCGCGTCGTCTCCAGCGAGGCCGACAAGGACCTCGTCATCGAGATCGCCGCCGGCAAGCACAGCGTCGTCGCCGTCCGCATCAGCCGCATCTCGGCCAATGAGGTCTTCATCAAGACCGCGACCAACCAAGAGCTGCAGGTGCCGTTCGCGGAGATGGTCGAGGTGAAGCTCCGGTCCAAGGACGCCGCCTGATCGAGCCTGTCCCGGCGCGGCCCGAAAGCTCCCAACGCCACCCATGAGATATCGCGCCATCCTGCTGTTCGGGGCACCTGGAGCCGGCAAAGGCACCCAGGGCAAGATCCTCGGCCAGGTCCCGAACTTCATCCACTTCTCCTGCGGCGACGCCTTCCGCAACCTGCGCGTCGATTCGCCCCTCGGCCGCGTCTTCGTCGAGTACGCCTCCAAGGGCCAGCTCGTCCCCGACGAGCCCACCATCGAGCTCTGGCACAACTCGATCAGCGGCTTCATCGCCGCCGGCCGATTCAATCCCGAGGCGGACACCCTGTTGCTCGACGGCATCCCGCGGAACCCGAACCAAGCCCGGATCATGACCGAGTTGATCGAGGTGAAGGCCGTCTTCAACCTGTTCTGCCCGGCGATGGACAAGCTGATCAACCGCCTCCAGCGCCGCGCCCTCCGCGAAAACCGTCTCGACGACGCCAATGTGGAGACGATCCGCGCCCGCCTCGAGACCTATAAGCGTGAGACCCGCGCCGTGCTCGAGTGCTACCCGGAGGAGCTGATCCACCAGATTGATTCCACCCAGGAACCGCTCCACGTCCTGCTCGACATCCTCAAGATCGTCGCCCGCGTCCCCAAGCCCGCGGTGAGCGACGGCAACACCACCTTCGCGGTCAAGCCGAACGCCTGACCCCACCCCGGCCTCCCGCTGGGCGTCGCGGATTTTCCGGCGCCCGGGCCGGCCCCATCGGATCAGCAACAATCGACATGTCCCAATGATTCCGCTCCGGATCATCTTCATGGGCACGCCCGACCTGGCCCGCGAGGTCTTGGCCACTTTGGCGGACGATCACCGGTTCCCTGTCGTCGCGGTCGTCGCCCAACCGGACCGACCGAAGGGCCGCGATCTCCAGCTCCAGCCACCGCCGGTGAAGATCGAGGCGCTCGCACGTGGCTTGCCGGTGCTGCAACCGGAGAAGGCCCGCGACCCGGCGTTCCTCGACCAGCTCCGCGCGCTGGCGCCCGATCTCATCATCGTCGCCGCCTACGGCCAGATCCTGCCGCAGGCCCTGCTCGACATCCCGCGCCACGGCTGCCTGAACGTCCACACCTCGATCCTGCCGCGCTGGCGCGGCGCGGCGCCGATCCAGTGGGCCATCGCGGACGGCGACGCGGAGACGGGCGTCACCTTGATGCGGATGGAGGCCGGACTCGACACCGGTCCGGTCGTCTCGATCGCACGCACGCCGATCAGCGACGCCGACACCGGCCAGACCCTGCACGACCGCCTGGCCCGGCTCGGCGGCGAGCTGCTCGTCGACACCTTGCCCGCCTATCTCGCGGGCGAGATCGTCCCGCGGCCCCAGCCCGCGGAAGGCGTCACCTACGCGCGCAAGGTGACCAAGGAGGACGGACGTCTCGACTGGACGCGGCCGGCGCGGACCTTGGCGGCGCGCATCCGGGCGTTCACGCCGTGGCCGGGAGCGTTCTGCCATATCCCCTCCGGGCCCAAGGCGAAGCTGCTCAAGGTCCACGTGGCGTTGCCCGTTGCCGGATGTGGAGCGCCTGGGACGCTCCTAGCGGCGGACAAGGCGGGGCTGGTGGTCGCGTGCGGTGAAGACGCGCTGCGCCTGACCGAGGTCCAGCCCGAGGGCGGCCGACGCATGACCGCCGAGCAGTTCCTCGCCGGCCACACGATCGACCGCCTGTCGTGAGCCCGTGCCGGCCATCGGGGGCCGGAATTCCATCCGATCGCTACGGATCGCGCTCGTCGCCAACTCGCAGCTTGCCGCAGCATCGGGCAGAGCGGCTAAATGGATGTGTCCCCGCGTTCGCCAGTGCGCTCGCGTCGTCACGCATCCAGAAACACGCATCACGCCATGAAACTCCGTCTCCTCACCGCAGCGCTCGTCGCCGTCGGATCGATCGCCGCCGAAGCCGCGCCCAAGAAGGTCCTTGTCGTCACCGCCACGAAAGGTTTCCGCCACAGCTCCATCGCCACCGCCGAGAACGTCATCGCCACCCTGGGCGAGACCAGCGGCGCGTTCACGGTCGTGGACTACGTGCGGGGCGGCGGCGATGCCAAGAAGGGCCAGGACGACTCCGACGTGATGGAGAAGATGACCCTCGCCAAGCTGGCGCAGGTGGACGCCGTCATCTTCGCCAACACGACCGGCAACCTCGCGATCCCCGACAAGGACGGCTTCATCAAGTGGGTCGAGAACGGCCACGCCTTGATCGGCATGCACTCGTGTAGCGATACCTTCGACGGGGCCGCCCGCCACCAACCGTTCATCGACCTGCTCGGCGCCGAGTTCAAGACCCATGGCGCCCAGGTGCAGGTGGACGCCTACAACCAGGACCCGAGCCATCCGGCCACCAAACACCTCGGGCCCGTCTACACCATCTTCGACGAGATCTACGAGTTCACCGACGCCAGCTGGCACCGTGATCGCGTCCACGGGCTGCTCACGCTCGACAAGCATCCGCAGACGCTCGCCCCGGGGGATTATCCCATCGCTTGGTCCAAGGATGTCGGCCACGGCGGCAAGGTCTTCTACACCTCGCTCGGCCACCGCGAGGACGTCTGGACCAGCGCGCTCTACCAACAGCACATCTTGGGCGGCATCAAGTGGGCGCTCGGCCTCGAGAAGGGCTCGGGCAAGCCGACCGACACCGCGAACAGCATCTCCGCGGACGAGAAGAAGGCCGGCTTCAAGCTGCTCTTCGACGGCAAGACGATGAACGGCTGGAAGTACCGCCGCGCCGAAGGACCGAAGTCGTGGAGCGTCCAGAACGGCATGCTCGTGAACACGCTCGGCAAGGGCGAGCACGGCACCGACATCCACACCGAGGAGAAGTACAAGGACTTCGTCGTGCGCTTTGAGTACCAGGTGCCGCCCGGGTCCAACTCCGGCTTCTATCTCCGCGGCCGCTACGAGCTGCAGATCTTCGACAACGCCAACAAGGACGGCCATGCCAAGGGCCTGAACGGCGACCTGTACAACGTTGCGTCCTGCGCCGTCCCGGCGGCCCGCAAGGCCGGCCAATGGCAGCAGGGCGAGGCGCGCATGGTGGGCGACAAGGTCACCTACATCCTCAACGGCGTGAAGGTCCACGACAACGTCCCGGTCTCCCACGGCACCGGCGGCCACCTCGACGACGACAACGACAAGCCGGGTCCGATCCTGCTCCAGGGCGACCATGGTGCGGCCGGCTTCCGCAACATCCGCATCCAGCGGTTGGATTGATCCCGCGGTTCCGCATTTCCCAGCACGCCCGGCCTCGGCCGGGCGTGCCTGTTTTCCGCCGCCCTGGCTTCCGGTGCGGTTCTTGGAACCTGATCAAATAATCCCGGCCCTGCCCCGTCCGACCGCAACGATCTGTCCGATGCCCACCCTGGAACGCACCATCGAAGTCCGCTGGCGGCACCAAGTGCATTTTACGCACGACGTGTTCTCGCTGGAAAACGTGCTGCTCGCCGACGTGCTCGTCGAGGGGCGGCCGGTGCCGTTCGGACGCCGGGCCAAGGCGTTGGTCGTCGTCGACGAGGCGCTTGCACAGGCGGCGCCCGGATTGGTCGCGCGGATCGAGGCGTGGTTCGCGGCCCGCGCCGACTCCACCCTGCTCGTCTGCCCGCCGGTGCTCATCATCGGCGGCGAGCCGGTGAAGAACGCCTACTTCCGCGTCTCCGAGATCCACGCGCTCATCGAGCGGTTCCACATCGACCGGCACGACTACGTGCTCGCCATCGGCGGCGGCGCGCTGCTCGACATGGTGGGCCTCGCCGCGGCGACCGCGCACCGTGGCGTCCGGCTGGTCCGGCTCCCCACCACGACCTTGGCGCAGGACGATTCAGGCGTGGGCGTGAAGAACGGCATCAACGCGTTCGGGAAGAAGAACTTCGTCGGCACCTTCACGCCGCCGTTCGCGGTGATCAACGACTTCAAGCTGCTGGAGACGCTCCCGCCGCGCGACAAGCGCGCCGGCTACGTCGAGGCGGTGAAGGTCGCCTGCATCCGCGACGCCGCGTTCTTCGCCCGGATGGAGCAGGACGCCGCCGCGCTCGCCGCGTTCGAACCCGCGGCGATGCAGCGTCTCATCTTCCGCAGCGCCGAGCTGCACCTCGACCACATCGCGGGCAACGGTGATCCGTTCGAGATGGGCAGCGCGCGTCCGCTCGATTTCGGCCATTGGGCCGCCCACAAGCTGGAGCAGCTTTCCGAATACCGGCTCCGCCACGGCGAGGCCGTGGCCGTCGGGGTCGCTCTCGATGTCGTCTACGCGCGCTCCCGGGGGTTCCTCGGCGCGGCCGACGCGGAGCGCGTGCTGGTGCTGTTGGAGCGGCTCGGCTTCGACCTCTTCGCCGGCGAGCTCCTGCATGAGGACGAGACCGGCCAACTGCTGGTCGTCGCCGGGCTGGAGGAGTTCCGCGAGCATCTCGGCGGCGAGCTCACCATCACGCTCCTCCGCGCCATCGGCCAGGGCTTCGAGGTGCACGAGATGTCGCAGTCGCTGGTCGTCGACGCCATCGACGAGCTGCAGCGGCGCCATCTCGCGCGCGGCGGTTCGCTGCTCCGCGTGACGGCTTGAGGCGCGGCCCGGCTCCGCGTCGTCGCGCCGTCGCGTCGTCGCGTCGTCAGACCGTCGCGCCAGGTTGCGAGAGCAACGCCTTCGCCGCCGAGGCGACGGTCGCGCGCTGGGTCTCGTCGAGCGGGCTCAGCAGCGGAAGGATCGTGCCGGTGTCCGCGACTCCGGCGAGGCGTACGGCCTCGTGCAGCACCCGCACGGGGTTGATCGCGTTCCGCAGGTCTTCCAGCGGTCTGAAGATCCCGCGGATCCGCTCCGCCTCCGCCCAGTCCCCGGCGCGCATGGCCAGCAGCATCTTCTGCGACAACGCCGGCGCGACGCACACGCAACCGCTGGTGAAGCCCGTGAGGCCGAAGCCGCGCACATGGGCGATGGCAGGTTGCTCGCCGATACCGCTCACGATGAGCGACGGCGGCACGAGGCCGACCAGGTCCTTGAGGAAGGGGTCCTCCGCCGGATCGGGGCGGACGATGGCGTACTTGATCCACGAGACCACGCCGTCGGCGACCAGCCGCGCGACTTCCTTCGGCGTCACGTAGCCCTCCTGCTTCACGTAGACGACGATCGGCTTGCCGAGCTTCTGCGCGAAGCGCCGCAGTCCGGTCTCGACCCCCGCGAAGGTGTTCAGGCCTTGGTGCGGCAGGACCATCACCGTCGGGAACTCGAAGTCCCGCAGCACCTCGGCCTGGTCCATCATCACGCCGTAGGACGGGCCCGCGGACGGCACGACCAAGGTGTCCTTCGCGGCCGCTCCGGCGAGCATCGTCAGCATGCCGGCGTATTCGCTGGGACGGATGTGGTAGAGGATCGCGTTGCCGCCGTAGAGCAGCGTGTCGACGCCGCCGGCCTCGATGTGGCGGATGATCTTGGCGTTCTCGGCGGCGGAGATGCACCCATCGGCATCGCGGGCGAGCGGCGGCACGGCGACGACGGAAGCGGCGAGACGGGCGGTGGTGACGGGGCGTGTGTCCATAGGTTCAGAAGATGTCGGGCTCGGGCGTCGGCGGACCGTGGTGAAGAAAGCGGAAATCGCAGCCTTCGTGGGCCTGCGTGACCTCTTCGCTGAAGAGCTTGCCGTAGCCCCGGGCGAAGCGCGGTGCGGGCGCATTCCACGCGGCGCGACGGCGTGCGATCTCCTCGTCGGAGACGTGCCAGTGGAGGCGGCGTCCGGCGACGTCGAGCTCGATCAAGTCGCCGTCCTGGACCCACGCGAGCGGTCCACCGGCGGCCGATTCCGGAGCGATGTGCAGCACGCAGGCGCCGTAGCTCGTGCCGCTCATCCGCGCGTCGGAGAGCCGGACCATGTCGCGCACGCCGGCCTTCAGCAGCTTCTTCGGGATGGGCAACATGCCCCACTCGGGCATCCCCGGCGCGCCGACCGGGCCGGCGTTCTGCAGGACGATCACCGAATCCGCCGTGACCGGCAGGTCGTCGCGGTCGATGCGTGCCTTGAGGTCGGGATAATCGCGGAAGACGAGCGCGGGGCCGGTGTGCTGGCGCAGCCGGGGTTCGGCCGCGAGGTGCTTGATCACGCAGCCGTCGGGCGCGAGGTTGCCCCTCAGGACCGCCATGCCGCCTTCGGAGGCCAACGCGCCGTCGCGCGGCCGGATCACCTGGTCGTCGAGCACCTCCGCTCCGTCGATGGCCTCGCCCAAGGTCTTGCCGACGACGTTGAGGCAACCGAGGTCGAGCAGGTCGCGGATGCGGCCGAGCAGCGCCGGCACGCCGCCGGCGTCGTGGAAGTCCTCCATGAGGAACCTTCCGGTCGGCCGCATGTCCGCCAGCAGCGGCGTGCGCCGCGAGACGCGGTCGAAATCGTCGAGCGTGAGCTTCGTCCCGGCGCGTCCTGCGAGGGCGATCAGATGGACGATGGCGTTGGTCGAGCCGCCGATGGCCATCAGCGTCGTGACCGCGTTCTCGAAGGCGGCGCGGGTGGCGATACGCGACGGGCGCACGTCCTGCCAGACCATCTCGACGGCGCGCCGTCCGCAGGCGACGGCGAGACGCGAGTGCGCCGATTGGACCGCCGGGATGGACGCCGCCCCGGGGAAGATGAAGCCCAGCGCCTCGACGACGCAGGCCATCGTGGCCGCCGTGCCCATCGTCATGCACACGCCGGGCGAGCGGGCGATGCCATCCTCGATCTCGCGCCAGGCGTCGCAGCCGATCTTCCCGGCGCAGCGCTCGGCCCAGAACTTCCACGCATCGCTGCCGCTGCCGAGCGTCTCGTTGCGCCAACGTCCCTTGAGCATCGGGCCCGCCGGCAGGAAGACGCAGGGCAGGTCCATCGTCAGCGCGCCCATGAGCAGCGCCGGGACGGTCTTGTCGCAACCGCCCATCAGCACCGCGCCGTCGATGGGATGGCAGCGCAACGTCTCCTCGACCTCCATCGCGGTGAGGTTCCGGTAGAGCATCGACGTCGGCTTCATGAACTGCTCGCTCAGCGACATCACGGGCAGCTCGACCGGGAAACCGCCCGCCTGCCACACGCCGCGCTTCACCTGCTCGGCCCGCTCGCGCAGATGCGAGTGGCAGGTGTTGAGATCGCTCCAGGTGTTGAGCAGGGCGATGACCGGCTTGCCGGCGAAATCCTCGGTGTCGAAGCCCATGCCCTTCGTGCGCGAGCGGTGGCCGAAGGACCGGAGGTCGTCGGGACCGAACCAGCGATGGCTGCGGAGGTCCTCGGGACGTTTGCGCGCGGCGGATGACATGGAGTGGTGGGAGCACGCTAGGTTCGGAGCCCAAAGTTCAAAGCTCAAAGCTCAAAAGAACGGATTGCCGGCACATCCCGTGGCCGCGCCTGCCATTCTTTGGGCAACGTGCTGCCGGCATCTTGCAGGCAGGGGCGACGTAGCGAAGCCGAGCACGGGCACGAATGTTTTCGGGTCATCGGTGGCCCTGCCGGCGGGACGCCGGCAGCACGCTGAAAACTGCCGCGCGGGTGGCTCGTTCGACCGATGGCCGGGAACGCGGCGCGGTTCGCGCTCCGAAGCATCGGATTCCACGCTTTCGGCTTTGAGCTTCGCCGTCCACTCCGCTGTCATCGAGGGATGGACCCCCTGCTCATCGTGCTCGCCGGCACGGCCGTCATGGTGACGTGCCTGATGGCTTTCCGGCTGCATGCGTTTCTTTCGCTCGTGGCCGGGGCCTTGGTCGTCTGCTTGCTCACGCCCGCGCCGGCGCGGCAATGGCAGGCGCTCCGGGCCGGCGCCGTCCAAGTCGCGCGCACGGATGTCGCCAGCGGCGAGGTCACCTTCCCGCCCCGATCCAAACCGCCGGCGGAAGGACGCGTGCGTTTGTTCACGCAGCGGGCGGACGGACCGGCCCCGTTGGCGACGGCCTTGCTGCTGCGGCAACAGGACGGCGACCGCGCCGTCTGGCGGTTGAGCGACACGGGTCTGTCCCAGCTTCCCGCGGACGACCTGTGGCTCGCTCCCGTGGCCGCTTGGGAGGCCGCGGTGGCCCAGAGCCGGCGGCATCCGCTGGAGGTGGTCGCGGACGGCTTCGGCGACACCTGCCGAGGGATCGGGTTGCTCATCGTGCTGGCGTCGGTCATCGGTCAATGCCTGACCGAGAGCGGCGCGGCGGACCGCATCGTGCGCTGGATCCAAGCCGGTTTGGGTGAGCCGCGCGCCTCGCAAGGGTTTGCGTTGAGCGGTTTCCTGCTCGGCATCCCGGTGTTCTTCGACACGGTGTTCTACCTGCTCATGCCGCTGGGCCGCGGGTTGGCCGCGCGCACGGGCCGGGATTTCCTGCTCTACACGCTCAGCATCGTGGCCGGCGCGACGATGGCGCACTCGCTGGTTCCGCCGACACCGGGACCGCTCTTCGCCGCGCAAGCGTTCGGCGTGTCCGTCGGCACGATGATGGCGGGCGGATTGGTGGTGGGTGGATTGCCCGTGCTCGTGGGCTTGGCCTATGCGCGGTGGGCGAACCGCCGCTGGCCCATCCCGCTGCGACCGGTGGGCGACGACGGTGGAGGCGACGCGCCTGCGCCGGTCGTCCGGTCGCCGGACACGCTTCCCTCGCTGGGTCTGTCCGTCCTGCCGATCCTCCTGCCGGTCTCGTTGATCGCGGCGAGCGAATCCCTGAAGGCGTTCGCGCCGGCGCCGGCGGCGACCGCGTGGGCCGGAACCATCCACTTCCTCGGCCAGACCCAGATGTCGTTGCTGCTCGGGACGGTCATCGCGGTCTTGGTGCTGGTCCGCCAGAACGGCTGGCGTTGGCGCATCCTCAAGGACGCGTTGGCCCCGGCGGTCGCCAGCGGCGGTGTGATCCTGCTCATCACCGCGGCGGGCGGCGCGTTCGGCGCGGCATTGCGGCAGACGGACGTCGCGTCGCGCCTCGCGGCGTTCTCCGGCTCCGGGCATTTCGCGCTGCTGACCGCGGCCTTCGCCGTGACCGCGCTGGTGCGGATCGCGCAGGGCTCCGCCACCGTCGCGATGATCACCGCCGCGGGCGTGGTCGCGCCCCTCGCGGCGGCTGCGGCGCTGCCGTATCATCCGGTCTATCTCGCGCTCGCCGTCGGGTGCGGCTCGAAGCCGATCCCGTGGCTCAACGACAGCGGCTTCTGGATCATCAGCCGGATGAGCGGCATGACCGAGGCCGAGACGTTGAAGACAGCCTCGGTGATGATGAGCCTGATGGGCTGCGTGGGGTTCGCCTTGGTGCTGCTCGGCGCATGGCTGCTGCCGCTGACCCCGTAGCCGCCGACGTGAGGAGGCGGATCGCCACGGACAAACCCAGGCCTTCCGCCTCCTCAGATCGGCGGCGATAGGAGGCGACCCCTGGGATCGGCCGCTCCTGCGCCTACGCCCGCAGGCGCACCAGCAGGTCCTTGCTCTCGACGGTCTCGCCCACGGCGCAGTGCAGCTCGGCGACCACGCCGTCCGCGGTGGCGTACACGGTGGTCTGCATCTTCATCGCCTCCATCATGAGCAGCTTGTCGCTCTTCGCGACCTTCTGGCCGACGGTGACGGCGATGCTGGTGACGAGGCCGGGGATCGGCGCGCCGTGCTGGAGCGGGTCGGCGATGTCGGTCTTCACCCGGGCCTTGGTCTGCGGCACGACCTTCTTGTCGGCGATGAAGGCCTCGCGGGTCATGCCGTTGAGCTCGAAGGTCACCGTGCGGCGGCCGTCCTTGTCGGCCTCGCTCACGTTGACGAGGCGGATGATCAGCGTCTTGCCCTCCTCGATGCTCACAGCGATCTCTTCGCCGCGACGAAGGCCGTAGAAGAACGCCGTCGTCGGCAGCACGCTCACGTCGCTGTATGCCAAGTGGTGCTTCGCGTAATCGGCGAAGACCTGCGGGTACATCAGGTGCGAGTACAGGTCGTCGTCGCCGACCTCGCGTTTGGATTTCTCCGAGAGCTCCTTGCGGAGCTTGCCGAGATGGATCGGCGCGGCGCGGTTGCCGGTCTGGTCGGCGCGGAAGAGGGCCTGGGCCTCCTTGGCCTTCTTCTCGCCGAGCACGACGCGCTGGACCGCTTCCGGGAATCCGCCGGCCGGCCAGCCGAGCCCGCCGCTGAGCATGTCGATGACGCTCTCCGGGAATCCGCCGGTGCCGGGCTCCAGGTTGACGACGTCGGCCGGGCGGATGCCGCGGCTGAAGAGGAACAGCGCCATGTCGCCGACGACCTTGCTGCTCGGGGTGACCTTCACGATGTCTCCGAAGAGGGCGTTGACCTCGGCGTAGGTGCGGGCGATCTCCGGCCAGCGGTGCGAGACGCCCATGCTGGCGGCCTGCTCCTTGAGGTTGGTGTACTGGCCGCCCGGCATCTCGTGCAGGTAGACCTCGGCGCTACCGGTCTTGGGCGCGGTGTCGAACGGCGCGTAGTGCTCGCGCACCTTCTCCCAGTAGTCGGAGAACTCGTTCAGCGCCGCGAGGTCGAGCTGGGTGTCGCGCGACGTGTGCTGCAGCGCGGCCACGATGGAGTTGAGGTTCGGCTGCGACGTGCTGCCGCTCATGCTCGCCAGTGCGAGGTCCACGATGTCCACGCCCGCCTCGGAGGCGTTGAGGATGGACGCCGCCTGCACGCCGCTGGTGTCGTGGGTGTGGAAATGGATCGGCAGCCCGACCTCGTCGCGCAGCGCCTTCACGAGCTTCTTCGCGGCGAACGGACGGCACAGGCCCGCCATGTCCTTGATGGCGAGCATGTGCGCGCCCATCTTCTCCAGCTCCTTGGCCAGCTTGACGTAGTACTTCAGCGAATACTTGTCGCGGCGTTCGTCGAGGATGTCGCCGGTGTAGCACACGGCCGCTTCGCAGAGGGCGTGGGTGTCGTGCACCGCCGCCATCGCGACCCGCAGGTTGGGCAGGTAGTTCAGCGAATCGAAGATGCGGAAGATGTCCATGCCCGACGACGCGGCGTGCTTCACGAAGCCGGCGACCACGTTGTCGGGATAGTTCGAGTAGCCCACGGCGTTGCTGCCGCGGAAGAGCATCTGGAAACAGATGTTCGGGATCTTGGCGCGCAGTTGGCGGAGGCGTTCCCAAGGGTCCTCGTTGAGGAAGCGCATCGACGTGTCGAACGTCGCGCCACCCCACATCTCCAGCGAGAAGAGGTCCGGGGTGCGGCGCGCCACGGCATCGGCCACGGCCAGCATGTCGAAGCTGCGGACGCGGGTGGCCATCAACGATTGGTGCGCGTCGCGGAAGGTCGTGTCGGTCACCAGCAGGCGCTTCTGCTTGCGCGTCCACTCGGCGAACTTGGCCGGCCCGAGCTTGAGCAGCAGGTCGCGCGTGCCGGGCGCGGGCGCGGTGAGCGGTTCGCTGGCCGGGACCGGGGCGGCGACGGACGGACGCTCGGGTTTGTAGCCCTTGGCGTGCGGGTTGCCGTTCACGATCACGTTGCCGAGGAAGTTCAGCAGCTTCGTGGCGCGGTCGCGGCGGGGCTTGAAGGTGAAGAGCTCCGGCGTCGTGTCGATGAGCGTGGTGGTCGCCTGCCCGGCGCGGAACACCGGGTTGCCGATCACGTTCTCGAGGAACGGGATGTTCGTCTTCACGCCGCGGATCCGGAACTCGCTCAGCGCGCGGTGGACGCGGTTCATCGCCATCTCGTACGACTGGCCGCTGCCGGTGATCTTCACCAGCATCGAGTCGTAGAACGGCGTGATCACCGATCCGGTGTAGCCCATGCCGCCGTCGAGCCGGATGCCGAAGCCGCCGGGCGAGCGGTAGGCGAGGATCTTGCCGTAATCCGGCATGAACTTGTTCTCGGGGTCCTCGGTGGTGATGCGGCACTGGATGGCGTAGCCGTTCCGCGGGACCTGGTTCTGCGGCGGCATCGCCACCTGCTGCGAATGCAGGCTGTGTCCCTGCGCGATGAGGATCTGCGCGCGGACGAGGTCGAGGCCGGTGATGACCTCGGTGACCGTGTGCTCGACCTGGATCCGCGGGTTCATCTCGATGAAGAACCACTCGTGGCGGTCGAGGTCGTAGAGGAACTCGATGGTGCCCGCGTTGTCGTAGCGGATCTCGCGGGCCATGCGCGCCGCGGCGTCGCACAGCTCTTTCACCACGTGCTCCGGCAGGCCGAAGGAGGGCGCGACCTCCACGACCTTCTGGTGCCGGCGCTGCACCGAGCAATCGCGCTCGTGCAGGTGGATCACGTTGCCGTGCTGGTCGCCGAGGATCTGCACCTCGATGTGCTTCGCGTGCGGGATGTATTTCTCCAGGAAGACCGCCGGGTTGCCGAAGGCGCGTCCCGCCTCGCCCTGCGCCTCGTCGAGCAGGCCGGAGAGGTCGCCCGCCTTGTGCACCACGCGCATGCCGCGTCCGCCGCCGCCGAAGGCCGCCTTGATGATGAGCGGGAAGCCGATCTGCTTCGCCACCTTCAGCGCCTCGTCGCGGTCGCTCACCGGTTCCTCGGTGCCGGGCAGCACGGGCACGCCGATCTTCTGAGCCAGCGCGCGGGCGGCCGTCTTGTCGCCCATCATGTCCAGCAGCTCGGGACGTGGCCCGACGAAGGTGATGCCCGCCTTGGCGCAGGCGCGGGCGAAGGCCGGGTTCTCCGAGAGGAAGCCGTAGCCGGGATGGATGGCGTCCACGCCGCGCGCCTTGGCGGCGGCGACGATGCTATCGATGTCGAGGTAGGCGGCGACCGGCCCCTTGCCCTGGCCGACCTGGTACGCCTCGTCGGCTTTGAAGCGGTGTGCCCCGAAGCGGTCCTCGGCGGCGTAGATGGCGACGGTGCGCATGCCGAGCTCGGTCGCCGCGCGGAAGATGCGGATGGCAATCTCGGAACGGTTCGCGGCCATGAGCTTCTGGAACTCACGGCGGCCCGAGGGTGCGGCGACAGCGGAGGCGGATCGGTGCGGCATAGCGGTGCGGTCCGATTCTTACGGAAACCCGCTCCCGGGAGGCAAAGAAAAGTCGGTGCGGAGCATCACGACGCCAACGCGACTTCTCCCGCCCCATGCGGATTCCGCGAGGTCTTGGAGTGCGTGTGGCTTGCCACCGCCTTCGCCTGCCGGACGCGGCGACGAACGGGGTTGCGCCTCGCCGGATCGGGTATCCCGCCCAAAGCGGTGGCTCCGCTCTGCTGCGCCACCGCAGTCCAAGACGCTTCGAGTGGACCGGCGCGCCGGGAACCCGGGAGGGCGCGGTTCCATCCGCGCCCTGATCCATTCGCGAAGAAGCCGTGCAGGATATCCCGTGACGTGACGGGCTGCGATGGAAAGCGATGACGGGTGCGGCGTGAAACATCGAGGGCGCGGGTGGAACCGCGTCCCTCCCGACACCTCAACGTTCATTCGACGCTGTGGGATCGGAGAACGCGATAGGGGTCGCCGGAGTTATTTCCAAACCGAACTTGTCCGGGGCAGGATTCTCCGCGGGACCTGCCGACAATCCTCCGTCCGGGCATCCGCGGGCTTCCGTTCGCGGCCGCAACATTTGCTTGCCGGTGTGAACTTCTGGTCAAATCTGGCGCGGCGCTAGCTGGCCGACACGGACATGCGGTTTCTCTACAACCTTCTTTTCAACATCGGCCTCTTGGTCACCGCGCCTTTCTACTTCCTCAAGATGTGGCGTCGCGGCGGTTGGGTCGCTGGGTTCGGGCAGCGCTTCGGCAACTACGACGCCAAGCTCAAGCAGGCGCTGACCAACCGGCGGACCCTCTGGTTCCACGCGGTCAGCGTCGGCGAGGTGAACCTCTGCGTGCAGCTGCTCAAGGTGTTGGAGCTGCGGCTACCGCACCACAAGCTGCTTGTCTCCACCACGACCGCCACCGGTATGGCCGAGCTCAAGAAGCGCCTTCCGGCCCACGTCGCGAAGATCTACTACCCCATCGACCGGCGGAAACACGTCCAGCGCGCCCTCGGGATCATCAACCCGGTGGCGATGGTCTTCGTCGAGGCCGAGCTGTGGCCGAACATGCTCTGGGGCCTCCAGAAGCGGGAGATCCCGTACCTGCTGGTGAACGCCCGGGTCTCCGACCGGTCGTTCCGCGGTTATCGTCGCGCCGGTTTTCTATTCCGCCCGTTCTTCGCGGGCTTCGTCGGCGTCGGCGTCCAGAGCGAGGCCGATGCCGAGCGCCTCCGGAAACTCGGTTGCCGGCCGGCATCGGTGCTCGTCACCGGCAGCCTGAAGTTCGATTCCGCGAAGGTCCCGGACCGCCGTCAGTTGGACGTGCCGCTGCTTCTGCGCCAGCTCGGCGTGGCGGACGACGCGCTCGTCCTGGTCGCCGGCAGCACCCACGCCGGCGAGGAAGCCATCCTGGCCGATATCGCGGGCCGTCTGCGCGTGCGGTTCCCCAAGCTCTTCCTCGTGCTGGTGCCGCGCCACCATGAGCGCGGCGCCGAGGTCGGACGCGAGCTGGCGGCCCGCGGCGTGAAGTTCATCTTCCGCACCGAGGTGACCTCGACGACGCAACGCGCCCCGGGCGAGGTCGGGTGCCTGCTCGTCAACACCACCGGCGAGCTCGGCTTCTTCTACAAACGGGCCGATGCGGTGTTCGTGGGCAAGAGCCTCACGGCCGAGGGCGGCCAGAACCCCATCGAGCCCGCGGCGCTCGGCAAGGCGGTGCTGTTCGGACCGAACATGCAGAACTTCCCGCAGATCGTGCCGCAGTTCGTCGAGCGCAAGGCCGCCATCCAGGTCCCCGATGCCGGGGCCCTGGAGCGGTCGTTGGCCGAGGTGCTCGCCGATCCCGGCCTGCGCGCCCGGCTCGGCGAACGGGCCCGCGCCGTGGTCGACGAGAACCAGGGCGGCATCGAGAAGACCGTCGCCATGATCGTCGCCGCCGTCACCGGGAAGTGACGGACCCGGCGGACCCCTTCGCGGACGCCTTCGCCAGCTCGCGTTCGCGCAACCACGCCACGATCACCGGCGTGACGATGAGGATGTGGATGAGCGAGCTGACGCTGCCGCCGATGACCGGTGTCGCGAGCGGCTTCATCACCTCGGCGCCCGCCCGCGTGCTCCACATGATCGGCAGCAGGCTCGCGATGGTCGTGGCCACGGTCATCACCTTCGGACGCAGCCGGAGCCGGGCGCCGGCCTTGATCGCTTCGAGCAGGTCGGCGCGAGTGAACGGTGCGCCCCGGGCCCGGCAGGCCTCCTGGCGCTTCGCCATGGCCTCCTCAAGATAAACGACCATCACCACGCCGGTCTGGATGGCGATGCCAAAGAGCGAGATGTAGCCGATCCAGACCGCGACGCTGAAGTCGTAGCCGAGCGCCCATTGGAGGAACACCGATCCGCTCAGCGCGAACGGCACGGCGAGCAGCACGTGCGCCGCCTCCTTCGCGCTGCGGTATACGATGTAGAGGAGCAGGAAGATGGTGAGCAGCACCACGGGCACGATCATCCGCAGCGTCTGCTCCGCGTGCAGCTGGTGCTCGTATTGGCCGGAATACTCTACGGTCACGCCCTTCGGCAGGCGCGGGACGACGTCCTTCGCCATGCGCGCCTTCACGTCCTCGACGAACCCGCCGAGGTCGCGGCCCTGGACGTTGGCCTGCACGAACACACGGAGGCGGCCGTTCTCGCTGGCGATCTCGCTCGGGCCGACGACGCGCCGGATCTTCGCGACGCTGCCGAGCGGGATCGACCGGCCGGAAGGCAGCGGCACCAGCACCTCGCCGAGCTTCTCGATGTCGTCGCGCGCCGCGCGGTCGAAGCGCACCTGGATGGGGAACCGCTGGCGTCCTTCGATGGTGGTGCCGACGTTCTTGCCGCCGAGCCCGGTCTCGACGACGTCGAGCACGTCCTTCGCGGAGAGGCCGAGGCGGGCCATCGCGGGACGGTCGACCTCGATGTCGAGATACGGCTTGCCCTGCACCCGGCTCGGCGCGACGCCGACGGCGCCCGGCACTTCGCGCACCACCTTCTCGACGTCGAAGGCGAGCTGCTGCAGTTGGTCGAGGTCTTCTCCCAGCAGCTTCACGCCGACCTGCGCGCGGATCCCGGTCGAGATCATCAGCACGCGGTTCTCGATCGGCTGGAGGAAGCCGGGCACGTAGCCCGGGACGGCGGTGAGCTTCTCCGTCAGCTCGGCGACGATCTTCTGGCGCGTCATGCCGGGGCGCCACGCGGATTCGGGCCTGAGCATGATGGTCGTCTCGATCATCTCCACCGGCGCGGGATCGGTGGCCGTCTCGCTGCGGCCGAGCTTGCCCGCGACGCTGGCGACCTCGGGCGTCCGGGAGATCACGCGGTCTTGCCAGGACATGATGCGCTTCACCTCGGTGAGCGAGACCTGAGGGAGCAGCACCGGCATGAACAGCAGCGAGCCTTCGTTCAGCGCCGGCATGAACTCGCGGCCGAAACCTCCGAGCCGCGCAGCGGCCGACGGGCTCCATGCCGCGATGCGGTCGAGCACCGGCCGGGGCAATCCCCACGCGACCACTTGCGACACGAGCAGCACCAGCGCCGCGAGCCCGAGCACGCTCTTGCGATGCGCGAGCGACCAGTCGAGCGCCGGGTCGTACACGCGCAGCAGCAGCTTCATCACCCAGTTGTCCTCCTCGCGATGGAACGGTCCTTTGACCAGCAGCGAGCAGAGCACCGGCACGAGCGTCACCGCGAGCAGCGTCGCTCCGACGCATGCGAAGGTCTTGGTGAACGCGAGCGGATGGAACAGCTTGCCCTCCTGGCCGCCCATCGCGAACACCGGCACGAACGCGAGGATGATGATGGCCATCGCGAAGAAGATCGGACGCCCGACCTGCGTCGCCGCCTCCAGCGTGACCTGGAGGCGCTCGGCCGGCGTGAGCGAAGGGTCGGCGTCCGCCGACCCGCCGGCCGCCTTCTTCCTGGCCTCCGCCTCCTCGCAGTGGCGGATGACGTTCTCGGTCATCACGATCCCGGCGTCGACGAGCACGCCGATGGCGATGGCGATGCCCGCGAGCGACATGATGTTCGAGGAGATGCCGAACCGTTGCATCAGCACGAACGACACGAGGATGCTCAGCGGCAGCGGGATGGTGACGATGAGGATGCTGCGGAAATGGAACAGGAAGACGATGTGCGCCAATGTCACGAGCACCATCTCCTCGACCAGCGCGTGCTTCAGTGTCTCGATCGTCCGCGCGATGAGGTCGCTGCGGTCGTAGAAGGGCAGGACGGTGACGCCCGCGGGCAAGCTCGGCGCGATCTCCGCGAGCTTCGCCTTCACGCGTTGGATCACCTCCATCGCGTTGTCGCCGGTGCGAATCACCACGATGCCCCCGACGACCTCGCGCCCGTCGACGTCGAGCGCACCGCGGCGGAAATCGCCGCCCAGGCCGATGGTCGCGACATCGCGCAGATAGACCGGCGTGCCGTCCTTGGTCGCGACCGCGATCTGCTCGAGGTCGGCGACGGACTTCACCAGGCCGACGCCGCGGACCACGAACTCCATGCCGTTCTCCTCGATCACCTTCCCGCCGACGTTCAGGTTGTTGGAGCCCACGGCGTCCATCACCTGCGCCAACGTGGCCCCGGCCTGGCGCAGCTTCGCCGGGTCCACCTCGATCTGGTATTGCCGCACGAACCCGCCGATGCTCGCGACCTCGGCGACGCCGGGAACGCTCTGGAGCTGGTAGCGCAGGAAGAAATCCTGCACCGCGCGGAGCTCGCCGAGGTCGTGGCCGCCCGGCGCGTCCGGATCCACGTGGAGGTGGTACTGGTACACCCAGCCGAGGCCGGTCGCGTCGGGGCCGAGCTGCGGGGTGACGCCGGCCGGCAGCTGAGAACCGACGAGGCCGAGGCGCTGGCTGACGCGTTGCCGGGCGAGATCGCCGGGCACGCGGTCCTCGAACACGACGGTCACCAGCGAGAACCCGAACATCGAATTCGCGCGGACCGCCTTCACGCCGGAGAGCCCCTGGAGGTTCACGCTCAGCGGATACGTCACCTGGTCCTCGACCTCCCGCGGCGAACGGCCCGGCCAATCGCCGTACACGAGCACCTGGTTCTCCGAGAGGTCCGGGATGGCGTCCACCGGCGTCGCGCGCAGCGCCTTCACGCCCCACGCGGCCAAGAGCAGCGCGGCGCAGATCACGAGGAAGCGGTTCTTCAACGACCAATCGATGAGGTGGGTGATCATGGCGGACGCGTTGCTGTGGACGGACGAAAGGGCGGTGCGGTGCGGATGGAAGTGCAGGCGGGAACGGACTTCGGCCGTTCCCGCCCGATGGTCGGCGCTTCAGTGGTGCGCGGCGGGCGCGGCGTCGGCCAGCTTGCTCAGATACTTGGCGGGCTCCTTGTCGAAGTCCTTCCGGCAGTTCTTGCAGCAGAGCTTGATCTCCTGTCCTTCGTGGACGAACACGACGGGCTCGCCCATCTCGCCCAGCTTCTCGCCGGACACGATGCAGGTCTTGAGCGGATACGGCTTCACCGACGCGGACTTGGCGCCCTTCGATTTCATGTCGCAGCAGGCGCCGGATTTGCAGCCGGTGGTGGACATCGCGACCGAGCCCAACAGGACGGCGGCGGCGATCAACGTGTGGTGCAGTTTCATCTTGTTTCTCCTCGCGTGGATTGGTTTGGAGCCCGCGGCGTCCCACGCACCGCCACGGGAAATAGGGGTCATCGTCCTAGCTCGGTGCCGCAATCGATCATGTCGGCGCCGAACCACGGGTTGCGCACCGGCCCGCCGAGCTGGATCCACGAGGCGGTCTTCGGCGCCCCGGGGAAGGCGCGCTTCACCATCGGGCACTGGTAGAGGGTCACGTCGGCGGATGCCGCGGCGATATCCGGCATCCCTCGGAGGCCGCGGACGACCTCCACCAGATCCGTGCTGAGCGGATAGAACGACTTCCGCGCCGACGGGAGGTCCTTGGCCTCCGGCAGATGCGCGGCCTTCCCGGCGCGGGCCAACGCGGGGAGCGCGCCGATGTCCGGCAGCGCACCGACGACCGGATGCAACGCCGCCGCGGCGACGTTGAAGCGCGTCAGGTCGTCCGCCGCCAACGCCTCGCGCACCGCGTCCGCGGCCTTGAGAAAGTCACGCACCGCGCGTTGCGCCCCGGGAGCGATCACGCCGCCGCTCGGACCGCCGACCGGAGCGGCCGGGGCGGGCTTGGCCTGCGGCGACGCGACCGGGCCGGCGTCATCGCCCGCGGGATCTTCTGGACGCGGTACGCCGGCGATCTGGCTCTGCGAATCGAGGAGCAGGTTGCCCTGCGTCACCACGCGTTCGCCTTCGGCCAGACCGGCGGTCACCTCGACCACCTCGTCGCCGATGCGGCCGAGGCGCAGCGCACGTGCCTCATAGTGACCCGGCGCACGTTCGACGTAGGCGACGGGCGCGCCGCCGGTCGAGAGCACGGCGGTGCGCGGAAGGCACAGCGCATCGGGCGCGACCGTCCGTACCCGCGCATCGGCGAAGAGGCGGTGGCGGAAGAGCCGTTCCGCGCGGCCCTCGACCGTCGAGGACGGGTTGGGGATCTCGACGCGGACCTTCGCGCTACGGGTCACCGCGTCGACGTTCGGATCGATGAACGCCACCGCGTTGGTGAAGACGCGTCCGGGCAGGGCCGCCGTGGTGATCTCGACCGCTTGGCCCGGCCTGAGCCACGCGAGGTCGCGTTCGTAGGCGTCGAACTTGAACCACATCGTCGTGAAGTCCCCGAGCTCGAACAATGGTTCGCCTTCCTTCACGTGCTGTCCGGCGTACACGGTGCGTTTCACCACCGTGCCGCTCATCGGCGCCAAGATGTCCACCGCGAGGTCGGTCTCGCGGAACGTCGTCGGCAACGACAGGACCTGCGCGTCGGTCAGGCCCAGCTGCCGCAGTCGGGTCGCCGCGCCGGAGAGCAGCAGCGGACCGCCCGCCGCCGAGGCGTCCTTGCGGAGCGCCACGTATTCGCGCACCGCGGTCAGGAGCATCGGGCTGTAGAAGCGCGCGAGGCGCTGGCCGGCGACGATCTCCGCGCCCTCGTTGTTCACGAAGAGCTCCTCGATGCGGCCGTCGAGGTAGGCGCCGAGGATGCGGTGCCGCGAGTCGTCGTCGTCGATCGTGCCGGCGAAGCGGAGCGTCCGCACGAGCGGTTGGCGGCGGACCGCCTCGGTCTGCACGCCCACGACCGTGACGGCGTTCGATCCGAGCGTGACCAGTCCGTCGACGGCGGGCGCCTCGCCTTCGCGGACCGGCACGAGGTCCATGCCGCACACCGTGCATCTGCCCGGCTGGTCGGAGCGGACCCATGGATGCATCGGCGATTGGTAGTAGAGGATCCGGCGGGTGCCCGGAGCGTCGTCGGAGGGTCCGGCGACGGGACGCCCGCCCCCCGGCGACAGATGCGGGCGCGCGAACCAACCGATGGCGCCGGCCACGACGGCGGCGGCCACGATGGGAAGGAGGAGCTTCATAGGATCAAGGTTGGGCGGGCATCGCTGCTGGACCGGCGGAAAGGGGTGCGACATCGGGCGCGGTGATGTCGGCCACGCCGCAGACGAAGGACAGGTCGCTCAGCATGTCCTGCTGTGCCGCGACCGCGCGGGCGAGCATGAGCTTCGCCTCGACCCGCATGCGGCGGGCCTCGAGCACGTCGTTCATCATGCCCTTGCCGCCGGACCAGGCGGCGTGCGCGGCGGCCAGCGCCTGGCCGGACCGCGGCGCCACGTCGTCGCGATAGAGAAGGGCCTCGCGGCGCGCCGTCTCGGTCTCGACCAGGAGATGATGGACCTCGTTGCGCACCGACACCGCGGCATCGGCGTGGTCCGCTTCGGCGGCGCGGAGCTTCGCGCGTTCCCGGTCGAGATCACGGCGGTAGTTGGCGCGGTTGAACCAAGGAAGGCTCAAGCTGACGGTGAAGGTGCCGTTGCGGAACCCGCCGTCGCCGGCGAACTGCCGTCCTTCCACGCCGAGCGCGATGTCCGGCCGCTGCGAACGCCGGGCGACCTCGACCGACGCCTCGGCGACGCGGCGTTCGCGGGCGAGCACGCGCAGGTCCGGCGCGTTGCGCACGGCGCGCTCGACCAACGCGTCCGACCCGACCAACTCGCCGGCGACCGGCGGCAGCACGAGGTCCGGCAACGGCACGAGAGGGTCGCGTCCCAGCGCGTGGTTCACCAACGCCCGGGCCGCGTCGCGCCGGCGCTCGTCGTTGGCGAGCTGGTTCGCCCGTTTCGAGCGCTCGTTCTGGACGCGGAGCAACTCGAACTGCGAGGCCGTCCCGCCGGCATATCGGGCCTCGGCCGCGGTCACCGTCGTGTCCAGCCAGGCCAGGTCCTCGCGGCCGAGCCGGACGGTCTCCTCCGCGAGCGCCGCGGCGTGCAGGGCCCGGGCGAGCGATCGGCGGAGGCCCTGGAACCGCACCTCGGCGCGGGTCGCGGCGGCCTCCGCTTCGGCCCGCGCGGACGACCGGGCCGCCTGCTCCTTCCCGAGCAAGGGCAGCTTCTGCTCCATGCCGTAGCCCAGGTTGCCCTCTTCTCGGGCCGACATGTTCCGTTCGTCGAACAGGCCGCCACCCAAGCGGAAGGTCGGGTCCGCGAACCGACGTGTGCCGGCGAGGGCGAGCTCGGCCGCTTCGGTCCGCGCCGCCACAGCGGCCACCGCCGGATGATGTGCCCGCAGCGCTTCCGCGTAGCGGTCCAGCAAGGCCGGACCGACCACGGCGGCGCCCTCGGACGGCACGGCATGATGGGAGGCCGCCGGTGCATCGGCCGACACGGCGACGCACAGGAGGGCGGCGAGCAAGCCAGCCGACGCGGACGAGACACGCGTTCTCATGGGACGGGAAAGGAGGTGAAAGACGGACGACCGGACAAGGACCTGGACGACGGGCGACGACAGCGAGGCACACGGGCGCCATCGATGGGCACACCGGGTGCGCGGAGCAGGGTCGGGTCAGATCAGCAGCGCGGCATCCCGCAAGAAAAGCGGGAGAACCGGTGCCGGGACCGCGTCGGGGGACGGCGCGGAGAAGGACGCGGGAAGAGCGGCAGGCGCCGGGAGCGTCCAGAGAGCGGCGAGCAAGGCGAGCGGAGTGACGCGGGGACCGTGGTCGGTGGCCGGCGTCGGGGTCGAGCGGTCGTGCGGAGCGGCGGAGCGATCCGCACAGCAAGGAGCGGAGCAGGCGAACTGGGATGGAGCGCAGCAGCCATGCTTGGCGGCCACGGCGGAACGGTCGACGCCCGCCGCGCAACGGGCGACACCGGGATAGAACAGCGCCACAAGGAGCACGAAGCTCATCAGGAGGGCGCAGGTTCGTTTCATAGGATCAGCGGGCGGACATCCAAAAGGTCACTTCGCGTCGAGCTTCGTCAAATATTTCACCGGATCCTTGTCGAAGTCTTTCAAGCAATCCTTGCAGCAGAGCTTCACTTCCTGACCGTTCACGATCCGCACGACCGGATTGCCATGGTCGAACTTGTCGCCCGAGACGATGCAGGTGTTGAGCGGATATGGCTTGGCGGACGCCGAAGGCTTGTCGCTGTAGCTGGCGCAACCGGCTAACAAGGCCACGACGGCGAGGGGCAAGAAGACGTTCTTCATGGACGGTGCAGGGTGTGGCTCGGGGAAGATCATTTCGCCGTCAGCTTCGCTATGTACTTGGCGGGGGAGGCGTCGAAGTCCTTGCGGCAGTTCTTGCAGCAGAGCTTGATCTCTTGGCCGGCGTGGACGAACACCACGGGATCGCCCATCGAGCCGAGTTTCTCGTCGGAGACCGGGCAGACGGTCAGCGGATAAGGCTTCACGCCTGCGGCGGTCGCCGGGACGGCAGAGGCCGACGGCGCGGTGCTGTCCGACTTGTCGCAACCGGTCAGGACCAAGAGCGCTGCTGCGAAGGAAGTGAGGATCAGGCGAGGTTTCATGCAGATGATCGTGCTGACTTGAGGACTACACGAACCCCGAGGTTGTTCAACCGCCGACTTGGACGGCTGGCCCGCGATGATAGGGCCCGTCGGCTCATTTAAGCGTCCCGAGGAACTCGACCAAATCGCGCAACTCCTGGCGCGTGAGCAGTTGGACGAGGCCCTCGGGCATCCCGCTCAGGCCCTTTTCGCGCGTGGCGATGTCCGACTTCTTGACCTTCACGTCGCCGTCCTCGGGCGAGAGGAGGGTGACCTCGGAGTCCGTCTCGGATTTCACGACGCCGGCGTGGTTCGCGCCGTTTTTCAGCGTCAGCGTCGCGCTCTCGAAGCCCTGCACGATCTGCTGGTTCGGGGACACGATGCTCTCCAGAAGATACTCGCGGGTCTGGCGCGACGCGATGCCGTCGAGCACCGGCCCGGCGTTGCCGCCGCCGTCGGTGCCGAGGTGATGGCAGCGGGTGCAGGCCGCGGCGACGTTCTCGTAGAAGATCTTTTTGCCGCGCGCCGCGTCCCCACCCGACAACGTCTCACGATAAGGCGTGAGATGGTCCTGCGGCAGCTTCCACTTGGCGTAGGCCTCGAGACGCGACTTCACCGCGACGGCGCTGCGTTTGGCGGCGGCCTCGACGAGGTCGAGCATCACCTCGTTGGCGACCTCGCGCTTCATGAGCTTGTCGAGCCATTCAGCGAGGACGGCGTCCGCCGCGTCGGACTTGAGGTCGCCGAGCGAGGTGAAGGCGGACTGCTGCTCGGTGAGCGAACCGGACCTGAGCTTCTCGGTGAGCGGGCCGGTGGCATGGTTGGGATCCAGCTCCGCGTCGAGCTTCGAGGCCTCGAGGCGGAGGCTCTCGTGGGTTTGTGCGGCGGCGTAGCGGAGGAGCCGCGAAGCGCGTTCGCGGAACCGGCCTTCGGCGCCGGAATCGCTGGACGCCATCGCTTTGAAGTGGTCGGCAGCCACCCAGGGGCGGAGCGCCGCGGCCCTGGCCTCCCCCGAAGCCTTCTCGTTCACGATCAGAACTTCGAGATGAGGCGCCGATTCTATGAGCGGTAGGTCCTTGAGGAATCCGCAGGTGGCCACCATCACCCGTTCCGGAGTACGGGCAGGATCCAGGAGTCCGGCCAGTAGGGACCGGAGCGCTTGATTCGAAGTATCGTCCCGGCGCTCCTGCGGCGGCCGGAACACGCCTACCACACGGTCCCGGGCCGGCGGCTTGGTCCAATGGAACAAGGCGAAGAGTGCCTCGGTGCGGACGAGGTCCGATAGATCGGACCGGGCGGCGAGGGCGGCGAGACGACGCGCGGCCTCCGGCGTGCCGACGCGGAAGTTGGCGTTCACCACGCGCAGAAGCATGGGGGTGAGCTGATCAAGCGGTGCATCGCCCCATGGCAGCGGCTGGTCGGCGCGCACGTCGCGGATGGCACCTGGCGCGGGCACCGGGACCGGGGCCGGCTTCAGGGACGCGAACTGTCCCAGCAGCACGTCGAGCTGCGCGGGCTCGGCGAGGGCGGCGAGGGCGGGCAGCGCGTTGGTGATGGGCACGTCGTTGATCGCGCGCGCGGCCTCGAGCATCAGCAACGGATCGGGGTCGGCGAGGAAGCGGGCGACGTTCGGGTCGGCGCGGAGGCGATAGGCCAGCAGCGTCACGATGCGGGCGATGCCGGCGCGGTGGGTCGGGAACTGGTCGGAGACCTTGTCGGGATACGAGCTGGCCACCGCCATCGCGTAGGCGTGCCGAAGGACCGGGTCCTTCGAGTCCTCACGCAAGGAGCGCTGGAGCACGTCCGCCGCGATGCCGCGCCGGTAGCGGAACGACGGCGCGAGTTTGGCGAGGCTCAGCGCGGCGGAGGCGCGGACGCGCGGGCTCGCGTCGGACAACATGATGCCGGCCGCGCTGGTCTGTGCGTCGCCGGGCCCGATGTCGCCGAGGGCCCGCGCCACCTGCACGCGGACCTCGACGTCGGGATCGTTGCGCAGACGGAGGAGCATGGGCGCGACCGGTTCGGTGGTCCGCCGGCCGACCTGCGCCAAGGCCCAGATCGCGTGGATCCGCGCCAGCGGGCTCGCCGGATCCGCAGCGACCTTCTCCAGACCCGGGAACATCTTCGGTCCGCGTGCGGCCAGCTCGAACTGTGCTTCCTGCCGAACGCGCATGTCGCGGTGCGCGAGCAACCGGAACAGTTCGTCGTCGGGCCGCTTCTCCATGCCTGCGGCCAGCAGCTTCGCGGTCTCCTTCACCACCGGGTCGGCGATGGCCTCCGGGAAATAGGCGCGGTAGATCCGGCCCTTGTTGCTCTTGGGCCAGCCTTCGTGCCAATCGGCGAACCACACCGCGCCGTCGGGACCGATATCGACGTCGGGCACGAGCGTGTTCCAAAGGAACGGGTCGTGCGCCACCAGCTCGAACCCGGCGCCTTTCGGACGGTTCAGCAGCGAGTAGATGCCGCTCTTGGAGCTGGTGCCCTTGAAGTCGGCGAGCAGGAACCGATGGTCGAGCGACGCGGGCAATCCGGTGCCGTAGTTGTGCACCAACCCGCTCGGGCCGTCGGCGATGTTCGCGATGGGCGGGATGATATAGGCGGCCTGTCCCTCGAAATGCGGTACCCAGAGGCGCTCCATGTTCCAGGGCCCGGCGTTGCCGAGCGGCGCGTGCTGGTAGCCGACGCGCCAGCCGTAGTCGCCGCCTTCGACGACGTATTCCCAGCGCTCGCGGTCGCCCTGGTCGGAGTCGTTGTCGCCGGTGAAGAGATTGCCGTATTCATCGAAGGCCAGTTCCTGCGGATTGCGCAGGCCGCGGGCGAAGACCTCCATCTTCGAGCCGTCCAGTTCGCAGCGGAACACCGCGCCCTCGTCCGGTAGGTCGATGACGTTGCCTTCCTTGGTGACCACATGCGTGCCGCGGTCTCCGCAGGAGAAATAGAGCCGTCCGTCCGGACCGAACTTCAGCCCGTGCAGGTCGTGCCCGGTGAAGCTGAACCGGATGCCGAACCCCGTGAGCAGCGCCTCGGCGGTGTAGTTCGTGTGCATCCGCGGCGAGGAGGCCAAGCGGGCCGCCGGGTTCGCGGCGGTCGCGACGGACATCGGCTTGTCCAGCTGCCCGCCCACCTGCGGCGAGAACTTCCACACGCTCGGGATATCGGTGAACCAGACCTGTCCGCGCCGGACGAGGATGCCGCTGGCGATGCCGTCGAGCGGCGAGTTCAGGCCGTCGGCGATGACCGTCGACTTGTCGGCTTTTCCATCGTGGTCGGTGTCCTCGACCATGCGGATCACCTCGGTCTCCTGGCTCAGCGCCTTCTCGCCTTCGGGCCCGAACCACTTCCGGATCTGCTTCAACCGGTCGTCGAGGCTGCGCGACGCCAGGTCGTCCTCCAGCATGAACATGTAGTGCCGGATATCGAGCACGCTGGAGCGGTAGCGGTACGTCTCGCTGGTCCAGACGCGGCCGAGCTCGTCGACGGAGAAGGCGACCGGGTTCGCGAGCATCGGTTCCGCGGCCCAGAGCTCGACCTTCATGCCGGGCAGCAGCTTGAACTGCTTGATGCGCGCCTCGCCCTCGTGGCTGGCCGGCGCGAGCAACGGCACGGCGGTGCGGTCGGCGGCGACGAGCGGACGGAAGCCGTTGGTGCCGGCACCGGCGTCCTTCACCGCGCCGATGTCGGCGGCGCGGGCGGGAAGAAGGCAAAAGGCAAAAGGCAGAAGGGCCAAGATGCGGCGGGCAGGTGACACGCGGGCAGTGTGCCGAGGCCCGCGAGCGAGGCAAGTAGGCGCGCGGAGCGCGGACGCCCTCGTCGACGCGGCGGCACCGTCCTCAGCGCCCGGTCACGAAGCCCGCGAAACGGTCCGGCTTGCCGGCGGCGCGGGCACGGAGCGATTCCCTGGACTCGGGAGAGAGCCGGAGCGCGGACTCGAAGGGCTTGCCGCCGAACTCGACGAACACCTTCTCCACCTGCGAGGCGAACATGCCGCCGACGTAGTTCGCGATACGTTCGTCCTTCTGGATCGCCGCTTTGATGGTGTCGACCGCGGCCTTGGCCTCCACGGAGGTCTTGCCGGCGTCGGTGAGTTTCTTCACCTCGGTCCGCAGCGCGCGGAGGAACGCGATCTGGTTGTCCAGGATCTCGGACCCGCCCATGAGACCGTGGCCCGGGCAGACGAACTTCGGCTTCAGGGCGCGGGCGGTCTCCAAGGTCTTCACCCATTCGCCGGTGTCGCCGTCGCCCATGAAGTTGTAGGGGCCGTTCACGCAGGCGTCGCCGGTGAAGAGGACGCGCTCGTTCGGCAGCCACGCGAAGCCGTCGCCGCGGGTATGTGCGACGCCGAAGTGGTGGAGCTCGACGCGCAGTCCGCCGTCGTCGAACACCAGTTGGCGCGGGAAGAGCAACGTGGGCGGACGGAGCTTCGACCGGGCGACGTCGGGGCGGTCCTTGGCGGTGCCCTCCCAGCGGCCCGGCGCGCCGCCGAAGGTCCCGGTCTCGAAGCGCTTCATCTCGGCGAGCACGCCCTCGTGGGCGACGATGGTCGCGCCGGCGTCGGCCCACACCTGGTTGCCGTAGGCGTGGTCGCCGTGGTGATG